>NZ_JAIEZP010000001.1:2798181-3109090 GCF_019679475.1 Hyphomonas sediminis
GCGCCTCAATCCAGGAGGATATGTCGGCACGCCGCAGGATTTGCTGAACCTCGTCATCGTTATCCGCCCGGCCTTTTCCGGGCTCGATCCAGTGACGTTGCCGCTCAAAGGCGTAAGTCGGCAGCGATATCCGCCGAAGCCCTTCCCCTTTCCGCACCCGCGCAAAATCTACCGGAACGCCGAGCGTCCAGAGATTGCCGAATGCGGAAAGCGCGTAAGCCTGGTCGTCTTGCGGATCGACGGCTGTCGGCAATGTCGGCACGCATCCCCGAGCAGAATGTTCCGATTGCACCAGCCCGGCAAGCGCACACAGCGCCTGCCCCGGCCCCACCTCAACCAGAATAACATCCGGCGAGGAAAGCGCCGCCGAGAGCCCATCGGCAAATCGCACGCACCCGCGAAGGTGGTTCACCCAATAGTCGGGCTTGGACATTAGGTTCGGGTCGGCAACTTCGCCCACGAGGTTGTTGATAAAATCGACCTTGGGCGCAGACAGCTTCACGCTCTCCAGCCGCTTACGGAACCGCTCGAGCCCGCTATCGAGCATACGCGAATGCGCGGCCACTTTGATGCGCACCGGTGCATGCTTGATGCCTTCGGCTGCAAGACGCTTCGAAAACTCGGCAAGCGGTTCATCCGCCCCCGAAACAACCGTCACCTGTGGCGAATTCAGAACGGCAATATCGAGATCGTCACCCAGCAGTCTCCGCACACTCGCTTCATCATGCTGAACACTGATCATTCCGCCTGCGGGCGCGCTTTCGAACAGCGCACCGCGCTCCAAAACGACTGCAATAGCATCCTGCAAGGACATGACACCGGCCAGAACTGCGGCAGCGTATTCTCCCGCGCTGTGCCCGATCACGGCATCGGGCGTTACGCCCCAACTCTCCCAGAGTTTCGACAAGCCGTATTCAACGATGAAGACTGCCAGCAAGGAATAGGTCGGCCGCTCCAGCGCCGCTGATCCTGCGGTAAAGTCTTCGGACGCAAACATCACCTTGCGAAGATCGCTCGCGAGGCTTGGCTCCAGGGCCGCGAAACATGCGTCCGCTGCGGTGCGGAACACAGCATTGTTCTTGTACAGAGACCTGCCGGCATTCGGATATTGCGCGCCGCCGCCCGGGAACATGAATACGATGCGCGGCTTGGCATCCTTTGCCGTGGCGGCAGTTCTTTTCCAGGCGCCGTTTGCCGACAGTTGATCCGCAAGTTCTGCCATGTTTGACGCGACAACTGCGGCGCGGTGATTGAAATCACGCCGTCCCGTCTGCAGAGTGAAGGCTGCATTTGCGATGCAGAAATCCGGCCCCGGATCACCTGAAAAATCGCGCCATTTCGCGATCAGGCCATCAAGGGACTCTTTGGTTTTTGCCGAAAGCGGAAACACGTAGGGGCCGCTCGTCATTGCGCCGGGGCGCGCAGGCGCCTCCTCCAAAATAACGTGCGCGTTGGTTCCGCCTACGCCGAGGGAGTTGACCCCGGCCCGGCGCGGCTTCGCGCCGCGCTGCCAATCGCGGCTGTCACCAACGACCTTGAACGGGCTGCGTCCGAAATTGAACCGGCTGTTGGGGCTGTTGAAATTCAGCGTCGCAGGCAGTTTTTCGCCGCGCATGGCAAGGGCAACCTTGATCAGCGAGGCGATGCCAGCCGCTGTGTCGAGGTGGCCGATATTGGTCTTCACAGAGCCGATCCCGATGGAGCCGGCGCCTGCGCCATCATACGCCTGCTGAAGCGCAGACAGCTCGATCGGATCACCCACCAGCGTGCCTGTTCCGTGTGCTTCAATGTATTCAACGGAGTCCGGCTCGACGCCCGCCACAGCCAGAGCCTCAGAGGCAGCCATCGCCTGACCATCAATACTTGGCGCCAGATATCCGGCTTTGCGTGCCCCATCATTATTGATGGCGGAGCCGAGGATCACCGCATGAATGTTATCGCCATCCCGCAGCGCGTCGTCTAGGCGGCGAAGCGCAACAACTGCTGCGCCGCTGCCAAACAGCGTCCCATCGGCAGCATCGTCAAACGCGCGACAGTACCCGGTGGATGACAGGATCTCACCTTCCGCATACCGATACCCGCGGCCATGCGGCAGGTCGATGCTGGCGCCGCCCGCGAGCGCCATATCACATTCGCGCGACAAAAGGCTCTGGCACGCCTGATGGATTGCAACCAGAGACGTTGAACAAGCCGTCTGCACGCCAACGCTCGGCCCGTGCAGGTCCAGCAGGTAGGAAACCCGCGTCGTCAGGAAGTCCTTGTCGTTGCCCGTGTGGCGCAGAAGGAACATCCCCCAGTTTTCCACCAGCTCCGGATTGCTGAGCAGGTTGAATGCCAGATAGGCCTGCATGCCGCATCCGCCGAACACGCCAATGGCGCCATCGAACTTGTCCGGCATATGCCCGGCGTCCTCCAGCGCTTCCCAGCTGCATTCCAAAAAGTGACGGTGCTGAGGGTCGAGGATCGCAGCTTCCTTCGGACTGAATCCGAAGAATCCAGCGTCGAACATTTCCATATCCGGCAACTGCATTGTTGCGCGAATATAGTTCGGATCCTGAATAGTGGAGAACGGCACGCCAGCGGCGATCAGCTCTTCTTCGTTCAGCCAGCGGGTGGCATCGCGCCCTGCCGACAGCATGTTCCAATACTCTCGGACAGAACGCGCGCCCGGAAAATGTCCGGCCATGCCAACAATGGCGATACTGTTCTCATCGGCCATGGGAGTTACGCTCCTGCTGGGTGACGGCGACGGGCCGCGAGGCGCGCTTGCGCCCGGCCTATCCCTGCATTCACCTTGTCCTTATCTCCACCCTCACCCTCGCGGATACGGGTGGCCAACGTTCTGACTGTCGGGAAACGGAAGACGTCCGTTATGCTGACATTGCCATCAAATTCTGCTTGGACGCGGCGCAGCATCTGGAAGGCCAGAAGAGAGTGCCCCCCCAGATCGAAGAAATTGGCGTTCACATCCAGCGCGCTCAATCCGAGCAGCTCACACCACAGGGTCGACAGGCGCTGTTCGACTTCATTGTCCGCAGCTTCCATAACGCCGCTGGTGACCGCGTCAGGCGCCGGAAGCGCCTTGCGGTCGATCTTGCCATTGGGTGTCAGCGGGAATGCCGGCAGCGACACAAACTGCGCGGGCACCATGATTTCCGGCAACTCCTGGGAAAGCTGGGCTTTCAGCGCCTTGAAGTCCGGCGTGGCGCCCGGCTTCGAAACGCAATATGCCACAAGGCGCTTGCTCTCGCTGGTATCCCCCAGCGCCACCACGACAGCCTGGGCGATCTCATCGGTGCCCACCAGGGCCGCTTCGATTTCGCCAAGTTCGATACGATGTCCCCGCAGCTTTACCTGGTGGTCGATCCGTCCAAGGAACTCCAGCTTCCCGTCCGGATGACGGCGAACAAGGTCGCCAGTCCGGTACAGGGTCTCCCCAGGGCGATCCGCCAGCGTAACAAAGCGTTCGGCTGTTAGTTCCGGGCGATCCCAGTAGCCGAGCGTGACACCGTCGCCACCGATCAGCAGCTCTCCTGCGGCCAGCGCAGGCTGCGCCCGTCCACTAGCGGAATCGATCCGCAGCGTCGTATTGATCAGCGCTTCGCCTAGCGGAATGAAGTTTCCAAACTCTGTGAGGTCACACATGGTCGACCAGATCGTCGTCTCAGTCGGGCCATACATATTGAACAGCTTGGCTTGGGGCGCATCAGCGCGCAGCGCCCGCGCCAGGTCCATCGGAAGGGCCTCGCCTCCCACGCAAAGCACCTCAAGCCCGGCAAGCTTTTCACGCTCCCCGCCCAGCATCATCGCCATCGACGGCGTGCACTGAAGGTGCGACGCGCCGAAAAATTCGAGATCCTCAGCCACAGAAAAACGCGCCTCGCTGGCGGGCAGTGCCCCGGCCCGCTCCATGACGCGGCGCAGGTAGGGCAAATGTTCGATTGCCAGATCCTGGTCGACACCGAAATCCACGAGGCAACCGATTTCATCGACGCCGACACCATGAACGCGGCGCGCCATTTCTGCGCAGGTTTCAACGGACCCGAACAGGCCGCTCGTCTGGAAATAGCGCTCGAAAGCGTGATCGAGCAACGCATCCATTTCGTCCGGCGTAAGCGGTTCGGCGTCCATAACTTCCTGTGCCGTGCGACCGGTCTGTTCTCCGCGCTGAACCAGCGTCGGGAAAGTCCAGGCCGCATCCCGCACGAGATCCACAGCAGTACGCAGGTACGCCTTCATCGGCTCCCGGACGACTTCGCGGACGCCCTCATCGGTGTCGCCCACAAAGGAGTGCAGCATCAGGGTCACCTGCCCCTCGCCCGCATGTCCTGCAGCTTTCCACGCCGCGCGATACCGCGCGATGTTGCCCGCCAGCTCGTCAACCGACATCCCGAGAAGGTGAGTCAGGACGTTGAATCCCTGCCGGCCAGCGCTCTCGAAGGCTTCGGCCGCTTTCGCGATGGTCAGCCAGATCGGGAGTTCTTTCTGAACCGGTCGCGGCATAATCCGCGTAGGGATTTCCTGTCCATTCGGATTTACGAATGGCACCGCTTCTCCGCGCCACAGGCGTTTCAGCGTATCAATGCGCTCCGGCAGTGTATCTTTGCGGCCCGCAAAAGCGTCCGGCGCAAGCACGAAATCGTTCGGCTGCCAGCCCGTCGCAATCGCCAGACCAACCCGGCCGCCGGAGATATTGTCGATGACCGACCAGTCCTCGGCAACGCGGACCGGATGATGCAGCGGAAGAACACAACTTCCGGCGCGAATGTGCACATTCTTGGTGATCGACGCCAGCGCTGCGCTGGTCACGGCCGGGTTCGGATACGAACCGCCAAAGTCGTGGAAGTGACGTTCCGGCGTCCAGATCGCTTCGAAGCCATTTTCATCGGCAAACCGCGCGCCAGCAAACAACAGTTTGTATTGGTCAGCATTTGCCGTCGAAGAAGCGGCAAAATAGAACAGGCTGAACGGCTTGCTCTTCTTTGCTTCAGCGCCATGCAGCGCCACGGTCAGTCCGCGCGACAGCGTCCAGAACAGTTCCAGCACGGAAATATCAAAGTTGGGGCTGGTGACGGCCAGCCAGACATCACCGTCCTTGTAAGGAAGGCGCTTATCCATCGCTGCGAAGAAGTTTGCCAGTGCGCCATGCTGCACTTTCACGCCCTTCGGCCGGCCCGTAGAACCTGAGGTGTAGATCAGATAGGCAAGGTCCTGAGCGCTCGACGAAGGCCGCGCCCATCCGTCCGCAGTGCCAGCACGAAGCTCATCAAACGTCAGGCGCGTTGCACGCACACCTTCACCCACACCCTGCACATTGGTCACGACGAAGCGGGAGCGCGAATCTTCGAGCATGTAATCCAGGCGATCCGCCGGATAACCCGGATCAAGCGGCACATAGGCACATCCCGACTTCAGTACGGCCAGCAAAGCCACAACCATTTCGATCGAGCGGCTCATGCAAACGCCGACCGTTTCACCCGGCTGCACACCGCGCGCAGCCAGCTGCGCCGCGACGATGTCGGAAGCTTCGTCCAGCTCCGCATAGCTCAGCGAAGCTTCCCGCGTCTGAAGCGCAATTCGGGCTGGCGTCTTGGCCGCCTGTGCTTGCACGCCGCCATGCATAGAAACGAAGGGAACATTGACGTTCGCTCCGGCTTCGAATGCTGCCCGCATCGCCAGCTCATCGGCGGCGGAAAGTTCGATTGCGGAAACGCTCAGTTCCGGCGCGCGGATCAGCGCGTCGAATGCGGCCTTGATATGCGCCGCCATCGTCGCCGCCACCTGGGCGTCGAATGCAGCGGCGGAGAATCGCAAGGTTGCCTTGCCGGCCACCAGTTGCATCGCAATATCAGCGTTCGGGTGCTTCGGCGCCCCCGCGCCAAGCTCCAGCGCGATGGCAAAGTCAGTTGCCCGCCCCTGTGCGCGCTCTGTCCGCGCCCGGCGCATATACGCATCGACGGACAACGGCCCCTTATCCTTGGCGGCCTCAAGAAGGGCGCGCGCGCGCTGTGTCAGTTCGCCTGCTTTTTCGGCCGGCGAAACATCCAGCACAACCGGGCGCCACGGCTCAAACCAGGCGGCGCTCTGGCCAAGGCCGGAAACATGATCGGCATCATAAAGCGCAACGGCAACCGCAGCAGCCCCGCTGACATGAGCGGACCAGGCGGCAAGCGCCGAAAGCGCTACTGCCACGTCCGCCTGATCTGCCAGAGCAAACTCATGAACACCCGCTGCCGGCGCCATCGCGCGCGGATAAGGCACACCTTCGGCAGCTGGCGTACGCGCGCTTTGCGCCAGCCAGAATGGCTCAGCTTTCGAAGCGGACTTCACCAGCCCATCGAGATGGGCAACCGCATCGTCTGAGAGCGACGGCAAACAAGCCCCAACGCCCAGATCCTTCTGGCCTGTAAGCGACACCGGCGCACCAGCTGAATCCGTAATGCCCTTCAAGCGCACAAGGCTGCCACCCTGAACGGCTACCATCAGGGCGTCTGCGTCATGTCCCACGATAGATCCCGCCGGCAGAACGGATTGCGCACTGCCGGAGAGCTCAAGCTCGTTCACCAGCAGAACGCGTTCACCGGTCCAGAGCTTCAGCGCGGACAACGGATTGTTATAAGGCCCGAAAGACATCGCCCGCGCCAGAGCCAGAACTTCCTCAACCGGCACATCGAAGCGCAAAGTTGCCGCTGCCGCCGGGCGTTTGAATTTTCCAAAGTAGGTGCGCTCGCCCGTTTGCGCGCGTACCGGCACGTCTCCAGCGGACACCGAAGCAAGAATGCGTTTGAAAGCGCTCAGGCCCGCTTCGAAACATTTGGCGTTAAGGCTAAATGCCGTGTCATTGGGGTCGATAGAAACCGGTTCGACGTCCACAATTCCACCGGTGTCCGGCTTGTCGGTCATTTCGTGCCAGGTCACGCCGTGCCCGCTCTCTCCTGCCAGAATGGCCCAGGAGGTCGCATTCAGGCCGGCATACCGAGGCAGCGGGCCATCATGGAAGTTAATCGCCTTTCTGCGCGCGCGCGAAATAAGCTCCCCTGGAAGCATGTCGAGATTGGCGATGCTGAAGAGGTAGTCGAATTCGAGCGCATCCAAATCGTTCGCCGATGCCTCATTTTTATTCAGCACACGGAAGCCGGAAGTGCCAGCATAGCTGGCGATGGCAGCGTCATGCGTTAATATCGCTGTGACCTGGCCGCCCATTGAAACATAGGCGTCGACACATTGCGTCAAAAGCGGCCCATCGCCGACGAACAGCGCAGTAATATTATTCACAATCCACCCACTTCTTGTATTCTACTAACAATTACGCCCCCGTCGTTAAGGTTAATCCGGCACCTCGCCACGATCAAGGCAATCCCCCGCGTGGTTAGCCGATATTCGATCAGGATTGGTAAAATCTCAGGCTTCAATTGCCTGTATCATACGCTGGTCCTGTAAATCCTGCCTTCAGTTGTGCTTCTTGCCAGCCGCACATCCGCCTGCACGCCCTGTTGTGTCCCCACGCATCACGCCTCCCCCATGTTCACTATCGGATCGGGCACTATTCGCCTTCCGGCTTGCCAAATGCAGGATTTGTTCCCACCCCAGATGCGCGCTTTGGTTGCCCCGCCCACAAATAAAATCTGTAGCAACTGCAATGCTGGGGAGAGGGGTACCCCTCGCAGGGGCATCATTTTTGGTGCATGGCACAATAATCTCATTGTGACCGCGCCCCCGATGCTTTCGTTTCGAACTGAAACAGTCCAAGTGATGCGCTTATGACCGATAATAATACGCCGGCCAATTTCGGTAACGAACAGGAAGTCTCGCCAGGTCGCGTAATCCGCGCCACCGCCTGGCTGGGCCTCGCAAAGCTGGTGAGCTACGGTCTCGCATTCCTCAGCACCATCGTGCTCGCGCGAATTCTTGTTCCGGAAGATTTTGGAGTCATCGCCCTTGCAATGGCGATCATCGGCGTCCTGGCCGGGCTTCTCGATGTTCCAGTGACGACCGCGCTCGTCGCGCTCCAATCCCCGACCGATGATGAATTCGACACCGCCTGGACGATATCCATCATCCGATCTGTCCTGGTGTCCCTTCTTCTCTTCGCCCTCGCGTATCCATTGGCGGGAATGTTCAACATGCCAGAAGTCGCACCTGTGATTATGGCACTATCGGCACAGCTCATCATCTTTGGCCTGAGAAACCCATATTTTGAGAACTTTGCACGGTCGCTGAATTTCACATGGGATGTGTACGCCGAAATTTCCTCCAAGATCTGTCAGATCATTGTCAGCATCGCGGTCGCGCTCATCTGGAAATCCTACTGGGCATTTGTCGTGGGCCTCATTGCTGGCGCCCTCGCCAGCATGATTGTGACCTACATAGCCGCCCGGAGGCTGCCGAAGCTTTCGCTTCGCTCACCGCAGCGACTGCTGGGCTATTCCATCTGGCTGGGCATGAGCATGGTCGTAAACCGGCTCGCCTCGGAAAGTGCCAACCTGATCGCAGGCAAGCGCTTCGGCCAGGCGATGCTCGGCGAGCTTCACATCGGCAACAAGTTGTCGACAGACATTTCCTACATCGCCCTCATCCCGATCATCCGGTCGCTGCTCTCGGCGTTCAGCCGCCTGGCTGACGACATGCACCGGTTTCGCCACGCCTATCTCAAGGCACAGGCTGCAACTGTTGCGATGGCGCTGCCAATGGGCGTTGGGCTTGCGCTCGTGGCCGATCCGCTTGTGCCCCTGATGCTTGGCCCGGGCTGGGACCGGGCGATCATCGTGGTCCAGTACTTCGCGCCCTGCGCCAGCTTGTTGATGGCCGCTGGGCCTATTCGATCCGTCGCGATGGCATTGGGCAAGACGCGGGTCATGCTGGGTCGCGATGTGATACTTCTTGTTATCCGGGTCACCTGCCTGGTCATCGGCACATGGACCCACGGCTTCCTTGGCCTGCTGGTGGCCTATGTAGCCTCTACCATCCTCACGACCATCGTAAATCTCGCCTTTCTGAAGCGCCTTCTGAGTATCCGGATTGTCGATCAGGTCCGGAACTTCGCGCGCTCCATTATATCGACACTGATGATGGCGGGTGCCGTAATGGTCGTCGATCGGTCACTCAATCTGCCAGACACGCTGTGGGACAACATCCTCACGGTTGGAGTTTTGTCCGCAACGGGCGCAGCCACCTATGCAACGGTCCACACGCTGCTCTGGCTGGCCGGTGGCCGCCCGGACGGTATCGAACAATCCGCGCTACTGGTCGCCAGGAAACTGAAGCTCGTTCGCTGACCCAGTCAGGCAGGCGCCAGCAGGCGCTTGGCAATCCCCGTGATTTTGTCCCAGTTGCCTGCCGCAATATCGGCTTGGCTGGCGATCCATGATCCGCCTACGGCAAACACGTTCGGCTGCGCCAGATAGCTCACCACATCGCCTTCGGTGATACCGCCCGTCGGCATGAACTTCAAATGCGGCAGCGGTCCGGCGAGAGACTTCAGCGCCGGAACACCGCCTGCGACCGCCGCCGGAAACAGTTTCAGCCGCCGAAAGCCTTCCTCTGCGCGGGTCATCGCTTCGCTGGCCGTCGCCACACCGGGGATCATCAGCTGCTCCCGTCCGCCCAGCGCCGCGCGCAGCCCCGGCGACATGCCGGGCGAAACAAGGAACTCCGCCCCCGCCGCCAGCGCTGCTTCCACATCGCGCCCGCTCAGCACGGTGCCCGCGCCTACGATCAGCCCTGGCGCTGCTTTGCGCATCGCCTCAATCACTTTCAGCCCGTCAGCGGTCCGCAGCGTCACTTCCGCAATTGTCACACCCGCCGCTTCCAGCGCCTGCGCCAGCGGCGCTGCAGAGGCCGCAGAGTCGACCACAAGTACCGGGACAACCGGCGCCTTTTTAGCGGCGGCATCGAGCTTCTGGACAATGTCGGACATGGGTCACCCCCGCAAAAAACGGCAACGCGTTCACCCACCAAAGGCGGGCCTCCGCGCTGTTCTGGCCCGCGCTGTTTCCAAAAACAAGCGCGCGGCCAGCAAATGTCCCCAGTGTCATTTTACGCCGTATACTTCTCGGGAAGGCATCAGCACCGCCTACGCCGCTTTTGCCCCGTCCGTCGGTCGCCCGGCGGACTTGTCCAGCACCCCCATATCGTCCCACGCACCTTCCGGTCGGATCACCTGAAGTGGGTCGGCTCTCACCCCCAACACTTCCGGATGGCGCGGTACTGGGATTTCCATCTCCGCATACTCAAAGCCTGAAAATGCAAACCCTTCCCGCTCGATCACCAGCCGGCAGCGGAACACCCGGCTCCAGGTCGGCCAAAGACGCGCCTGGATCTGCGCCAACGCCAGCCGGTATCCTTTGCGCGCGATAATCTCGAACGTCTCCGCCAGCAGCACTTTCAGCGCCGCTGTTCCCCGGAACGAAGGCAAGATCGATGTGCGCTCCACCTTCGCAAATCCAGAGAACCACCGCACACGGATCGCCCCAATCGGGCGCGCGCCAGCATAAACGACCATATGCGTCGCCGTGAAATCATTGCCATCATACTCTTCGTCATACGGGCAGTCCTGCTCGGCCATGTAGACCGCCGCGCGGATAGCCATTGCCTGCTGGTATTCCTCCAGGGTTCGGGCCGGGCGCGCGGAATAGGTCTCCAGCGCTCCTTCCGGCAATGGCCGGGCGAGCACAAGCTCACCAATCGAAGGATACCGGCTCATGCCGCATCCTCCTTCGTCACAATCTGCCCTGCCGCCAGCGGCTCCTGCCCCCAAAGGTCCGACAACCCGCCTTCGATTGGCTGGAAGCCCAGCGATGCCATCGAGCGCTTGCCGTCTTCTGTCGCTCCGCGCGCAAAGCATGGCACCGCCGCGAAGCAATCCACACGGATCACACCGGCCGCCATCATCACGCGCCGGCGTGCATCCTTGTTGGCCCCGGCATAGACGCCGATATAGACGCCCGCGCACGCCTCCCCCTCGCAACACACATGCGCCAGCGACGGCCAGCCGGGCACGAAGCTGCCATCGCGCACGGCCCCAACGCCCGCCTCGGTCAGCGGAACGGAAATGAAGATTCCGTCCACGGGGCTCCCGGTCACCCAGCCGGTAATCCCGGTCAGGCTGTCGATCCAGGTGATCGACTCCGGCGTCGCCATGGTCTGCCCGGTCAACTCCGCCGCCAGCAGCAGGCCCGCCTTCAGCTCCACAAACTCGCCACGCCGGAAACCAAACTCCTCGGCCCGGCGCGCCAACCGCGCATAATCGATCTCAATCGTCGCCATAGATCACCTCCGCAAAATACGACCATAACGTGTATAATGCGGATGGGATCGCACAACTCTTGGTTAACCGCAAGACAAAACTCGCGGCACAGTTGTTATTTTGTGGGGTGCAGCAGCTCTACACAACCAGTCCTTGCAATTGTGCGGCGGTCTGGCGGGCCTGCTCCGGCGAACCCAGCAGCTGCCGGTTCACGCCGATGCGCTTGTACCAGTAGTGCAGGCCGACAAGATCGGTGAAGCCCATGCCCCCGTGCACCTCGGTCGAGGTGCGGGCCACGAACGTGCCCACTTCGGCCAGGTGCGCCTTGGCAAGGTTCGCCATGAACGGGCCTTCGCTGTCGCCGATGTCCAGCGCGTGCGCCGCATGCCAGATCAGCGCGCGCGAGGGCTCCAGCTTGGCCGCCATCTCTGCGCACATATGTTTCACCGCCTGGAACGAACCGATCACCCGGCCAAACTGCTGGCGCTCCTTGGCATAGGCGACGGCCTTGTCGATCATCGCCTGCGCTGCGCCGAGTGTGTCTGCTGCCACCAGCAGGCGCGCGAAAGCCATCGTTTCAGCATCCGGCGTCGCGCTGGCGAGCGGCGTTGCGCCGTCCAGCGTCACTTCATGGAAACTCCGCGTCCGGTCAATCGTCCGCATCACGGTCACACCCGCTGCTGCGGCCTCCACCGAATGCAACGTTCCGGCCGCATCCGCCACCAGAAGGTGCGTTGCCCCGTCCACCGATTGGGCCAGCAGGCTCTTGCCGGAAAGCTTGCCGCCTTTCAGCTCCACGCCTGCACCGTCGCGCCGGGAGAACAGCTCCGTCACCGCCAGCGCAAACTTCACATCGCCCGAAGCGAGCCCACCGAGGATCTCCGGCTTGCCGGCAAATACCCGCGCCGCGACCGCTGTCGCCAGAAAACGCGACGGAGCCACATTATAGCCCAGCGCCTCCTGCACGAGACAAGCGTCCAGAGCGCCCAGCCCCAACCCGCCCGCCGATTCCGGCACGGGCAGCGCCGAAAGGCCAAACCCGGCCAAAGCCTCGTCCAGCGCAGAGCCTTCCCCGACATCGTCTGCGGCAATCTTCCGCATACGGTCTAGTGAAGCGGCGTCCCCAAGCACGCCCTTCAGGCTGTCCTGCAGCATGCGCTGGTCTTCAGAAAGTGCAAATTCCATAGTCTTAAGCCTTCGCCAGCTTCGGCTCACGCGGCATCTCTAGGCCACGTTCCGCAATGATGTTCTTCTGGATCTGGGCCGTACCGCCCCCGATGATCAGTCCGAGGTCATACATATACCGCCACTGCCAGCTCCCATTCGCGCGCAGATGTTCGCCCTCTTCATAGAGGATGCCCAGATCGCCCAGCGCATCGATGGCCAGGCGTGCAATCTCATGATTGAGATCACATCCCTGCAGCTTCACCACAAGACCCGCCAGCCCTGCCGGCTGCCCCTGCAACCGGCTCGTCGTGATGCGCAGGCCATTGGCCTGCATCGCATAGACTTCCGCCTGAAGTTTCATCAGCCGGTCGCGCAGCAGCGGATTGTCGATCAGCCGCTCGCCATTCATCGTTTCCGCCTGCATCAGGGCGATCAGCTCCACAAGCCGCGCCTTGGTCGCGTTCGGGTCGCCCAGCATGCCGCGCTCATGGGTCAGTGTGGCATTCGCCACTTGCCAGCCCTTGTTGGGCGCAAAGATCACGCCACTCTTCGGCACACGGACATCGGTGAAGAAAACTTCGTTGAAGTTCGCCGTGCCCGTCATGTCGACCAGCGGGCGCACCTCGATCCCCGGCGTGCTCATCGGGAAGGTGATGTAGGTGATGCCCTCATGTTTCTTCGCGGCGGGGTCCGTCCGCACAAGGCAGAAGATCATGTCGGCCTGTTTCGCCGTCGAGGTCCAGATCTTCGATCCGTTGATTACATAATGATCGCCGTCTTCCACTGCGCTCGTGCGCAGCGCGGCAAGGTCCGATCCCGCGCCTGGCTCGGAATATCCCTGGCACCAGATCATCTCGCCCTGGATGGTCGGGCGGATATAAGCCTGCTTCTGCGCCTCGGTGCCCAGCTCCAGCAGCGTCGGCACGAACATCGAAATGCCCTGCCCCGCCATCGGCCCGGGAATGCGCGTGCGCGCAAATTCCTCGGCGATGATGCGCGCCTTCAGGATGTCCGGCTCCGCGCCGTATCCGCCATATTCCTTGGGGATCGTGCGGGCCGCCAGGCCATTCTCGATCAGGAATTTCTGCCAGGCGATCCGCTTGGGGTTCTTATACCCCTTGTCGTCCGCCGTGGGCGCAAGATGGACATTTTTCGCGAGGGTCTCAGCGACTTCCGCGCGAAAGGCTTCATATTCAGGATCAAGTGTCAGCTTCATGGCCCATAGCTCGCCGACTTGCCCCAACGTCGCGCAAGAGGGGTTCTTGCGCGACGTTGCGGAAACCTTCTTAGCTCTCCCCAACTCAATTTAGGGAGAGCCCAGAAATGCCCGTCGAATACGTCAAAAAAGGCAATGTCGCGATCATCACGATGAACCGTCCGGAGGCGCGCAACGCCATCAACGGCGAAATGGCCGCCACCATGGAAGCCGCGCTCGACCAGATGGAAGCAGATCCGGAAGTCTGGGTCGGCATCCTCACCGCCGTCGGCAAGGCCTTCTGCGCGGGCGCAGACCTGAAAGAAATCTCCGCCGGCAATGGCGGCGCCCTCTCCACCAAGAAAGGCGGCTTCGCCGGCATCGCCAAGCGCGAGCGCACCAAGCCGCTCATCGCCGCCATCACCGGCTCGGCGCTCGCTGGCGGCACAGAAATCGCCCTCTCCTGCGACCTGATCGTCGCCGCGGACGACACCAATTTCGGCCTGCCGGAAGTCAAGCGCTCGCTCGTCGCTGGTGCTGGCGGCCTCTTCCGCCTGCCGCGCCAGATCGGCAAGGCTGCCGCCCTGGAAGCCATCCTCACGGGCGACCCGCTCTCCTCCCAGCGCGCTTACGAGCTGGGCATGGTCAACAAGGTCGTTCCGGAAGCTGAAGTCATGGCCGAAGCCGAAAAGCTCGCCGGCCGCATCACGGCCAACGCCCCGCTCGCCGTCTTCGCCAGCCGCACCGTCGCGCTCGATGCCTTCACCAAGTCGGATGAAGAACTTTGGAAAGACTCCGGCAAGGCCTTCGCCAGCCTGGTCACCACCGAAGACTATAAAGAAGGCCCCCGCGCCTTCATCGAAAAACGCGCCCCTGTCTGGAAGGGCAAGTAATCCCCACCCCTCCACGGGAAACAAAAAAAACGGCCACTCCCCAGAGTGGCCGTTTGCATTTCCCAGTTTAACCAACCAAGGCCTCCGTCAGGCGGCCTCTTCGACCTCGTCTTCCTCTTCCTCGTCGGAAGCCGGATAGAGCGGTCCGTACACAACTTCTTCCGGAATGCTGGCCAGCCGTGCCATCAGGTCCTTGCCCTCGGCTTCGGTTTCGGCGTCATCCCATTCCACTTCGTCTGCTGCCGCGACCCATTCGGCCTCGACCAGCGCGTAACCTTCCTCGTCAAAGGAATCTTCGATTTTCGTGAATGCTTCATCTTCGCTCGCGGCGTTGACGGCCACGATCAGATAAGCACGGTCCATGCCTTCCAGGGCGCCATCGCTCCCCTCGCCGCACAGCACTTCGCAGGATACCAGATAGGCAGTTTGCGACACAGGTCATCTCCATAATTGTTCGCAAGGGGCAGCAGATCACGCAGCACAAAGCACACACGAACCGGCCGGACGCATCCCCGCCAGACCGCCCGCTTCGGCAAATTCTTTGCTTCATGATTGAGTAGAAAAGTCACACGAGTTTCTTAAGAACTCGCTAACCGTTTGCGGCGCGACTCAAATGACCCTCACCTCCCCTTGCGCGGGAGAGGAGGGGCCCGCCGCCAAAGGCGGTGGGAGGTGAGGGCCTCCGCCCCATCCGCCCGCCAGTATCCCGCTTAAAAGTGACCCGCTCATCCCCGCGAAGGCGGGGATCTCGCAAGGCAATGCGAACCCTGTCCGGATTCCCGCCTTCGCGGGAATGAGCGGAGTGAGGAAACCTAGTCCTCCCGCACAACCCGCGCCTTCCCCCGCCCCAGGCTCAGCGCCTTGATCGCGCCGCGGAAGGTGCGCACCTCCTGCTCCGTCCACTGAGCACGCACCAGAGCGTTGCGCAAATTGGTGATCATCACCGGCGTCTTTTCCGGCGGATAGAAATAACCTGCCCGCTCCAGCTCCGCCTCGAAATGCTCGAACATGCCGATCAGGTTTTCGCGCGTCGCCGTCTCGCCCACGCCCTCGGCCTTGCCTTCAAACTTCCCGCCAAGCCCCGCGCTCGCCCCCCATTGATGGCAGAACACGCCGACCGCCTGCGCCAGGTTCAGGGATGAGAAATCCGGGTTCACCGGATAGGTGAGGATCGCGTCGCATAAGGCCACCGCCTCGTTCGGCAGTCCGGATTTCTCGCCCCCGAACAGCACGGCCACCTTCCCGCCCCGCGCCTTCAGGTCGTCCACCGCTTCGGCGGCGCCAAACACGGCCTTCTCCATCCCGCGCGGCCGCGCCGTCGTGGCGATGGTATAGGTCCGGTCCGCCATCGCCGCTTCCAGCGTGTCGAACACCGTCACCTCAACACCCTGCCCCAGCGCCCCGGCAGACATCGCCTCGGCCGCCTCGCTCGGCCAGCCGTCCCTCGGGCGCACCAACCGCAGGTCCGTCAGACCAAAATTGAGCATTACACGGGCCGCCGCGCCGATATTTTCGCCCAACTGGGGAGCGTGCAGGATAATTGCAGGTTTGCCTTGCATGAGTGCCTACCTTCCGGGTTTTGACGCCGCCTGTGGGTCTGCTATAGCCCCGGCAAACCGTACGCAGCGCAAGGATTCTAAAAAATGGCGAAGATCAAGGTCAAAAACCCGATTGTGGAGATGGACGGGGACGAGATGACCCGGATCATCTGGCAGATCATCAAGGACAAGCTGATCTACCCCTATCTCGACATCGACCTGAAATATTACGACCTGTCGATCCAGAAACGCGACGAAACCGACGACCAGATCACCATCGACGCGGCTGAAGCCACCAAGAAATACGGTGTCGCCGTCAAATGTGCGACCATCACGCCGGACGAAGCACGCGTTGAGGAATTCGGCCTGAAGAAGATGTGGAAGTCGCCCAACGGCACCATCCGCAACATCCTCGGCGGCGTCGTGTTCCGCGAGCCGATCGTGATCTCCAACATCCCGCGCCTCGTTCCGGGCTGGACGAAGCCGGTCATCATCGGCCGTCACGCTTTCGGCGACCAGTACCGCGCCACTGACTTCCTCGTCCCCGGCAAGGGCAAGCTGACGATGAAATTCGAAGGCGAAGACGGCAAGGTCATCGAAAAAGAAGTTTACGACTTCCCCGGCGCCGGCATCGCCATGGGCATGTACAACATCGACGAGTCGATCCGCGATTTCGCCCGCGCCTCGTTCAACTACGGCCTCCAGCGCAAGCTGCCGGTTTACCTCTCGACCAAGAACACCATCCTGAAAGCCTATGACGGCCGCTTCAAGGACATCTTCGCCGAGATCTGGGAAACCGAGTTCAAGGACCAGTTCGCCGCCTTCAAGGGCACCTACGAGCACCGCCTCATCGACGATATGGTCGCCGCTGCCATGAAATGGTCGGGCGGCTATGTCTGGGCTTGTAAGAACTATGACGGCGACGTTCAGTCCGACACGGTTGCCCAGGGCTACGGCTCGCTTGGCCTGATGACCTCCGTGCTGCTCTCGCCCGATGGCAAGACCGTCGAAGCCGAAGCCGCTCACGGCACCGTCACGCGCCACTACCGCAACCACCAGAAGGGCGAAGCGACCTCGACCAACTCGATCGCTTCGATCTACGCCTGGACGCAGGGCCTCGACCATCGCGGCCGCATGGACGAGACCCCCGAAGTGCGCAAGTTCGCCCAGACGCTCGAAAAGGTCATCGTGCAAACCGTCGAAGCCGGTTTCATGACGAAAGACCTCGCCCTCCTCGTCGGCCCCGATCAGGGCTACCTGACGACCGAAGGCTTCATCGAGAAAGTCGCCCAGAACCTCGAAATCGAGATGGGCAAAGCCTGATCCAATCCGAGGCCGGCCTTCATAAGCCGGCCTCTTTTCTTCCGACAGGCGAACCGGATGACCGAGCCTCAAGCCTCTGAGACATCCGGTTCCCGCCTGCCCGGCCAGGCGCTGCTCGCCGGCCTCGTTTTCCTTACCGCCGGCATTGCCGCCTTCGCCTGGCACACAGGCGCCGCCAGCGCGCTTGAAGCGGTCGCCTTCGTCACCGGTGTCTTCTGCGTCTGGCTCGTCACACGCCAGAGCATCTGGAACTTCCCGCTCGGCCTCGTCACGGTCGGCATTTACGCCTTCATCTTCTTCCAGTCGAAACTCTTCGCCACGGCAGGCCTGCAGCTCGTCTTCTTCGCGATGAACCTGATTGGCTGGTATCTCTGGCTCCGCGGCGGGGAAAATCACGGCGCCCTGAAAGTTTCGCGTGCCCTGCGCCTCGAATGGCTGCTCACCGCGCTCGGCATCGCCGGGGCCACCGCGCTGCTCTACCGCTTCCTCACCGAGGCCGGCGGCGCCACCAAATTCTGGGACGCCCTCGTCACCTCGATCAGCCTGGCCGCCCAATGGGCACAGAGCCGCAAGATCCTCGAATGCTGGTGGCTATGGATCGCCGCTAACGTCATCTACATCCCGGTTTGCCTTTACAATGGCCTCTCCCTCACGGCCCTGCTCTATGGCGTCTTCCTTGCGCTGGCCGTGATGGGCCTGATGGAATGGCGAAAGGCGGTTGCAGAATGAGTTGCGGAAAAGTCCTGCGTGTCGTGCTGGTCGGCGCTGAATCCACCGGCAAGACCACGCTCTGCATTGAGCTGGCAAAACATTACAACACGGTCTGGGTCGCCGAATATGGCCGCGAGAACTGGGAGGAGAAACTCGCCGCCCAGTCGCTCAAAGGCGGCGACATTCCGGAATGGACGGACGAAGATTTCATCCACATCGCGCAGGAACAGCAGCGCCGCGAAAACGAGGCCGCCCGCCACGCAAACCGCGTCCTCATCTGCGATACCAACGCCTTCGCCACCGGCACATGGTTTGAGCGCTATGCCGGTAAGCGCCACGCAGCTGTCGACGCCATCGGCAATGCCGATAAGGTAGACCTCTACCTCATCCCCACGCCCGAAGTACCCTTCGTGCAGGACGGCGTACGTGACGGCGAAAAGATCCGCGGCTGGATGCATGATCGCTTTGTCGAGCTGATTGGCAAATCCGGTGTGCCCTACCAGCTGATCACCGGCCCGTGGGAAGGTCGCGCCGAGCAGGCCATCGCCTCCATCGAGGCTTTCCTCGCCCGCTGCGAATCCGAGGCCCAGCCCGCCCCATGAGCAACATCATCCTCCGCCGCGCCAATAGTCAGGATGCGGAACGCCTCGCCCATATCGGCGCGGCCACCTTCCTGGAAACCTATGTCGAGCTGATCGAGGGCAACGCCATGGTCAGCCATTGCACCCACCAGCATTCGCCCGCCGTCTATGCGAAGTATCTGGCCGATCCGGCCTGCTCTGTCTGGCTCGCCGAATACGCCGCCACAGGCGCGCCGGTTGGCTACGCGGTCAACTGCCCGCCGGATTTGCCCATCCCGATCGAACCTGGCGATGTGGAGCTGAAACGCATCTACGTCCTCTCCCGCTTCCATGGCTCGGGCACCGGCCCGCGCCTCATCGAAGCCGCCGTCGAAGACGCCCGCCAGCGCGGCGCGCCCCGCCTCCTGCTCGGCACCTATGAAGACAATCAGCGCGCCATCGCCTTCTACCGGAAAAACGGGTTTGAACTTGCCGGCACCCGCCGGTTCCAGGTCGGCGACAAGGTGTTTGACGATATTGTCTTGGCCCAGCGTCTTTGAGCCGCGCCCCGGTCAACTACGTATCGCCCTGTCCTTGTCTGTCCGCTTAAAGTCCCGGATCGTCCCAAACTGTCCCCGAAAAGGCCCAAAAGAACACAGAAAGGCCCTCACATGACCGGTTACCGCGTCAGAAGCGCCGAAGAACGCCGCCAGGAATTGCGCGATCAGGCCGCCGCCCTCGGCGTCACGGAAGACTATATCTCCACCCTTGTGGACACCTTCTACACCCGCGTACGCGCTCATCCCGTTCTCGGCCCGGTCTTCGATGTGGCCATCTCCGATTGGGGGCCACACCTCGATACGATGAAAGATTTCTGGTCCTCGGTCGCGCTCGGCACAGGCCGCTATTCCGGCCGCCCGGTGCCTGCTCACGCAAAACACCGCCATATCCAGCAATTCCACTTCAATCTCTGGCTCGCCCTGTTCGAACAAACCCTCCGCGACACCGCCACCACCCCGGAGGCCGCCACCTTCTTCATGGAACGCGCCAACCGCATAGCTCAAAGCCTGCAATACGCCCTCTTCGGACTTGAAAGCCTGCCCGTGGACTGACGATTTTCAGTCAGACCACACCCAATCTATTGAGGGTCGTGCTCGGGCGCGCCATGCAAAAGCTCGGCCTCCGGCGATTGGAGAACCGTCAGGTATCTTTCGAATTGCACGAGAATGTCCGCGATGAGCTGATCTCTATGCATGCCCATAACATCGTAACCGCGCCCACCGCTGGCAAAGTAGGTTCGCGCCTCAAACCGGAACTCAGGCTTTGCCCGGAGCGGGGAAATCGACGCGAGTCGCTGCGGAACAACGCTTACGCCATAGATGAAATCTCGCATGCCCTCCGCAGGTGATCGAAGAGCAACGCCCCCCTTTTCATCGTCTACGATATGCGTCGCGAGACCTTTCGAACTCAATTCCTCCGCCACTTGATCGAGCGCAGGACGAACTTCACGGGATATGAATTTGCGGACCTCCGCTTCCGTCGGCGCATGCAGGATCAACGCAAGACGCCGCTGCCAGGTCAGACCCGCCGCAGGCTGCATTCCCGGCGTTCGTCTTTGCGTAGATTGCGCGATCTGGTGAAGGTCTGCGCGCATTCCGACGATCAACGACCAGACAAGCGCAAGCAGCACAAAAGTAAACGGCAGCGCACTCGCGATCGTCGCCGACTGCAGCGCACCCAGTCCGCCCGCCAGGAGCAATGCGCCGGCCACAACACCTTCCATGACACACCAGAACACTCGTTGACCGGTGGTCGTTTCGGTTTCGCCACCTGCCGCTATGGAATCGATCACCAATGATCCGGAATCGGATGATGTAATAAAAAAGATCGCAACAAGGGTCACCGCCAGGGTGGATGTAATGACGGGGAAAGGCAGGTATTCGAAGAACTTGAAAAGCGCAACGGAGATGTCTTCGCTGACCGCCTTGCCCAACTCGCCTGCGGCAATACCTGTATCAAAGAAAATTGCTGTGTTGCCGAACACGGTCATCCAGAAAAAGGTGAACCCGGCAGGAATGAAAAGCACTGCGGTTACAAATTCACGCACCGTGCGGCCACGAGAAATCCGCGCAATAAACATCCCCACGAAGGGCGACCAGGAAATCCACCAGGTCCAATAGAACAATGTCCACGCATCGATCCATGGCGTCGGCTCATAGGCATAAATATTGAACGTGCGAAGCAGAAGGGAGTCGAGATAGAGCCCGATATTCTGCACGAAATCCCGCAACAATTCCGTCGTCGGGCCCAAAATCAACACAAAGATCATAAGCAGGACGGCAACGACAAGGTTTGTTTCGGAGAGAATTCTCACGCCCTTGTCGAGCCCTGTGACAACCGAGATGGTCGCCAGCAATGTGATCACTGCAATCAATGGCAGCTGAACAGCAGGTCCGATCGGCAAGCCAATCAGATAATTCAGCCCCGCATTGATCTGAGATACGCCAAACCCCATCGAGGTGGCGATGCCGAACATGGTTCCAACAATTGCGAAGATATCGACGGCGTGTCCGATTGGCCCGTTGATACGCTCTTTGAGCAGAGGGTAAAGGCCAGACCGTATCGTCAGCGGCAGGTTGTACCTGTATCCGAAATAAGCAAGCGACAGTCCGACAACCGCATAAATAGCCCAGGCATGAATGCCCCAATGAAAGAAGGTGACCGCCATCGCTTCGCGGGTCGCTTCCACGGTTCGGGGTTCAGCAGTCGGAGGCGCCATGAAATGGCTCATCGGCTCGCCCACCGCGTAAAACATCAGTCCGATCCCCATACCGGCCGCAAAAAGCATGGCGAGCCAGGACACGAAGCTGAAGTCTGGTGTTGCGTCATCCGGCCCAAGTTTGAGCCGCCCATACCGCCCGAGGCACATCAGCAGGACGGCAACCAGAATGATCGCCACTACCAGCAGATAAAGCCAGCCAAACGTATCCAACAGAGACCTCTGCAACGCGCCGAACATATGCTCGGCGCGCCCAGGGAAAATAATCCCGATCGAGAGGAAAACGAGAATGATGGAAATCGAGCCAAAGAAAACGGGCCGATTTATTATGAAGGGTTTGAACAAGTGACCCCCATTGCGGTTAAACCGCTTCTCAGCGGAATTCCTCAAGAACTGCGCGCTCTGCGCAAGTTCATCCGGCGCATCTTCGCATCAGTGGCAAATCGCCAGTCTCCTGCCGCGCCCCATATGTCGCCTGCATAGAAGCCCTAGACAAAAGCCCGGTCAAGCCCAGGACAATCCCAAGCGCACTGCCCGACCCGCGATAGGGTCGGGACAGACAACTCAGCCAGTAACGCTGAATCAGACTTTGCGCGAGCTGCGCACGTAGCGCACCATGCCGTCCGTGGACGTCATGACGAGCGTGTGGGTATGCACGCGGCCATCGCGGAACAGAACGCCGTCGAGCAGGTTGCCTTTGGTCACGCCGGTGGCACAGAACACGGTCTCGCCGGAAGCCAGCTCGTTCAGGCTATAGGTCTTGCCAAAATCGGTGATGCCAACGCGAGTTGCGCGCTTCTTCTCGTCATCATTGCGAAACACAAGACGGCCATACATCTGTCCGCCCACGCACTTCAGCGCAGCCGCAGCCAGCACGCCTTCCGGCGCGCCGCCCTGGCCGACATACATGTCGATCCCGGTCAGCTTGTTGGTGGTCGCGATCACGCCCGCCACATCGCCATCGCTGATCAGCGCAATACGTGCACCCGCCGACCGCAGCGAGTCGATGATGTCCTGGTGGCGCGGGCGGTCCAGCACGCAAACCGTCATGTCTTCAACCCGGCGGCCGGAATGCTTGGCCAGCGCCTGGATGTTCTCGGCCGGCGTGGCGTCGAGGCTGACGATGCCTTCCGGATAGCCCGGGCCAATGGCCAGCTTGTCCATATAGGTGTCAGGCGCGTGCAGCAGGCCGCCGCGCGGCGCAATCGCCAGCACAGCGAGGGCGTTTGCCATTGCCTTGGCGGTCAGCGTCGTGCCTTCGAGCGGGTCGAGCGCGATGTCGATGGCCGGGCCTTTGCCAGTGCCGACCTCTTCGCCGATATAGAGCATTGGAGCTTCGTCGCGCTCACCTTCGCCGATCACGACGCGGCCCTGGAAGTCCACGGCATTGAAGGCCTTGCGCATGGCATCGACAGCGGCTGCATCAGCCTTCTTCTCGTCGCCGCGTCCAGCAAGGCGCTCAGAAGCGATGGCTGTTTCTTCGGTCACGCGGACCATTGCATCGGCAAGGCTCGCGGTCAGCACATTGTTATCCATTTATTTTCTCTCCGGGTCCGGTCGGGATGCGTAGGGTTTGGATCGGCTTAAGCAATTAGCTTGCCGTCTCGATTCGGATCAATCTGGGAGCCTCGACGGTCACGCCGAGCGCTTCAATTCGGGAAATGGCCGACAGGATCTGCGCCCGCGGGCATCGATGGGTTACCACGGCCACAGGGCTCGCGCCGGTTTCATCGGCAGAATCCTGCAGCAGTTTGTCGACCGAGACACCCTCTTCTGCGAGCGCTTCGGTTAACGCCGCCAGCGTGCCCGGCTTGTCGGTCAGGCGCACGCGCAGGAAGAACGGGGAAACCTCCTCCTGCCCGCCGGTCACGAAAGGCTGGGCCAGATGGTGCTCGGCGCGGCCAAAAGCATTGCGGATGGCAGGGCGGAACAGCTTGGCCACGTCGCCCATCACGGCGCTGGCCGTCGGGCCGGAACCGGCGCCGGGGCCGGTCAGCACGACCGCGCCCAGAGGATCGCCTTCAACGCGGACAGAGTTCAGCGACCCGTCGATCCGGGCCAGCGCATGACCGTTCGTCAACGCCATTGGCTCAACACGGCACACAACGCCCGCCGGCGTCAGCACGCCCTCTGCGATCAATTTGATGCGGAAGCCCAGCCGGTCAGCCAGGCGCAGGTCCAGAAGGCCGATCTCCTCGATGCCGCGCACCGAAACCTTCGAAAAATCAAGGTCTGCAGAGAAGGCAATCGCCGAAAGGATCGCCGCCTTGTGGGCTGCGTCCATGCCGGAAACGTCCAGCGTCGGGTCCGCCTCGGCAAAGCCGCGCTTCTGCGCTTCTTCCAGCACGTCCTCATAGGAACGCCCGGTTTCCAGCATGGTCGAGGTGATGAAATTGCAGGTGCCGTTCAGGATGCCCGAAACGCGGGTCACTTCGGTCCCCGCGAGGCTGTCACGCAGCACGCGCACCACCGGGATACCGCCAGCGACAGCCGCTTCGAACAGCAGGTCCACCTGCTTCTCGGCAGCCAGCGCGGCCAGCGCATTGCCATGCTTGGCAATCAGCGCCTTGTTGGCCGTCACGACATGCTTGCCCGCGCGCAGGGCCGATTCCACGGCAAACTTCGCCGGGCCATCAGAGCCGCCCATCAGCTCCACAAACACGTCCACACGCGAGTCTTCAGCCAGCGTCGCGGCGTCGTCATACCAGGCGTAGGCGTCGATATTCACAGGGCGGGCACGGTTCTGCGACCGGGCGCTGACGCCCACAATCTCCACACGGCCCGGAAGGCGCAGGCGTTCCTGACGCTGCACCAGTTCGATCAGCCCGCAGCCCACATGGCCAAGGCCGGCAATCCCAATTCTCAAAGGCCCCACAAGGCGCCCCTTTTCATCTCATTCGGTTCGGGCTGCTGCCTACCCTTTTTGAGCGCGCGGGGGAAGAGGCGGGATGGAGACCTTTGGAGCGGTGCGCATCGCTAAGCCGGGCTTCCGAACTCTGGCGTTGCGCCCAGTTCGATGAGCTGCGTCCCGTCACTTGGGTCAATGCATTTGGTCGAAATCCGCCTTTTTGAAGCAGAAATTTTTACACTTACAGGAGATTATATTTCTCCTGGAGGGTACGCATGCTTGCAGACGTCGATAGTCAAAAGTTCCGCTGGGTTCAGGTGGCAGACTTTGCCATTGGCCTGTTCGCAATCGCATTCGTCGCCAGCTGCCGAGAGGCAAGGACAGGCGAAAGCGGTCGCGCACCATATGGCCGAAACCTGCCGGAGCCCTCCGGCTTTTTCCGCGTCTTTGCAGATGTACGCGTCAAGGCGACCGGCGAAATCGTTGAGATCGGTTATGTGGCAAGTTGCGGGGCAATCACACAGAACTGGAGTTACACAACGTCCAGCGCCTTCTTCGGCATGGCGCCCCACATCATGCTGGTCCCGACCAACTCTGGCGAACTGATCGGCGTGCGTACACCGGATGTGTGCGATGCTGACTTGTGGTGGGGGCATGAAGACAAGGTAGATACAAGCCTGTCGTCTGACAGCTTTCTGCCGGTGCTGATGTGGTATCCGGACGTCAACGACATTGGCTTTGCCATCGGCTATCTGTCTGACAAGGCCTATGAAAGTCCGTATGCGAAAATCGAACTTCTGAGCAGTGGCATCGCAAAAGCGAGCCTGGAAGAATGGCGGGCCTGGCTGGAAAAATCAGAAGCCGAATTTGAGCCCGTTGGCGCCCTGCCGGGCCCTTGGGGCCATCAAAAGGTCGCGTACACTGGATCAAGCCGCGCGCATGAGAAATATCTCCGGTCGATCAACGGTGGCCGGAACGCACTAACCTATCTTTGTCATGCCATGGGCCTGTTGGAGGTACCCGCTGAAGGGCGGGATGATGTCTTGCGCATGTTACCGGACAACGGGCAGGAATGGGTAAGCTCGAGCGAGGTTGATCAAGAGTTCGCGCGCCCTTTTCGGGCACTGTTGGAAAGTCTCGATTTCGAGGGAACATCTTTCACCAGCCATCAAAGAGACTACCGGGAGTTCGGCGCAAGAAAATCCCAAGGGGGTGGAGCATTCTTTCGCGGAGGGCAGTATGAAAGCGACGGCTATCACGATGTCTGGCCGATCGTTCCCTTTCAGCCGGACGAAATCGATCCGTCCACGAAAGAGGTTCAATCGTGGAAACATGAGTGGCTGAGGGAGGACGCATGGAATGGCTTTGCTGTCTGCGGCAATGACAGCCCGAGCGTTGATGCACTGACAGCGTACGCCGCAGGTCGCTCGGACAGCTTGAGAGTCGATTATTCCGAAAACGGCCATCCGTATTCGCGGTATGCTGGGCAGTTGAAACCGGAAGCGCTCTTTCTGGACGGCCAGATCGTCTTTTCGACACAAGAAAGGTATGTGGACCCGTACTACTTTACAGGGCGCCGCGTGCCAATTTTCAATCGTTCCGGACAGGTCATACCGGACTGCTGCGTCAGATAGGCTTGGCAGGGCGGCGAACCAGAAGGTTCACTCACCCCGCACAATTCGCCCCTACTCCGCCGCGACCGGCTTGATTTCCTTCACGCCCCTTGCCGCGAGGAACTTCCGGATGTTGCGGCCAGCCTGACGGATACGCTGCTCGTTCTCTACCAGCGCGATGCGGACGTAATCGTCGCCATGCTCGCCAAAGCCGGCGCCGGGGGCCACGGCCACATGCGCTTCATTGATGAGCTGGAGCGCGAATTCGAGGCTGCCCAGATGGCGCAGCTGTTCCGGGATCGGCGCCCAGGCAAACATCGAAGCCTTCGGGCTCGGCACCGGCCAGCCCGCGCGGGTGAAGCTGTCCACCAGCACATCGCGGCGGGCCTTGTAGATCGCGCGGGTCTCGTCCACGCAGGCCTGCGGGCCATCGAGCGCGGCGACAGCCGCCACCTGGATCGGCGTGTAGGCGCCGTAGTCGAGATAAGACTTCACACGGGCAAGCGCGCCGACGAGCTTCTCATTGCCCGCCACGAAGCCCATGCGCCAGCCGGCCATGGAATAGGTCTTCGACATCGTGGTGAACTCCACCGCGATGTCTTTCGCGCCGTCCACCTGCAGGATCGAAGGCGTCGGCTCGTCGAAATAGATCTCATTGTAGGCAAGGTCCGACAGCACCCAGAGATCGTGTTTCTTCGCGAACTTCACCGCCTCCTTGTAGAAGTCGAGATCACAGACGGCCGCCGTGGGGTTCGACGGGAAGCAGAGCACCATAGCCGTCGGCGGCGGCACGGAATATTTCACGGCCCGGCCGAGGTTCGACAGGTACTGCTCGGGCGTATGCGCCGGCACGCCGCGGATTGAGGCGCCCGCGATAATGAAGCCGAAATGGTGCAGCGGATAGGACGGGTCCGGCGCCAGGATCACGTCGCCCGGCGCAGAAATGGCCTGGGCGAGATTTGCAAAGCCCTCCTTGGAGCCGAGCGTGACGATCACCTCCCGGTCCTTGTCCAGCACCACGCCAAACCGGCGTTTATAGTAATCGGTCAGCGCGCGGCGCAGGCCCGGAATGCCGCGCGAGGCGGAATAGCCGTTCACGTCCGGCTTGCGGGCCGTTTCGATCAGCTTGTCGACGATATGCTTGGGCGTCGGCAGGTCCGGATTGCCCATGCCGAGATCGATGATGTCCGCGCCCTTCGCCCGAAGCGCCGCCTTGGTGCGGTTCACCTGCTCAAAAACGTAAGGCGGAAGGCGCCGGATTTTATGAAAATCGGTGTTCATTTGGGGGGCTCTCAGAACTCGTCTCGGGTTACGCGGGGTACATTGAATTTGTTGCGGATGGCAGTGATTTCGGCGTCTGTCAGGAAATCCGCTTCCGGCGGCATGGCGTCGAAATTACCACGAATATTCTCCGCGATGGCCAGGATCTCCTCTGCGCCACCTGCGGCAACCTCAGCGCGCGCATCTGCGAAGGCCTGATCCAACGCATCACTGCGATCCAGCTGCGCCCGAAGGCGGTCGCCAGGATCATTCTTGGGGTCCGATTGCGGCAGCGCGGCAAGGTCCGGATACCCCTCGCCACGGATTTCCGCTCGCCGTTCGCCATACCATTCAGGCGCACTGTTGACGGCTTCCCTCACCTTGGTGAACGATGACGTACACCCCGCCACAAGCATGGCAGGCACAATCAGGAGGGGAATCGCCGTGATTTTCATGGTTAAACTCATTAAATGACAAACATTCTGAAGGATAGATAAGCCCACAAAACCGGGCGAAACTAAGATATATGGGCGGGAACAAGACACCAACGGCAGATACTCCATCCCTCGCCTCCTTGCTGATGGCGCAGGACCCGGCACATCTGCAAGTCCTGATGACAACGCTGGCGCTCGCAAATACCGAATCCCAGTCCCTTCTTGCAGAAGTCCTGACCGGATCGGGCCCGCTGGGCACTGTGGCGCAGGGCGACCCGATGGGCGCCGGAGACGCCTTCGGCCAGGTCGGCATGAGCCTCGCGCGCAATCCGATGGCACTGATGCAGGCCAATATGGACCTGATGCAGGGCTGGATGACGCTGTGGCAGGAAATGGTCACTGAGAGTTTCGAGGCCGAAGCGCCCCCGGTGAAGGACAAGCGCTTCTCCGACCCGGAATGGCAGGCCAACCCCACCTTCAAATTCATCCGGAAGGCTTACGACCTCAACGCCCGCTGGATGATGAGCCTGGCCGATCGCGCGCCCGACATTGAAGAACCCATCCACCGCCGGGCGAAGTTCTTCATGCAGCTGCTGACCGACAGCCTCGCCCCGACCAACTTCCTAGGCACCAATCCGCAAGCCCTGAAAGCCTTCATCGAAAGCGGCGGGGAAAGCGTCCTGGCCGGCCTGCGCCTCGCGCGGGAAGACATCCGCAAAGGCGGCGGCAAGCTCCACATCACGCAGAGCGACCACACCCCCTTCACCATTGGCGAGAATATCGCCACGGCGCCGGGCGAAGTTGTCTTCCGTAACGACCTGATCGAGTTGATCCAGTTCGCCCCGACGCAGGAAACGGTCCACGCCAAGCCCTTGCTGATCTTCCCGCCCTGGATCAACAAGTTCTACATCCTGGATCTGCAGGAAAAGAACTCGATGATCCGCTGGCTCGTCGACCGTGGGCTGACGGTTTTCGTTGTCTCCTGGCGCAATGCCGATGAGGTCAGCAAGGACTTCACCTGGGACGATTACGCCCGGAAGGGCATCTACGCCGCTGTCGAAGCCGCCCTGATGGCGTCCGGCGCGAAGAGCCTGAATGCTGTCGGCTATTGCATCGGCGGCACCCTGCTCACTTCCGTACTCGGCCATATGGCCGCAACGGGATACAACAAGATCGACTCGGCAACCTTCTTCGCGTCGCAGTCGGACTTTGAACTTGCCGGCGACCTCAAAGTGTTCACCGATGGCCCCGGTCGCAATTACGTCTACTCGATCATTGACAACCATGGCGGCATTATGCCCGCCAAGGACATGTACGAGACCTTCAACTGGCTACGCCCGATCGACCTTGTCTGGCGCTATGTGGTTGACCAGTATATGCTGGGGAAAGAGCCCAAGCCCTTCGACCTGCTCTACTGGAATGCCGACCAGACCAATATCCCCGGCCCGGTTCACAAACAGTACCTCTCCCAATGCTACGCAGAAAATCGCCTTGCAAAGGGCGAGTACACCGTCCTCGGAGAAAAAGTGAACATCGGCAATGTGAAGATCCCCGTGATGCTGCAAGCCAGCCGCGACGATCATATCGTGCCGTATGAAAGCGTGTTCCGCACAACGAAAATCTTTGGCGGCGACACCACCTTCGTTCTCTCCGGTTCAGGCCACATTGCCGGCGTGATCAATCATCCGGATGCCAACAAATACCAGCACTGGACCAATCCAGGCCCGCTGGATCAAGGCTCTGCGAAAGAATGGCTTGAGGGCGCGCAGGAAATACCGGGCAGCTGGTGGCCGACATGGTGGGCCTGGCTGAAGCCGAAGTCCGGCCGCAAGGTAAAAGCGATCCCCCCCAAGGACATGGGGCTGGGCGCTGCGCCTGGCACATACGTCAAGAAACGATCAGAAGACATCAAGCTTCCGACTGAATGAATATACCAGGCGCCAGCGACAGTGTTTGCGGGAAAGCAAACCATTTTTTGTTGCCCGCGCATCTTCGTTAAAGTAGAAAATGCGCGCGCGGCAGCCCTGCCGCGATTCCGACGTATTCCTGCTCCAGATGAGGCTCGCCACTAGCTTGAGCTACGGCGGGAGGTTGCCACGCTATGAAAATCCTGCACGTCTGCTCTACGTCTGCAATCTCCGGCGCCAATCGCTATGCGTTTGATCTTGCTGCAGGTCAGGCCGCGCTGGGGCATGATGTGACAGTGATCACGCCCGCCCTGCCGGGTCACTCCCTCGATTTGAAGCCACCGGAGGTGAAACAGGTCTCCTTCGATGGCATTTATCCGATTGGCCTGATCTCTACGCTGCGGCGCCTGCGCGGAGATGTCATCCATTGCCATGGCGGCAAGGCAGCGAAGTGGCTGCGCCTTATGCCCGCCCGCCCGGCATCGGTCATCTCCTTGCATATTCGTTTCAAGAAGAATGCGATGGAGCATTTCGATGGCGTGCATGCGCTTGCGGATTGGCAGATGGAAGGCCTGCAATCCTTCAAGGGCCTGGTAAAGAAGGTCAATAATTGGGCGCCCAAGCTGAACGCCAGCGCGCCCGGCGCCGCTGAGGCCTGCCGCCAAAGCGTCGGCGCCTATCCTGATACGCCGCTTGCAGTCTTTGTAGGCCGGCTTGATCCGGTAAAAGGCGTCGACACGCTGATCCGCGCCTTCCGAAAGATTGATCGCTCCGACATTCGCCTGGCGATCGTTGGCGATGGCTCCGAAACTGAAGCGCTGAAGGCCCTCGCCGGGCCAGACTGCCGGATCAGTTTTGCAGGTTACTCCAAGGCGCCGGCCGACTGGTATAACGCTGCCGATCTGGTGGTGATGCCCTCACGCCACGAGCCCTTTGCGCTCGTCGCGCTTGAGGCGATGTCCTGCAACACGCCGCTGCTTGCCTCGGATCTTGAAGGCTTTCAGGAGATCTTCCGCGACCGGCCGGACAACCGTTTCCCGGAAGGCAACGCGGCAGCTCTGGCAGCAGCCATCTCCAATCGGCTGGCCGGAAAAATTCCCGGCGTGATCATGCGGGACCAATACGACATGCACCGGTTCAACCGGGATGCCGGCGTTGCGGCGGTCACCGAATTCTATGCCGATGTCTGCGCGGCGAAACAGGGACTGTTCGAACCGCTGCCAACCTGAGCAAGGCCTCAGGCTGCGGGACGACGGTTTGAAATCGAAAAGATGTTCTCGTTGATATGCAGGAAATCCCGGTTCAGCGGCGCGACCGCCTTGAGGAAGTTTCCCGACCTTGCCTGCCCCGGCATCATCCAGTCGTGCAACTCGATGATTGCCAGATAGAAATCATCGAACCAGGGCGATGGCTTTGAAAAGAGGTCCTGCTCAAACCCCTCAATGTCGATCTTGATAAGGAAGGGCGCCGCGCCTGCGCCGTGTGTGGACAGGATTTCAGGCACCGTGACAAAGGCCAGGTCGCCCTCAGGATCAGCCTCCACCTGAAAGGCGGCGCTGCCTCGCCCGACATCAACCACACGGCCCCGCCGGGATTCCGACGAGATGCCCGCCTGAACCGGAATGATGTTCCGCCCCCGGCAATTGTCGCTGAGCACCGCAAAATTGGCATCGTCGGGCTCCACCACCACGATGCGCGCCTCCGGAAAGTGCTCGGAAAAATAGAGGGATGAGAGGCCAATATTGCCGCCACAATCAACGATCAGCGGCACCTGGCCAGAAGCGAGGATCGCCTCATATCGCGCACGAATGTCGGCGAAACGCGCCAACCGGTCGACCCGGTAATCCTCCGATGCAAAGATCTGCTTGGCGATCGACAGGTCGTTTTTCGACCGGATCAGGAAGCGCGTGCGTGCGCCCGTTTTGCGGTTGCGGACGGTTTGCCGGGCGATGAAAGGCGGCGTCTCGAATACATAGGTACCAGGCCGTGTGCTGACGGTTTGCTCCAACCGCCGCCCCAGCCATTTGGCAAGCCGGCTGGCGCTGAACTTCGGCCCCTTGAATTCCGGCATGCAATCTCCCCGAGGCGATCCACCGCCAAGGGGGAAACCACTAACGCGGCATGCTTGTCCCTTCAAGGCATTCTGCCTTGGCGTCAGCCACTCAGGCGACGAGGCCGGCGCCTTCATCAAGCCCAAGCGCAATGTTGAGGTTCTGGACCGCAGCGCCCGAAGCGCCCTTGCCGAGATTGTCCAGCCGCGCAACCAGGCGCGCCTGCTCATCCGTGCCGAACACGTAGATCTCAAGCCGGTTGGTGTCGTTGCAACCTTCTGCATCCAGCGACTTGATCGCGTCCGCTTCCGCCAGCGTCGCCACCTTGATGAAGCGCTCATTGGCATACGCCGCTGTCAGCACCTTGTGCACATCCTTGCGCTTGGCCTTGGACGGCAGCGCCCAGAGCGGCAGCGGCACTTCCACGATCATGCCTTGTGCGTAGCGCCCGACCGCAGGCGTAAACATCGGCGTGTGGGAAAGGCCGGTGAACTTCTTCATTTCCGGCGGGTGCTTGTGCTGCTGGCCGAGTGCATAGATGCGGAAGTTGTCTTCTGTCTGGCGCTCTTCGAACTCGGCGATCATCGGCTTCCCGCCCCCCGAATAGCCTGAGACCGCATTGACCGTCACCGGCCAGTCCGCCGGGATGATCCCGGCCACCACAAGCGGACGTACCAGCGCAATGAAGCCTGTCGGATAGCAGCCAGGATTGGAGATACGCGTCGCCGCAGCGATGGAGGCGCGCTGAGCCTTGTCCATCTCGGCAAAGCCATAAATCCAGCCACTCGATGTGCGGTGCGCGGTCGAGGCGTCGATCACCACGGTATTGGGATTGGTCACCAGGCTGACGGCCAGCCGCGAAGCATCATCGGGCAGGCACAGGATTACGGCGTCCGCCTTGTTGATCATCGCGGCGCGCGCATCGACATCCTTGCGTTTGTCAGGGTCGATGGAGATCAATTCAAGATCCCGGCGGCCTTTCAGCCGATCCGCAATCTGAAGGCCGGTGGTGCCAGCTTCGCCATCGATGAAAACCTTGGGCAACATACGCCCCTCCGCCAGTCAGGCACAAAAACAAACGGGCGCTCCGTTTCCGAAGCGCCCGCCAGACAAATGATATGCTGCTGCGATTAGCGCTTCGAGAACTGGAAGCTGCGGCGTGCTTTCGCCTTGCCGTACTTCTTACGCTCAACGACGCGCGGGTCGCGGGTCAGGAAGCCGAACGGCTTCAGCTTGCTGCGGAGCGTCGGTTCGAAAGCAACGAGCGCGCGCGAGATGCCGTGACGAACAGCGCCAGCCTGGCCCATGAGGCCCGAACCTTTGACGGTCGCGATCACGTCGAACTCGGTCTCACGGCCGGCTTCGATCAGCGGCTGGGCGATAACCATGCGCAGAACCGGACGAGCAAAATACTGCTCCTGGTCACGGCCGTTGATGATGATCTTGCCAGAGCCGCGCTTGATCCAGACGCGGGCGACAGCTTCCTTGCGGCGGCCGGTGCCGTAAGCACGGCCCTGCGCGTCGATCTTCGGCTCAGCGGCTTTCACCGGTTGGGCAGAAGGCGTGCCACCAGCGATGGCACCAAGGTCTTGCAGCGAGTTCGCGGTATCGGTCATGTTTATCAGGCCGTCTTGGAGTTTTTGCGGTTCATCGCCTTGAAGTCTACGACTTCGGGCGACTGTGCAGTGTGGGGGTGCTCGGCGCCGGCGTAAACGCGCAGCTTGCCGTACTGTTTGCGCGACAGCGCGCTTTCACGCGGCATCATACGCTTCACAGCGAGTTCGATAGCGCGCTCCGGGAAGCGGCCGGAAAGGATCTTGCCAGCGGTGGTCTGCTTGATACCGCCCGGATAACCGGTGTGACGGTAGTAGACTTTGTCTGCCAGCTTGTTGCCGGTGAACACGGCCTTATCAGCATTGATAACAACGATGTGATCGCCGGTATCCACATGCGGAGTAAAGTCAGGGCGGTGCTTGCCGCGAAGGCGCTTGGCGACGTAAGAAGCAAGGCGTCCGACGACGACGTCGGTCGCGTCGATCACGACCCACTTGTTCTCTACGCCGACGGGTGCGTTATAAGTTTTCATTGCTCTGCTCAGAGCCTCTGCTTATCGGAGTTCCAGGAATGCAAATTAAGGGCTGGCGTTTAAGCGCCGCGTTTCCCTTTGTCAACGCAGCCGCCGGGCTGAGCCTGCTTTTTACGGCAACAGCTTGTGGACGACAAGAAACCACACCGGAACCGGCAGCACAAGACACTGTAATTGCTGGCGAAATTGAACTTCCTGCGGTTTGGTCCACGCGCCCGCTTCAGGGAAAAGTGCGCGATGTCGCCCTTTCATCGGGCTCAGGAACGGTCCTGGCGGTATCATATGACGCTGGCGGCCTGGAATTTTTTGACATGGAAGGCGATCGCCTGGGTGAACCGGCGCGATTCCATCTGAAAGATCTGGCCAATGGCCGCTCTGCAAATATCCAGGATGCGCAGCTTTCCATCTTCCCCGGTGTGACTGAAGAAGGCGCCCTCAAGGCTTACGTCTTCGGCGAGGGCCTCGTGGCACCCGCGCAGATCGACCTGCCGATTCCGGAAGAGCGGATGGTCGAAGGCCTGTGCACCGGCGACGCGGGCACGATGGGCCTGATGCGGATCGCCTACTGGACGATCTCCAACAACCTCGTGCTACGCACCGGCATCCTCAGCGAAGACAATGGCGAGATGAAGTGGCGCGAAGAAGCCACCACTGAGGCCGGCTTCCCGATCAAGTCCTGCGTCTTTGCCTATGACACGCTGGTGGCCTCCCCGCGTGCCTTCGCAACGGCGGCGCTGACGCGCGGCGAAACCTCTGCCCTCCTCTCGATCGAGGATGGCGGCCCGCTCCAGTTCTCAACCGACCTTGGCATGACGACCAGCGAAGTTGCTGTCCGCGATGGCATCACCGTGACCGCGCCAGACGCGCCGACCGCGGTAACCGCCAACGGCATTGTGCCGGCTGGCGGTTTTCCTGGCGGCGTCGTTGTGGTCGCCGGTGAGACGACCGAGGGCACCCATCAGGTCGTCTTCATTGATCCCAGCGCTGTCACGCTGAAGGACTAGTCGCCTCAGCCGCTTTCGGGCCGCCTGCGCGCCAGACCGCGTAGACGGCCCAAAGCGTTGTCACCACGCCCAGCCCCTGATGGACCAGCGCCAGCCCGAGCGGTGCTGCGTTCAGCAGGGTCAGTATCCCCCAGATCGCCTGCGCGCTGACCAGGCCGGCCAGCACTGCCAGCTCCCGGCGCAGGCCCGTGCCCCGGAACATCCACGCTGCCGCAAGGCTGCCCGCCCAGATGATGTAGGCCAGCAGGCGGTGATTGAACTGCGTCGCCTCCCGCCCTTCGAAGAAACTGCGGATGCCCAGCTCGGCATGTATATAATGTGCGGGGAACACTTCGCCCGCCATCAGCGGCCAGTCGGTATAGGTGCGGCCCGCGTCAAGCCCGGCAACCAGTGCGCCTGCCGCCATCTGGATGAAAATCAGGATCAGCAGCACTTTGGCCGACTGCCGCGCGGCCTTCGGCACATCCGCCTTTGCCCGCCTGCTGAGATCCAGCCACAGCCAGGTAACGACCACCAGAATCAGCAACGCCAGCATGAAATGGGTCATGAGCCGGTAAGGCGCGACCGAAATACGCTCCGTCTCCCCGATGCCGCTGGATACCATCCACCAGCCGATCGCGCCTTGCAGGCCGCCCAGCGCGATCAGGCCCAGCAACTTCCAGCCGAGCCCCTGCCCCAGCCAGCGCCGCCAGGCAAAAACGGCAAAGCCAAGCGCCGCGACGAGCCCGATGGCCCGCCCGATCTGGCGATGGCCCCACTCCCACCAGTAAATGAACTGGAATTCGGAAAGCGCCATTCCGGAGTTGGTAAGCTGGTATTGCTTGGTCGAGCGGTATTTGTCGAACTCCGCCATCCAGGCCGCTTCGCTCATCGGCGGCAACGCCCCGCTGACCGGGCGCCATTCTGTAATGGAAAGGCCGGAATCCGTCAGGCGCGTTGCGCCGCCAACGAGGATGATCGCATAGACCATGAGGCCGAGAAGGATCAGCCAACGGCGGATCCAGGCTGCGGCAACGGGGGAAATTGCACTTGTTGTCATGCCGCCTAGATCACTTGACGGGCGGCCGGATCAAGGGTCGCTTTGGTCGCAGCCATCCTGAAACACCGCCGGAGCCCCAGATGCAGAACCCGCGAAAGCCTGTCGCCATGCTGCTGATGCTGGCTTATCTGTTCGCTTATGTGATCGGCGTTGCAACCCTCAGTGGCCCGGTCGGCACCTTGCCCGCATGGGTTCAGCTACTCTTTTATATTTCCGCCGGCGTTCTCTGGATCCTGCCCCTGAAGCCGCTTTTTGCCTGGATGAACGCGATCGAGCCGCCGGAAGAAGACTGATCCTCAGGCAACTTCGCGGGTCACCAGCGCCCGGATGGCGGCAATGTCCCGTGCCGGCGGTGCGCCGAACTGGCGGCTATAGTCCCGACTGAAATGCGACGCGCTTTCATAGCCGATGGCGTAGCCGACTGCCGCCACCTCCTTATTCTCCAGCAACATCCGGCGGGCTTCCTGCAGGCGGATCAGCTTCTGGAACTGCACCGGCGAGAGCGTCGTCACCGCTTTGAAGTGTCGGTGGAAAGACGCGACGCTCATCCCTGCCATTTCGGCCAGATCAGGCACGCGCAGCGGCTCGCGGAAGTGATCGCGGATCCAGGCGGTTGCCCGGCCGATGCGGCCGGCCCGGCTGTCGCGCAGGCCTACCTGACGCAGCATACCGCCCAGCGGCCCGTTCAGGACACGCCAGACGATCTCGCGCTGGATCAGCGGCGCCATCACGGCAATGTCCTTTGGATGATCCAGCAGGCCGAGCAGGCGTGCCAGCGGATCGATCATCACGTCTTCCAGCTTGTCCGTATGCAGCGCGGAGAACGCATCGTCCCTTGCCGCCTCTTCTGACGCCGCCGGCATCAGCTCGGCCACCATAGCGGGGTCCACTTCCAGGCTCAGCGCCAGATAGGGCCGCTCGGGCGAGGCCTCCGTGATGCGTGCCGTCACCGGCACATCCACCGACGCCAGCAGGCAATGCCCCTCCCGGTACTTGAAAGTCCGCTCACCCAGCATGGAGGTCTTCGCCCCCTGCAGCACCGCACAAAAAGATGGGCGGTAAACCGACCGGATCACCGATGGCGCCTGCGTTCGCGTCAGGCGCAGCCCCGGAACAGGCGTTTCCCTCCCGTGCGCCAGGGCTTGCCGGTCGAGCAGGGCGGCGAGGGTCTGAAGATCCGTCATCATGGCCTTACTCAACCACAGTCGGCGTCCGCGCGCGACTGCCCTCACGCGCAATTGAGAGAATCCGGCAAGACTTTGAGAGGATCAGCGACGGACACACCGGCCTTCCCGCCTTAAATCAGGGGCATTCCACTTCCAAAGAATGGAGCCCTCCCTATGCGTATGCGACAACTCGGCAATTCCGGCCTTTTCGTTTCCGAGCTTTGCCTCGGCACCATGACCTTCGGCGGCGACGAAGGCATGTGGGGCCAGATCGGCAAGCTTCAGCAGGACGAAGCCGACGCGCTCGTCAAAACCTCCCTCGATGCCGGCATCAACTTCATCGACACCGCCAACGTCTATTCCTATGGCCGCAGCGAGGAAATCCTCGGCCAGTCCCTGCGCAATCTTGGCGTCGCCCGTGAGGATGTTGTCATCGCCACCAAGGTCATGGGGCCGATGGGCGCCACCCAGAACCATCGCGGCGCCTCCCGCAGCCACATCCTCTACCAGGCCGAAGCCAGCCTGAAACGTCTCGGCCTCGACCATATCGACCTCTACCAGATCCACGGCTTCGATCCCCTTGTGCCGATCGAGGAGACGCTAGACGCCCTCGACTCGCTCGTCCGCAAGGGGGCTGTGCGCTATCTTGGCCTCTCCAACTGGGCCGCCTGGCAGATCATGAAAGCGGTTGGCATTGCAGAGCTGCGCCGCCTCGCCCCGATCCATTCCCTGCAAGCCTACTACACCCTCGCGGGGCGTGACCTTGAGCGGGAAATCATCCCTATGCTGAAGTCCGAGAATATCGGCCTGATGGTCTGGAGCCCGCTGGCAGGGGGATACCTCTCCGGCAAATATGACCGTGAAGGCCGGGGCAATGACGGGCGCCGCGCCACGTTCAACTTCCCGCCCGTGAATATGGATCGGGGCTATGCCGCCATCGAAGCGATGCGCGAGATTGCAACGGCGAAAGACTGCTCGGTTGCGCAGGTCGCCCTTGCCTGGCTGCTGCACCAGTCCGCCGTCACCAGCGTCATCATCGGCGCCAAACGCCTCGATCAACTTCAGGACAATATCGCCGCAACAGAAGTCAAACTCTCCGCCGACGATCTGGACCGCCTGAACGAAATCACGCGCCTGCCCGACGAATACCCCGGCTGGATGCTGGAACGCCAGGGCACCTACCGGAGCTGACGGCAGCCCGCCTGCCTGCCTCCCCAGAAGGCGCCCATCGCGAGCCCTGAAAATTTTCGCCGCCAGCCTGTCCGGTCTGGCGGCGAAACGCTGTTCTGAGAGGAAATGGCCTGCATTTCGCGGGCCTCCATCCTTCCCCATCGTCCCTGGAACCCCTCTGGAGAGACCTGAACAGATGAAACGCTTCTCCCAACGCCCGCTGCAGGCTTCGGCTGCCGCGCTCGCCCTCGCCGCCCTGGCGGCGACCGGCCTTTCCCTCTCGGCGCAGGCCCGCGAGGAAACGCCGGCCTCCCCCGGCCAGGCCATTCTGGTGCTCGATGCGTCGGGCTCCATGTGGGCCGAAATGAAAACGCCGGAAGGCAAGAAAACCACGCGCATCGAAACCGCGCGCGAGACCATCTCCGCAATGCTCGACGAGCTGCCCTCGGATATCGAACTCGGCCTCATCGCCTATGGCCACCGCCGCAAGGGCGACTGCAAGGACATCCAGACCCTCATCAAGCCCGGCAAGGTCGACAAGGCCGCCTTCCGCTCGACGGTCAACAAGCTCAACCCCAAAGGCATGACGCCGCTGACCGACGCGGTGAAACAGGCCGCCGAAGCCCTGCGCTACACCGAGCAGAAAGCCACGGTCATCCTCGTCACCGACGGCCTCGAAACCTGCGCGCCGGACCCTTGCGCCGCGGCCCTTGCCCTTGAAGAGGCCGGCATCGACTTCACCGCCCATGTCATCGGCTTCGGTCTCTCCAGGGAAGAGAGCGAGAAGGTCTCCTGCATCGCGGAAAACACCGGCGGCAAATATCTCGAAGCCAAGGACGCCGCTGGCCTCAGCGACGCGCTGGGCGAAGTGGTGCTGGAACCCGCCGAGCCGGTCGAAATCGCCCCGCCGGAAGAAGTTGGCCCCTGGTTTGAAGGCCAGCCTGTCCAGCTCAACGTCCAACTTTCCCCAACCGGCCGCACGACGACCGACATGTCCGTCGAAGATCCGGCGGAAGTGGATTTCCCCGCCGATGGCAAATGGCAGCAATGCCAGGCCGCCTGCGAAGCCGACAGCAAATGCGGCGCGTGGATTTTCGAGCCGCCGGGCAGCTACTTCATCGAAGAAGCCCGCTGCCGTGTCCTTCCGCCCACGTCCGAAGCCGACGCCTCCTACACGCCCGCAGAAGACGGTTGGGTCTCCGGCATCAAGCCGGGCGTCAGGATCCTGTCCCGCCCCTACGAACCAAACCCGGACCAGCGCGACCTGCACTGACCCGCCCCAACTGCCCTCCCAGTCGCCAGCGTACCCCCGGCGGCTGGCTCTCTCGACCCTGCCCGGCCAGTGCCCTCTGGCCGGGCTTTTTTTGGCGGCGCTCCACGCCCCCTTCTAAAGCAGGCAGGGGGCCGCTAACAGGGTTGCGCGCCATCCCGGAGAGACCCGCCTTGCCCTTCCCCAGCCTCGCCGAAGCCTTCGAGCAGTTCCGCCACCGCCTGCCCGGTCAGGCCCGCCTCTTCATCGGCGGCGCCAGTGGCGAGCCTCTCGGCCTCGCGCGCCTGTTCAAGGCAGAGCCGGAACTCTCCGCCGGGCTCACCTTCCTCGGCGCCTGGATCGCGGGCATCAACATCACCGACTGGGCCGGCTTCCATCCCGATGCCGCCGCCGAAACCATTTTCCTGCCCGCCGCCCAGCGTCCCTCCTTCGATGCCGGGCGCACGCGCTTCCTGCCGCTCTCCTACAGCCAGGCATGGCAGTGGATGGCCACCACCCCGCTCGATGGCGCCATCCTCCTCGTTTCCCCGCCGGACAATGAGGGTAACGTCTCCCTCGGCGTCAGCCCGGATTACGCGCCCCTCATGCTGGCGCGCGGCGTGCCCCTCTTCGGCATCATCAACCCGCAGATGCCCGCCCCGCCCAATTCGCCCAAAATCCCGCTCTCGAAATTTGCTCTGCTGGCGGAGGATGACCACCCGATCCTGGAACTTCCCGGCGGCCCGCTCCCGCCTGCCTTCGAAACCATCTCTGGCCACATCGCCGCGCTGGTCGATGAAGGCGACGCGCTGCAGTTCGGCGTCGGCAATGTGCAGCAGGCCATCCTTTCCGCCCTCAAGGGGCGGCGCGGCCTGCGCATCTATTCCGGCATGATTTCAGATCCCGTGCTCGGCATGTTGGACGCAGACCCGACCCTGCGCGTCGATACCGGCGTCGCCACCGGCACAAAGGCGCTCTATGATCGGATGGCGAGCGAATCTCGCGTCTACTTCCACCCCGTCTCGAAAACCCATTTCGCCACCGCGCTCGCCGCCGTCCCGCGCCTGCGCGCAATAAACTCCGTGATCGAAGTGGATCTCTTCGGCCAGGCCAATGCCGAGTTCATCAATGGCCGCCAGGTCGCCGGCCAGGGCGGCCTCAATGATTTCCTGCGCGGCGCAGCTCTCTCCGAAGGCGGCCTCGCCATTACCGCCCTGATGGCCACCGCCAAGGGCGGCGAAATCAGCCGCATCGTCCCGCGCCTCCCGCCAGACGCCGTCACCGTCATGCGCACCGATATGGATGTCGTCATCACCGAATACGGCACCGCCCGCCTGCGCGGCAAAAGCATCGACGCCCGCGCCGACGCCCTCATCTCCGTCGCCGATCCCCGCCACCGCGCCATGCTGGCGGAAGAGTGGGAAGCAATGCGTAGGCGGATTTAGATCTCGAACGGCTCATCCTGAGCGAAGTCGAAGGACGAGCCGGGGCGTGGCACAGCCCTGCCGTCCATCCTTCGACTTCGCTCAGGATGAGTGACGCCCCCCCCCTCCGTCATCCCGGTTTCGCCAACGACGAAGACCGGGACCCAGAACACCAACCGCCTCAGCCCCGCAGCCCCTAAATAACCCCCCGCGCCTTCAACGCCTCGGCCTCTTCCGCGCTCAACCCCGCCTCGCGCGCAATCTCCACCGAATGCTCGCCAAAGCCTGCCAGCTTCGGGTTCGGCCGGGGCGGCTCCTTCTCGAAACGGATTGGCGGGCCAACATGCCGGTTGCCATCGGCGTCGGTAAACACCATGCCGCGCTCTGCCGTGAACGGATCGTCAAACGCATCCTTCAGGTTACGCACCGCCGCCCAGCAGCAATCGACCGGCGCCAGGAATGCTTCCCAATGGGCCTGCGTATTGCTGGCAAACGTCTCGCGGAAAAATGCCTTCAGTGGCTCCTGCTCATCCCCCGGCGGGATCTTCGCATAGGGCAGCAGGTCCACACGGCCCAGCGCTGTCAGGAGGTTTTCTGCAAACTTCACTTCCGATCCGCCGATCACGATAAACCCATCATCCGATGTGGGATAGATCGAGTTCATCGCCGCCCCGCCAAAGCTGCGCATCTTCTTCGGCTCCGGCGCCACGCCCTTGCCAAAGGTTGGCCCCAGCACGTTCGGCGTCCAGGCAATGGCCGCATCATACATCGACATGTCGATATAATCGCCTTCGCCCGTCCGCTCCCGGCGGAACAGCGCCATCAGGATCGCCGAGAGCGCCATGAGGGAGGAAGAGGCGTCGGCAAACGCAATCCCCGGCGCTGCCGGCTGCCCGTCGCTCAGGCCGCGGCCAAGGTCCATCAGCCCCGTCATCGCCTGCACCACCAGGTCATGCGCCGGTTTCTGCACATGCTGCCCCGTCTGCCCGAAAGCGGAGATGGAGCAGTAAACGATCTTGGGGTTGCGCGCCGCCACCGCTTCGTATCCCACGCCCAGCCGCTTCACCACACCGGGCCGAAACGCCTCGACAAACACATCGGCTTCCTCGGCCAGCTTCAGCAGCAGCTCCACGCCCGCCGGGTCTTTCAGGTTCAGCTTCAGGCTGCGCTTGCCGCGTGCCACATTGCGGAACCACACGGTCGTCCCGTCCGGCGTCCGCTCGCCAATCTCCCGCACCGGCTCGCCCACGCCATTGGCCGGCTCCACCATGATCACGTCCGCGCCATGATCGGCCATCATCATCGTCATGTGCGGCCCAGGCAAGAACGCCGAGAGATCGAGAACCTTGAGACCGTCGAGTTTCATGCGTCTTTTTCCTCTACAAATTCATCTGAGACTGTGTGGTCAGCGCGACCAGCTTGCCCGCCTCCGTTTCGATCCGCGTTTGCCAGACCTGAAGCCTGCGGCCAACACTTACCGGCGCGGCAGTCGCTGTCAGAACGCTGCCCTCCGGCGCGGCGGCAATCAGGTTGGTCTTGCTCTCGGTCGTCGTGGTCATCTTCGCTTCCGCCGGAAGGCTCAGAAATGCCCCGATCGCACCCACGCAATCGGCCAGCGTCATCAGGAATCCGCCATGGGCAATTCCGCCCGCCGTGCAGTGCTCCGCCCCGACGATAACCCGGCCAATCACAGCTTCCTTATCCGCCTGAATCAGCTCCAGCCCGATGGCCTTCGCAAACGGCATCGAGGCAGCCAGCGCCTTGAGATGTGGGTCGCTCATAACGTCCTCCTATTGTGTTCTTCTGTCCGCGATTTGATCCTGAAATGCCTCAAAAATACATTGTTTGACACGGTCTGTACCCCTGCGGCCCCACCTGTCCCCACCCATCGCATCACGCCCTCTGGGGAACTATATGAGGGTCTGACTGTTGGATAAGTCCCGCCGGAGAATTGCCCATGCCCCTGAATCTCAAGGATTCCTCCCTCCTGAAAACCGAGGCTTTCCTCGCCGGCAAATGGACCGGCGCCCTCTCCGGCGCCCGGTTCGACGTGAAAAACCCCGCCACCGGCGAAATCCTCGCTGCCGTCCCAAAAATGGGCGCAGAAGAAACCCGCCAGGCCATCGGGTCTGCCGCCGCCGCCTTCCCTGAATGGGCTGGCCTCATCGCCGGAGAGCGCGCCCGTATCCTGCGAAAATGGTTCGATCTTTTGATGGATAACCAGGCCGACCTTGCCGCCATCATGACCGCCGAGCAGGGCAAATCCCTCACCGAGGCCAAAGGCGAAATCGCCTACGCCGCCTCCTTCATCGAATGGTTCGCCGAGGAAGCCCGCCGCACCTATGGCGACATTATTCCCGCCCACAAGAACGGCGCCCGCATCCTCGTCACCCACGAACCTGTAGGCGTTACAGCAGCAATCACGCCGTGGAACTTTCCCGCCGCCATGATCGCCCGCAAGGCTGGCGCCGCGCTCTCGGTCGGCTGCACCATGGTCGTGAAGCCCGCCTCCGCCACGCCGCTCACCGCGCTGGCGATGGCAGAGCTTGCCGCCCGCGCTGGCATCCCCGCTGGCGTGCTCTCCGTCATCACCGGATCTGCAGGAGAGATCGGCAACGAGCTCACTTCCAATCCGGCGGTGCGCAAGGTGAGTTTTACTGGCTCGACCGCCACGGGAAAGAAACTCATGCAACAGAGCGCCACCACCCTCAAACGCCTCAGCCTCGAACTCGGCGGAAACGCCCCCTTCATCGTCTTCGATGATGCCAATCTGGACGCCGCCGTCGAAGGCGCCATCGCCTCGAAATTCCGCAATTCCGGCCAGACCTGCGTCTGCGCCAACCGCTTCCTGGTCCAAAACGGCATCTATGACGCCTTCGCCGAGAAGCTCACAGAGGCAGTGAGAAAACTGAAAGTGGGCAACGGCATGGAGCCGGGCACAGACCAGGGCCCGCTCATCAATGAGGAAGCCGTCGAGACCGTCACCGCCCATATCGACGACGCCCTCAGCAAAGGCGCCCGTCTCGCGCTCGGCGGAAAATCCCACGCGCTGGGCGGCACCTTCTTCGAGCCAACCGTGCTGCTGGACATGCCGGTGGCCGCGCGCATCGCCAGGGAAGAAACCTTCGGCCCCGTCGCCGCGCTCTTCCGCTTTGAGAACGAGGCCGACGCCATCGCGATGGCAAACGACACCGAGTTCGGCCTCGCCGCCTATGCCTACACACAGGATCTCGGCCGCGCCTTCCGCGTCTCCGCTGCCCTCGATTACGGCATCGTCGGCATGAATGAAGGCCTCATTTCCACCGCCATCGCCCCCTTCGGTGGCCGCAAGGAAAGCGGCTTTGGCCGCGAAGGCTCAAAGTATGGTGTGAACGACTATATGGACGTGAAATACACCCTGATGGGCGGTCTCGGCTGAAGCCCCCATTCGAATCATTAAATCCGTATACGTTCTTTTTAATACAAAACCCCTCCGTTTCCGGAGGGGTTTTCGACTAAACTTCAGATATCTTAAGCCCGGCGCATGAACACGGTTTGCGCCTGACAGAATTCCAGCAGGCCATCCTGCCCGCCCTCAACGCCAACCCCAGACTGTTTGTGCCCGCCGAAGGCAGCATGAGGCGAAAGGTGCTGGCTCTCATTGATCCAGACAGTGCCGGCCTGAAGCTGCGAGGCCAGCGCTTGCGCGCGGTCCAGATCCTTTGTCCAGATGGAGGCGCCAAGTCCGTAGACAGACGCATTCGCGCGCCCGACGACCTCGTCGATATCATCGAACGACATCAGCGGAAGCACAGGACCAAACTGCTCCTCCTGCACAATCCGCGCATTTTCCGGCGGATTGTCGAGGATCGTCACCGGCACGAAATAGCCCGGCACAGTCGCTGCGTTTCCGCCGATCAGGAATTTATATCCCTTGTCCTTTGCATCCTGAATAAGCTCCAGAACGCGCTGGTATTGCGCCTTGTTCTGCACAGGTCCGATCTGCGTGCCCTGCTGCGATCCATCGCCCACCTTCACGGACTTCGCATACTCCACAATCGCCGCTTTCAGAGGTTCGTACACGTCCTTGTGGATATACATCCGCTTCGTCGCAATGCAGATCTGACCGGCATTCCGGAACGCCGCCCAGAACAACTGCTCCGCAACTTTCTCCACGTCCACATCCGGCATCACGATCGCAGCATCGTTGCCGCCCAGCTCCAGCGTCACCTTTTTCAGGTCTTTTGCCGCGCTCGCCATCACCTTCTTGCCAGTCTCTGTCGATCCGGTGAAGCTCACCTTGTCGATGCCTTTATGCGCTGTCAGCCAGGGACCGAGACGATCAGAACCGGACACGACATTGACCACGCCCGGCGGCAGGATACCCCGGATCAGCTCACCGACCCTCAGCGTGGTGAGCGGCGTTGTCGGCGCGGGCTTCACGACAACCGTATTGCCCGCCAGCAGCGCCGGCGCGAGCTTGAACATCAGCAGGATGATCGGGAAGTTCCAGGGCACAATCGCGCCAACAACACCAATCGGCCCATAACGGGTCACCGCAAGGCGCTCGGGCGAATCCTCGGAAACATGTTCGGGAATGTCGAGCTTGGCCGTTTCCATCAGCCAGTGCGCGCCGCCCAGCACATCCCCCATCGCATCCGGATTTGGCTTGCCCTGCTCTGTCGTCAGCAGGCGGCCCAACTCATCCGCATTCTGTGCAATCACGCCGGCAATCGCCTGCAGGGCCTGGCGGCGCTTGTCGATCGGCATGGCTTTCCAGCCCGGCAGTGCCGCGCGGGCTGCGGCGACCGCCTCGTCCAGCTGGGTCTCCGTGCAATCGGGCGCCTGCGCAAACACGGCGCCGGTCGCAGGGTTCTCAACGCCAAAGGTTTCGCTGCCCGAAACTGCCTGGCCATTGATCGTCATCGTGAAGGTTTGGGACATATGCTCGTTTCCTCGTCCGGTATTTTATTAAGCGCAGGCTAAGCCAGTCGGCCATAAAACCGAAGATGGAATCTCGCCAAATGCCGCAACGGAAAGCGCGCCCTTACAGCGGAGGCTCTGCTTCTTCTTGGGTTTCGCCCAACATTTCGCTGGTCGTATCTCCGGGCGCCGGGTTGTGATGTTCCATGATTTCAGGAATCTCACCAGGCGCCGCCCCCTCCGGAATGTCCAGCTCCGTAGAGGGAAGACCCGTTCCGGGGAGGACACTGTCTTCGCCATCGGTATCCGTCGACTCGGTCGTCTGGTCGAAGGAGGGCTCCACCGGCCCAACCGGCTCAGGCTCCCCGCCGCAAGCCGAAAGCACGATACTGGCAAACAACGCTGCGCTCATTCCAAATGCTGCATTACGCATCATTTTGCTCCCTATTTTTTAGACATCTCGACAACACGTGGTGTACGGATAGGCTCCACACGCTCAATGTCCCAGCTTCCATGGGTCGCCTCGTGGAACCGGCCGCCCTCAAAGCTCTGCACATTCAGCACCGCGATCCCGTCTTGGATTGAGATAATGTTGAATGCTGGCGGCTGCGCCCGCAGCCGCGTCGACAATGTACCTGCCGTGATGGCGATATATCGCCCTTGCGGCTCTCGGATCAGTTCTGCGTGCGGCGTATGCACATGCCCGGTCAGCAAGATTTGAACCGGACTCGCCGCCAGCCGCGCACTCGCCTCCGCCCCGCGGCGCGTGGCCGTCTGCAGGCTGGCTTTCTCGGGAGACTGGAAAGGATGGTGGCAGGCGACGATGCGAACTTCACCTTCGCAGGCATCCGGCGGCCCGATGGCCGCGTCAAGATCATCCAGATTTACGCTGCCCTCCGCCCAGTTCATGCGCGCTTGCCATCCCCGCGATGTATTCAGCCCGCGAATTGAAACGCCATCAAGTTGGAGCGGTCGCGTCAGGCCACCAAAATAGCGCTCATATCGACCAAATGCGTCGGCTGCACGCGCTGGCAGGTTTAGCAAGGGCGTGTCATGATTTCCCGGAATGCTGAGCACCGGCGCACTGAATTTCGAAAGCCACTCCTGCGCCGCCTGAAACTCTTCCCGCTTACCTCGCTGCGTCAGGTCACCGGATACCACAATCGCATCCACATCAAGTTCCCGGATGATACCCGCAGCAGCGCTCAACGCGTCTCGGTTTTCCCGGCCGAAATGAAGGTCTGCGAGGTGGGCCAGTTTCAAGTTCCACCTCCGGCAACCAACACACAGGCCGCTTTTGCAATATAAGTCACGCTCACGCTTTCGCCTGGCTCACAAGGTTCGCCGTCCAGGGTCGCAGAAATCGCATCCCCCTTGGCATGGCGCATACGGATCGAAGCTGCCCCCGCCGCGTGAAAGTGCGCGCCCTCGCGCCAGCCTTTGACCATTGCATCCAACGCGGCAGCGGCAAGGTCCAGATGATTGTCCGGCGCGACCACCGCGATTTCCAGACCGCCATCCGCGTCCGGCAGCACCGCCGCCGCGGTTGCAGGAAACGCCCTGCGCTCGCCCGCGAGGTTCACCTCGACTTCAAGACTGGACTCGACATCCAGCGTGTCCTTGTCGGTCAGGATGCTGACTGCCTCCAGCAGCGCGCCCTCCCGTACTGCCTCACGGGATTCCCCCAGATGTGTCAGTTGACCGAACAAGGCCGCAACGTAAAACCTCTGCCTGCCGACCTCCCCCGCCGGAATCCATTCCGACTTGGGTGACGCCAACACAGTCTCGACAATCTTCTTCCAGTTCAGCTCGCCCGCATGCAGGCGCTTCGGCAGCAGGTTCATCGTCCCGCCGGGAAGCACCAGCACAGGCGTGCGATCGCTGGAAGTTTGAAGCACGGTGCAAATCGTGCCGTCGCCGCCCCACACGGCAATCGCCTCCACACCGGCTGCGTTCAGCCCCGCGACCTGCTCCTCAAGATCAGCTTCCAGGCTGGCTGGCAGGGCCACCTCATGCCCCAGCTCTTCCAGCAAGGCCAACAACTGATCGCGCCCATCTTCCGGCACGGAGCCAGATTTCTCGTTGACAATAGTCCCGAGCTTCATGCGCCACCTCTTCTCATCAGGAAACGCCTGGCAGCGCCCCAGGTTCCGTCCTCACTGCAAGGTTAAAAAAATCAGATGGCGGATGGGAACCTGTTCATGGGCGGCGCGTTTTTGATCCATCTGCAGCTCACTGAAAGGAGTGCTAAGAATGAAAAAGTCGATCACTATTCCGATGATGGCTGTAGCCGCTGTTTTCCTGGTTGCATGCAACACGGTCGAAGGCGTGGGCAAAGACGTGAAAGCGGGCGGTTCGGCCATTGAAGACACGGCGCAGGAAGTCAAAGAAGACATTACCGAATAAGCGGGCCGGAGCCATGCTCCAGAAAGGCGCGTCCTCAGGGGCGCGCCTTTTTCTTTGGATTGCCGCAGCACTCCGTGAGGCCGCCAGGACCAGCCTACTCCTCAGCTTCGCGATCGGCGTCTTTGACTGGCTCGACATGGAATGTTAGCTCAATCGTGATCACCTCGGCCGACGAGACATCTACCGATACCGTTCCCCCGATCTGCCGTGCAAAAGCGGAGAGGAACAGGTTCGTGTCCCGGTTCATTTCGGCATCGTCCTCGTTCTCCCCTCGCCCGCAGGTAAGCGAGAGATAACAGGCGCCGCCTTCAAGGCGAACAAATTTGAGGTTTACGTCGGCGTCGTCTTCTTCGGCTTCCGGACACAGAAGCCCAACCGCCTCCAACACAAACATCCCCAGCGGAACGGCCATGTCGGCGGGCAACAAGGCGGGCGAGACATCCGGAGTTATGTGGCGACCGCCCTCGGTCCAGCCCTGCTGCTCATCGACCTGGTTGCAGATCGCATTGAACAGGTCCATCGCCTCGACCGTATCAAGGTCGCCCTCATTCAACAGCGTGTGGTGAACTGCCGCCATCATGGCAACCCGGTGCGCCGCCACCTTCAGGGCCGATTGCGTCTCCACCAATGGCTCCCCACGGCCCTGCAGTTTCAGCATGCTGAGCATAACCTGAAGATTATTCTTCACCCGGTGATGCACCTCGCGGAACGCCGCCTTCATCTGACTAAGGGCGCCTTGCAGGTCGGCTTCATGCTTGGAAACGCGACTGGTAAGATCGTCGAATGCCTCGGCGACCTGCTGCATCTCCAGAGGCGCGCGCGACAGTTCCGGCGCCAACGGGGTGTAAAGACTGGAGGCGCGCATATCCATGATGCGGATCCGGATGCGCTCCAGCCAACGCAGGATCATCGCATCGGCAATCCAGCTCACCGCCAGAAGCGCTGCAAGATAGGCCAGAATGGGCACCATGAAGGCAAAGATAACCTCCATGCGCTGCGGCGGCGCCGGAGAGCCGATCATCAGCCACAAGCCCTCGGTTGATATCGGCAGCAGCACAACATCCAGCGGCGGCCCCTGCTCCGGCTCAAGCCGGTAGGTTCGCCTGTCTAGCGCCGCGCCTTCACTGATCCACTCCATCGGCACGCCGGCCACGATGTTCGATCCGATCACCTGGCCGCCCGGCACCACGAAGGATACGGTCACGCCGGCCGTCTTCGCGGCACTAAGGCGCGAGATGATCTCTTCCAGCGACAATGTGATGCCAACCGAGCCTGCATATTCTCCGTTATCATCGGTTGCGCGGCGCATCATGTAGATTGCAGGGTCGCCCAGCGTCATACTGCGCTCACCGCTCACCTCCAGCGACTCCAGGCCCTTGCGCATCCGGTCATTCCATTCGAGCTGCGGCATTGGCATGCCGATCAGTTCATCTCCGGTCGAGGAACAAGTTACAGAGCCCTCGCCGTCGAACCGCATCACATTGCGCAAAGGCAGGTCCAGCGGCGTCAGCCGGGGCGCAAGCTGGTTGCAGGACAATTGCCGGTCGCTGGTGACGATCAAACGCAGCGCCGTGCGCGTGCGTGCCAGCGTCGCCTCCACATCACGCAGGCCCGACTGCCCGTCCTGTTCAAGCTCGAAATACCGGACCTGATCGTTGAACCGGTATTCGCTGCGGGCATACACTGCGCCCATGATGAGCAGTGGACTGAGGACAATGGCCATCGCCACCATAACCTGCAGTCGAAGGCTCAGGCGGCTACGTTTGACCCTTCTTTTTTCCCCGCCCCCAGCTGTCATCCGTTATGCCGGCTGAGTACGTTGACCTGGTCCATGATGTCGTTGAACGCGGCTTCCCCGGAGGTCACATTCGCCCCCTGAGGCGCGGAAGGCGCCGCGCTGGCATCGGCGTCCAGCAGCTCGGCGAGCGCCTTGCGGGCGCGGCTGACGCGGCTCTTGATCGTACCGACAGCGCAGCCGACGATTTCAGCGGCTTCCTCATAGGCCATTCCGCCTGCGCCAACGAGAATGATCGCTTCGCGTTGGTCCTGCGGCAGGTGTTCCAACGCGTTTCGTAACGCCACAAGCTCCAGGCCCTTGTCGGGATTGTCGGATGCAACCAGCGTCGCTTCCGCCACGCCGGGCTCCAGCGCTGTCGAGCGCCAGCTGCGGCGCTTTTCCGAATAAAACGCGTTGCGCAGGATGGTGAAGGTCCAGGCCTTGAAGCTCGTATTCTCAGTATAGCTTTCTCGTGCATTCCACGCTTTGAGCAGCGCATCCTGCACCAGATCGTCTGCCTGCACCGGATCGCCACAAAGGCTTCGCGCAAAGGCGCGCAGGTGCGGGGTCACCTCAATCAGCGCCGCCTTGAATTCGGCCAGCGAAAGGGCCTGAGTGGTGCTCATGCATCACCATCAGCATTGGTTTTCCCAGACTTGGCCTTCTCTTCCGCCTGCTCCAGCAGTTTGAAGAAGTCGTCCGGCACGCTTTCGCTCAAAACGCCGTCGTACATTTCACGAAGACGTTCGCCGATTGCCCGGTTGCCAAGGCGGCGTTGACCACGCCGGCCTTCGGGGTCTTTTCCATTCAGTTTCCCGGTGTCACTCATGACTTGCCTTAAATTCCATCCATTTGCGGCCCGGCACACCCAAAGAGGCGAATTGGCCTTATTCGCGCCATAAACGCCCCGATGATCGATAGGTTCCATGGTCAGCTGCATATAGCGAAAAAACTCTGCAGCCCGTGAAACCAATCTGCATCCCATGCGTTGAAACGCTCAGATAGCAAAGAGGTTCCCCTATGAATCTGATCGCACAGTACGGTCCACACCTCCCATTTCTCCGCCGGTACGCGCGCGCCCTTACAGGCGCGCAAGAAAGCGGCGACGCTTATATTCGCGCCTGCCTTCAGGCGCTGAGCGAGGATCCCGGCTTGCTGGTCGAGGCCTCCTCGGCGCGTGTCACTCTTTACCGGTTCTTCCACGCAATCTGGTCCACAACTGGGGCAAAACTTGAAACTTCCGGGAAATCGGCTGGATCAGCCCCTGAAGCGCGCCTGCGGGCGCTGGCGCCGATCCAGCGTCAGGCCTTCCTTCTGACCACGCTCGAAGGCTTCACCCGCCCGGAGGCTTGCGAAATTCTCGGGAAAAGCGTCCCTGAACTCGAACAACTGCTCGACACTGCGCACCGCGAGATCGAACAACAGCTGTCCACATCGGTCCTGATTATCGAAGACGAGCCAATCATCGCGGCAGACCTCGCCAATCTCGTGGAAGACCTGGGCCACAAGTTCGTCGGCAACGCCACCACGCGCAAACACGCCGTCGCTCTTGCCCGCAAGGTTAAGCCTGGCCTCATCCTGTGTGATGTTCAGCTTGCGGATAACTCTTCTGGCATTGACGCCATCCAGGATATCCTGGCGGACTTTGACCTGCCCGTCATCTTCATCACCGCTTTCCCGGAGCGCCTGCTGACGGGTGAGCGTCCCGAGCCGACTTACCTCATCACCAAGCCGTTCCAGGACGACACGGTAAAGGCTGCCATAAGCCAGGCCCTGTTCTTCCACGCCCAGGCTGAGCCGCTGGCCTGACGCGCAGGCCTATTACGGAACCATTCGCTTTCTCCCTCGTTAGTGTTTGCAGGACACTGAAAGGAGAAAGCGATGGCCAGCCCCCAAACCGCCACCCGTAAATCTACCCGTTCCCGCGCAAACGGGCATGACAAGAAAGCCGTTGCGGCCGCCGCAGCGCGCCATGATCTGCACACGGCGCAGGAAGCCGCCGAAACATTCGTTTCTGCCGTAAAATCGTCCGCCGCGCATTTTGGCGAGCATGTCGGCCGCACGATGGGCGAAAAAGTCGAGAAAGCGCAGAACGGCGCCGAGCATGTTGCCGAGAAGGCAAATGACGCCCGCCACAAGCTGGAAGATCGCATCCGCGAACGCCCGCTGACATCTATCGGCATCGCCGCCGGTGCAGGCGTCCTGCTCGCCCTGCTTTCGCGCCGCTAAGCGATGACCGGCAGCCTGAAACTACGTCTCATGCTGATGGCCAGTGGGTCCGTAGTCGGGCTCGCTGGCGCAGGCGCGCTTACCTGGGCAACCGTTGTCGCGCTTGCGCCGCACATCGGCATTGCCGGCGCCAGCGCCCTTGTCGGCGGCATCCTTGTTACCGGCGCCGCTGTCGCGATGTGGAAGGCAACCCGCCCCCGCGTCCCGCTCGAAGACGAGTTCGCAGGTGTCACCTCTGCAGCCGCCAACACTATCACCTATATTCGTGACGATACGATTGACACACTGACCGGCATGTCACTCGACACGGTCAATCGCATGGTATCGAAACAGCCGCTGCTGACGCTCGCAGGCGTCGCCGTTGCTGCCTATGCTGTTGCCCGGATGCCAAATACGACCGCCAGCCTAGTAGACAGGGTCCTCACCCGACTCACTTAAGGCTAGCAACATCAAGTTTGCCCAGCGCGCTGCCCCGCATGGTGTGCGCCGGGCGCCTTCTTTGAGAATACCTCAGTAGGCGGTAATATTTTTTAATCATCCCCCACATTACACGGAACCTGCAGCCCACCCCATGCGTTTCCTTTGCATAGACCGCCCCAATGGTCACAGAACAAAGGAGATTTCCATGCTTGGTTGGGCACTCACATTCTTCGTCCTGGCGATTATCGCCGCCCTGCTTGGTTTCGGTGGCATCGCCGGCGCCGCTGCAGGTATCGCAAAGATCCTGTTCTTCGTCTTCCTGGCGCTTCTGGTCGTGAGTTTTCTCGTTCGCGCGCTCCGGGGCCGGAGCATCACCTGACGCCCCATAGGCCCATAGGCCTGTCATCCCCAGACCTTCAGAGGCGCCCCCAGGCGCCTCTTTTTATGACAATCGATGTCCTGCTCTGTTGCTGCCATGCCACAGAAAAAAATCTCGAAACCCAGGGAACTGAATCGTATGCCCGTAAGTTATTCAGGCGTGTGTCGCGAATGGCATGCTGGTAGCCCGAAAGGAGATCAACATGACGAACAAGAACACAGTCAAAGGCGTTGGCAATCAGATTGCCGGCAACGCAAAAGAAGCGGCGGGCAAGCTGACCGGCAATAAAATGCTGGAAGCCGAAGGCCGCGTGCAGGAGCTTAAAGGCGATGCGCAGCGCGCCGCCGGAAAAGCTGAAGACAAGGCAAAGAAAGCTGCGGACAATTTCCGCAAGTCTTTCTGAATACGGAACTCCAGGCGCCGCGTCAGCGTCCCCCCCACCCCCTGAGGCGCCTGTCCGCCACCCGGTCCCCGCCGGGTGGCGGTTTCCGTTCAAGCGGCCTTCAATCATGGGAAAATCAGTCTGCGGTGTCTTCAGCGCTGCGATGCACCAGAGAGAACTCTACGCGCAACCCATCAGTGTTCAGCACGCGCGAAACCTGCCCGCCCGCCGAAGTCACAATCCGGTTGATTACTGTCAGTCCAGTATTCGTGGAGGAAGACGTTTCTGTCTCTCCCTCGGACACATCCTCAAGCGGTTCGATCCAGGTCAGGTTCAGCCAGTCTTCCTCGATATGGCCTTCACACTGAATGGACCCGCCGGTACGTAGCGCACCATACTTCAGCGAGTTCGTTGTCAGCTCACCGATGACCACTGCGATGACGCGCATCTGCGCCTCATCCACCTGGCAATCCGGCAGACCGCTGACGTCGATGACCTCTTCGGCGACCCCGGCTGCATCCACAAGGTCGGACACCAGCTCGCGCAGCGGGAAATCGCTGGCCGTATCGACCAGCTTGCCCTGCGCCACGGCCAGCGAAGAAAACCGTGTCACGAGATCTTCTGCAAAGCTCTGATGCTCGGGCGCCTGGCGCGCGCTGATCTTCGCGATCGCGCTGGCAACCGCGAAGGCATTCTTCAGGCGGTGGCGCATTTCCAGGGCGATGGTGTCATACATCTTGCGGCTGGTGACGGCGTCCGTCACATCCTTCGAGACGACCAGCACACCATTCACCTGTTCGGCCTCATCCCGCACCGGCACAACGCGCACATCCCACCATTTCGGCCGGCCACGCGCGGTCGGACCGAAGGCGCGGAAGTCCATCGCTTCTCCGGCGGCGGCTTTGAGGGTTGCTTCCTGCACAACTTCATGCGCTTCCAGCGGCCACAGCTCCCACCAGTGACGGCCGACAACATCGGTCTCCGCATTCAGCTGGCGGACAGAGAGGCCTGTGGGGTTGATGTAACGGATGCGACCTGCGAGATCGAGAACCTTGATACAATCACGGCTGCTGTGCATCAGCGCCGCAAGCACAGGGTCTGCCAGACTGCTGGACAGATCGTCCATCATGACCGGCGGCAACACGCTCGATACCGGGCTGCGATGCATTGCATCAAACTCCTCGCTCGGCCCCACACTCGATTGACCCTGTTTATCCCCCTCAACACCAGAAAGAAGCGGAAATACCTCTCCAGCGCAAGCCCTGGTTGTTGGCTGGGACTGAGTCTCGCCGATATGGTTAACCGCCGGCCAACCATTGGATACTGTGTCAGCGGGGCTCATGCTGCGGACGGATTGCCCCCGCATGAAACCCCACATATTCTCTATACGGAATTTTATGACACCTACCCCCGAACGCCCGAATTCAACCAATGATGAACTTCGTGAGCATTCGGCCAGGGCCTGGGGTCAAAAAGGGCACCGAAGTGTATACGCAGCCCCAGCCTGACTGGATGCCGACTTTCTGAAAAAATAGCAGACGTCCCGTTTTGTCGCCTGCGCGACAAAAACAGCCGGCATTCCGGAATCTGGCAGCATTAAAGCCGCCGAACACCCAGAACCTCGATCCGATGGGTGCGCTCACCGGCCCCCGTCCAGCTGATCGACCCGCCCGATGTCAGCCCGATCAGCATCGCGCCAACTTGCGTCAGGATTGAAATTCGCCGGTCGGCGATATTGGCTTCGTTGGGGTAAACCAGCGTGAAATCATCGTACGCGGCACCGTCGTAAATGAAGTCAACGCGGTCATGCATCCGCACGACATCTGCCGGAACATCGACCGGAGCGGCAATCCGCGCGCGACTCAACTCCTCGATCAGGGTGTCGGCGGCTGGTTCCCTCCCCTGCGCGGCGTGGGCAAGATCGGACAGGCGCTCAAATTCGTCTTCGGTAACATAGACAGGCGGGCGCTCGGGGGTAGACATGGCTTATCTCCAGATAGCGAGAAGCGCCGCTGCCTTCTCTCAGGCACGGGACGCGAAAGATTTAATTGTTCGGAGTGAAAGATTTCCCCCTGGGAGGCTGACCTGACTTACAGGCGCGCCCAGGGGCTAGCAGCGTGCGCCAGCACGCGCTGCGAAAATGCTGAGAAGGGCGGTGTTCAGCGTCATACCGCCCAAGATGGCGATGGCGGCGCTCAAGTCAAGCCGGATCAATCCGCCAGCCTGTCATCCCATTCGCCCTTGAGCGCGCCGGGGCCAGGGTGTGGCTCTACATCCCGCGCCGCAACCGCCTCGCCACACTCGGAACAAGTCAGCACGCTCCGGAAGTCATGGCCGCATGCCTTATGCCGGTGCAGCAAGGGCGGCCCCTTCCTGCCGGCATAATGTTCGTCGCCCCAATGCACGAGGCTGATCACGACCGGGTAGAGCCCAAGCCCCTTTTCCGTCAGCCGGTATTCATGCCGCACAGGCGCGTCCTGATAGGGCACCTTCTGCAGAACGCCCGCCTCGACCAGATGCACCAGCCGCTCTGTCAGCACACGGCGCGCTATGCCCAGCCGCGCCTGGAATTCTTCAAACCGGCGCACCCGCAAAAACGCTTCCCGCAACACCAGCAACGTCCAGCGATCGCCGACTACTGAGAGCGCCCGCGCCAACGAGCAATTTTCCTGACTGAGATCTTGCCACTTCATGTCGCCATGTTTGCCATTGACTCAGTTTTATTTCAAGACTTACCTGACAAAGAAGACAGGGAGGCGCCTTCATGACTGAGCCACCAGCAAAACGCCGCAACGCAACCTGCGCCATCATTGGCGCTGGGGATTTCATCGGTTCTGCCATCGCCCGCAAGTTCGCAGCCGAAGGCTATACCGTCTTCGCCGGCCGGCGCTCGGCCGATAAACTCGAAAAACTGAAGGCGGAGATTGAAGCGGCAGGCGGTGCGTGCGTCGCCAGAGGGCTCGACGCGCGCAAGGAAGAAGACATCACTTCCTTCCTTCAGGAGGCAGACGCCTTCGCGCCTCTGGAAGTCGTCATCTCCAATCCCGGCGCCAATGTGAACTTCCCGATCCTGGACACAACGGAGCGGGTTTTCTTCAAGGTCTGGGAAATGGCCTGCAAGGCAGGTTTCCTCACAGGCCGCGAAGCTGCCCGCCTCATGCTCCCCCGTGGCAAAGGCTCCATCTTCTTCACGGGCGCCACGGCCAGCCTGCGCGGAGGGGCGGGCTACGCCGCCTTTGCCAGCGCCAAGGGCGGCCTGCGAATGATGGCGCAGGCGATGGCGCGCGAGCTGGGTCCGCAGAACATTCATGTTGCCCACCTGGTCATAGATGCCGGCGTCGATACTGATTTTGTCCGTGATCGGATCAGGTCTGCGCGCGGCGAAGAGGCCGTCGCCAACCTCGCCCCCGATACGCTGATGGAACCCGCCTCCATTGCGGATGCTTACTGGTATCTTCACCAGCAATCCCGCGATGCCTGGACATTCGAAATGGACCTGCGCCCCTATAAGGAAACCTGGTAATGAAGACCGTCGAATTTCAATTCGATTTTGGCAGCCCGAATGCCTATCTCGTCCACCGCGTTATACCGGGCATAGAGGCCCGCACCGGCGCAACCTTTGTCTACACGCCGGTCCTCCTGGGCGGTCTGTTCAAACTTACAAACAATCAGTCTCCAATGATGGCCTTCTCCGGCATCCCGAAAAAACTCGCTTACGAGAATCTCGAAATGCGGCGCTTCATAGAGAAGCACGCCATCCCCTTCACTATGAACCCGCACTTTCCGGTGAACACATTGCTGATGATGCGCATGGCCACCGCTGCCGCGATTGATGGTGGACTGAAGGAATATGCGGACGCTGCTTTCCGCCTCATGTGGGAAACGCCCGCCAAGATGGATGATCCGGCGATTGTCGCTGCCGGGCTCACCGCCGCCGGCATTGGCGCAGAGCGACTCATGAAGCGCGCCCAGGAAGACGACGTGAAACAACGCCTTCTCGCCACCACGGAAGACGCCGCCAGGCGAGGCGCCTTCGGCAGCCCCACCTTCTTCCTCGATGGTGACATTTATTTCGGTAAGAACACCCTGAGGGACATTGAAGAGAGGCTCTCCCAGTGAGTCGGCACTTTATGTAATGCGAATATTATAAAGGCAGGCTCCGGCCTGCCTTATTTTTTGCCACGCTGCACAAAGAGCCCGCATCCTGCTGCGGATATTCCGCAATTGGGAAATTTCAAATTGCGTAAGCCCAGCCGGGCGCCAACTCTTGCCATGTCAGTTGACATTGCAAGGAGGGGTCCATGGCGCACATCTCAATCAAACTTCTGAAGGCCGGCATCAGCGCCCTCGCCATCACCGCAGCAACGGCCAGCTTCGCTGCCCATGCGCAGGCAGAAGACGACGACGCCGTCATGGAAGCGGTCGTTGTCGAAGGCCGCCGGGTCTCGCAAACCGATCTCGCCATTGGCGTCGGTGAAGCGACCAACACCGTTGCCGTAACCCGCGAAGAACTGCTCTCTGCGCCGGGCGGCATCTCCGGCCTGAAGATGCTGGAAACCCTGCCGGGCTTCAACGTGCAGACAGATGGCGCGCTCGGCCTTTATGAGTTCGGCAACTCGGTCACCGTCCGCGCCTTTAACCTGCAGCAGATCGGCTTTGTGCTCGATGGCGTGCCGATGGGCCGCTCCGATGCCTTCGGCGGCAGCCCCATCTTCCGCTATGTAGACAACGAAAACCTGGGCTCGGTCGTCGCCTCCCCCGGCGCTGGCGACGTATCCCTTCCCAGCTACGCCTCGCTCGGCCCGATCGTGTCTTACAACTCCATCGCCCCCAGTGATGAGATGGGCGGCATGGCCGCCATCACCATCGGCGACGACAACCTCCAGCGTACCTTCCTGAAACTCGAGACCGGAAACATCGGCGGCTTCTCCGCCTATCTCAGCCGCTCCAAGACCGACAGCGACCTCTGGCGCGGCGCCGGCTCCATCGACCGGGAACATATCGAAGGCAAGATCCGCTACGACTTCGACAGCGATGCCTTCCTCCAGCTTGGCTATGTCAGCAACGACTTCTTCGACTACGACTCCCCGTCGATGAGCCGCACGCTCTATGAAGCCCAGGGCCGCGAATATGGCTATATCGGCTATATCCCGGACAGCTGCATCTCACCCCAGCCGGGCGTCTACGACTTCAACGGCGACACCGTCATCGACGGCAACGACTTCACCCCGGTCTTCACGCAGGCCTCCTGCATGAACTACTATCAGGACCGCATCAACATCCGCGATGACGTGCTCTACTCGCTGAATGGCGGCATGGCCCTCACCGACAATATCAGCCTCACCGCAACCGCCTATTACGAAGACAAGGACGGCTACGGAGTATCTCCCGACAGCTATTCCAACACCCTCGGCATCTACAATCGCCAGCTCGCTGCAGGCCTAGATGTCGTCCATCCGCGCGGCGTGCAATACGGCCTCTCCGGCGTCGGCGGCATCCGCAAAGGCCTCGTTGCCGGCCTCAGCTGGGAAATCGCCAACCACACGCTCGAATTCGGTGGCTGGACAGAAACCGACGACTACCACCGCACCCAGCAGCGCCTCAACAAGACCGGCGGCACCGCCGATGGCGATGTGATCTGGGATGAAGTCGCCTATTATCGCCGCAACTACGACTCCCTGCGCGAAACCCGCCAATACTACATCAAGGACACCGTCCACCTGCTCGATGACAAGCTCGCTCTGGAGCTTGGCCTGAAGATGCTCGATATCGACTATTCGCTGAACGGCTTCCGCGACTATTACGACTACGAAGTCACCGGCACCCCGGTCTCGATCTCGGCAAACTACAAGAGCGATCCCCTGCCCATGATCGGCGCAGTCTACACGCTCAACAGCACAGACCAGGTCTTCGCGTCCTACTCCCAGAACTATGCCCTGCCGCGCGGCACCGACGACATCTTCTCCACCGCCGTCACTTTCGATGCGCCCAAGCCTGCTGCCGAGGAAGCCGAAAACTTCGAACTCGGCTTCCGCACCAACCGGCCGACCTTCAACGGCGCCGTCTCGGTGTTCTATACGAGCTTCGAAAACCGCCTGGTCGCCGGCAGTATCCAGAACCCGGAAACCTTCGAGAACGAGACCTTCTACCTGAACGCCGGCGGCACCACCGCTTACGGCATCGAGCTCTCGGGCGTCTGGCAGCCGGAAATCTTCGACAACAAGCTCTATGGCGATGTGAACCTCACCTACAACCATGCCGAGCTGGATGACGGCTTCAACAATAACCCCGCAGGCAGCCTGCTGGCCGACAGCCCGGAATGGCTGTTCACCGGCGGCGTCACCTGGGAGCCGACCGAATGGCTCGTCGCCAACGTCTCCACGAAATACACTGGCGAGCGCTATGCCGACTTCCGCGAAGCGGCCTCCTCTGCCGGCAACAAGATGGAAGGCTACTTCATCTGGAGCGGCTATGTGGATCTTGGCGGCCCGAACAATTTTGGCCTTCCGGAAAATGTCAGCCTGCGGTTCAACATCGACAACATCTTCGATGAAGACACCCTCGCCTTCACCTTCACCACCACGGGCTCCGGCGCGGCAACCTTCCGCCCGCTGAACCCGCGGACGGCGCAGGTAACCCTCACGGCGAAGTTCTGAGATGCGGCCTAAAAAAAGCGATCGTTTACGATGATCTTCACGCCGGACACGCTCATCTTCATTGCGGCTATGTTGGCTGCCGGGGCATTGGCTGGTTTTGTTGCGGGGTTGTTCGGGATCGGCGGCGGCTTCGTCGTCGTCCCGGCGCTCGCCTCGGTGCTGACATTGCTCAGCGCCGGGTCGGATGCCTCGGCCACAGACAAGATCATGCACGTCGCCATCGGCACGTCGCTGGCCACCATCATCTTCACCTCCCTGCGGTCTGTGCAGGCGCATGCAAAGCGCGGGGCGGTGGACTTCGAAATCCTGAAAAGCTGGACACCCTGGGTCGTGGCCGGGGTCGTCCTTGGCCTGATTGTCGCGCGCTATCTTGATGGCCACGCCCTGAAGCTCACCTTCGGCGTCGGCGTCTTTATCATGGCCTGGCATTTCCTGTTCCCGGTGCTCACCCAGCGTGGCCCGATCTCGAACGAAATGCCGAAGGGCATCATGCGCGGCGGGCTCGGCAGTTTCCTCGGCGGTTATTGCACGCTGCTGGGCATCGGCGGGGGCACGCCGGCCGTCCTCATCATGACGCTCAGCGGTCAGCCGATGCACCGCGCCGTGGCCACCGCCGCCGGCTTCGGCACGATCATCGCCGTACCCGGAACAATCGGCAGCATCATCGGCGGTCTTGGCGAAACCGGCCTGCCCTTCGGCTCCATCGGCTATGTCAACGTCATCGCCGCTCTGGCGATAACGTCGATGAGCGTCATCACCGCCCCCTGGGGCGTGGCTGCCGCGCACAGCCTCAACGCGGCCCATCTCCGGCGCGCGCTGGGCCTCTATCTGCTGGTCACGTCCAGCATCATGCTGATTTCCGCCTTCACGCCGCCCTCGCGCGGCACACCGCTCACCGCAGACGCCGCGCCCGCAGCAGCTGTCCTGAGCGCAGATATGTCCATCCCGAATCCGGAGGAAGATCATGGGATATAGACTCACCCGGCGCAGCCTTTTCTCGGCCAGCGCCAGCACTGTAGCCGTCGGCCTCGCCGGCTGCGCGTCCACTTCGCCCGCCGCGTCAGCCGAGGCAATCGGTGCCTTCCCGCTCGATCCGCAAAGCGCCAGCCTCTTCGGGCCGGAACCCGGCCTCTCGCTGCTCTCGCGCAATGAGAACCCCTACGGCCCGGCCTCGTCTGCGCTGGAAATGATCTCGGCGTCTGCAAAGAAAGGCGCCTACTACACCAATGACGAGGCCACAAAGACGCTTGCCGCGATGATTGCCGAACGCCACGGCGTCGCGCCGGAGCAGGTCGTCATCACGACCGGTTCGGGCGAGGCCCTCAGCGCCCTCGCCCTCATCTATGGTCCAAAAGGCCCCATCGTCGCCCCGCGTCTGTTCTGGGACACGACCGCCCTTTATGCCGCCAAGCTCGGCATGGCCGAAATCATCCGTATTCCGCTGACGGAAGATATGGATATCGACCTCGCTGGCATCGACGCTGCCATCACGCCCGAAACCGGCATGGTGCAGCTTTGTAACCCGAACAACCCGACTGGCATCGCAACGCCCGGCTCTGTCATCCGCGCTGCTGTGGCAAAAATGGCGGAGAAAACCACGGTTGTCGTCGATGAAGCCTATATCGAGCTTGTGGACGATGAAGCCTCGATGACCTGCGTGCCGCTGATCAAGCAAGGCAAGAACGTGATCGTCACGCGAACTTTCTCTAAGATCTATGGCATGGCCGGCATCCGCGTCGGCTACACCATTTCATCCGCGGAAACTGCGGCTGCCATCCGCAGTACACTGATGTCCTGGACGCCTTGCACGTCGATTGCCGCGGCGATTGGCTGCTATAACGATACGGGCTTCTTGGATTATTCGAAATCGAAGATTGTCGAAGGTCGCCAGATGGTCACCCAGACGCTGGACCAGCTCGGGCTCTCCTATCTCAAATCCCAGACCAACTTTGTTTACTTCCAGAGCGGCTTGCCTGCCAACGATCTTCAGAAAGCCATGGCGGCGGAAAATATCTCCATTCGCGGGCAATATATGGATTACACGCCCTGGAGCCGCGTTTCGATGGGCAAACTCGATGATGTCGAGAAATTCTGTAAAGCTCTGCCCCGCCTCATCAAGGCTTAGCAGGCCGCCCGTCTGGTATCAGGTTTACGCAAAAGCCCGGAAAATTAGGAAATATCTGTCCGGATTCTGACGAAAATGCCGGGATTGATGAAATTTCATCGATTCCGGCTAACCCTGCGGCAAGCTCGATTATGCATAACAGCCCGGTAACCAAGATGTTCTGGGGGGAACGTTTTCCGTGCTGAGCTATCCGCCGCCACGATTCGAGCAGCAGAAATCCGAAGTGCTACAGCGCTACCGGATTCTGAAAAGCGAAGAGATCCACGACGCTGACCATATAGCGCGCACAGCTGCCCTCGCGCTCGACGTTCCGATCGTCATCGTCGCGCTGAACGAGCGCTATCGCCACTGGTATCGCGCCGCCCATGGCGTCCCTGCTGAAGATATGGACACCCTGCAGGAATTCTGCGCCCACGCCAATCTGGCGGACGACGCCTTTGTCGTCCCCGATGCCCGGCAGGAACCCTATTTCGAGCGGGAACCCGCCGTCCTCGGCCACCCCAATGTCGTCTTCTTTGCTGGCGCGCCGTTGACCGATCCGGACGGAAAGCGCTTCGGCACGCTGTGCCTGATCGATAACCGTCCGCGCTCCCTCTCCACAGACCAGCTCGGCCTGCTCGCAAGCCTTGCTGACATCGTGTCAAAAGACATCTGCATCTGCAGTGCTGGGCGTTATGCGGTTCAGGATCTCATCAATGTCGAGGAAGAGCGCTGCGCGCTTTACGATCTCGCTGTCACAGATCCGCTTACCAAGGCGCTGAACCGCCGCGCCTTCTTCCGCTTTGCCGAGCGTGAAATCCACCGCGCGCGCCGCCACGATCATCCAATCAGTGTCCTGATGTTTGATATTGATCACTTCAAGCGCGTGAACGACATTCACGGCCATGCTGCAGGCGATGAAGTCATCATCCGCCTTGCGCGCCTCGTGATGGACAATATCCGCGAGGCAGACCTGCTCGGCCGCCTCGGCGGCGAAGAATTTGGCCTTGTGCTTCCCGAAACGCCCGCCGAGGCCGCCCTGCAACTCGCCAATCGTCTGCGCGAAGCTGCCAAGGCTCTGCGCTTCCGCAGCGGCGAAGGCTCGTTCGATGTTTCGATCAGCCTTGGCGTCAGCCATCCCTATGATCCGGAGGCGGATATTCACCCCTCTCTGGAGCGGGCGGACAAAGCCCTTTACCGCGCCAAACGCCTTGGGCGCGATCGGGCCGAACTGATCTCTTCGTCGGCTTGGGAAGAGGCCACGATCATCCAGCTGCCAGGCACGCGCCGGAATACCGACGCGGCCTGAGGCAGCCAACAGGTCACCGGTTCGGGCCGCAATCATCGTCCCGCTTCCGGCGCACTTCCTTGCCGGTCGCCGCGTTGAATTTCAGCTCCAGGCAATGCCCGGTCGCGGTCAGGCCCTTCACCTCGATCCGGCGATCATCCAGTTCGTAACCCACCACCTGGAAGCCCTGCGCGGCAAGCCGCTGCACAGCCTCCTCATAGCTTGCCTTTGCGCCGATGTCGTAACGCGCCGGGGTCGGCATGGGCGAGGCATCAGATTGCGCGCGTGCCGGCGCGCCACTCAGCGTGCAGACAGTGAACGCAATGAGAGCGGATTTCATCATGGGGGTCATGGCTGGGTTCCTTTTGCATACCCGGCCGGGTCTTGAGCGCCCGGCCTCTGGGGTATGCTTTGCCCTGCGCTGTCTGACAGGGCGCTGCTCCCAACTGTCAGCTTTCTGTCAGCGCCCGTCTGCGATATGCCCGGAACTGATCCAGAATGTACCCGAAATGGAGCAAACTGTCCCGTGTTGTCCCGATTTGTACCCAAAATGACACTGTTTGGGTGCCTTTTGATCGTCGCCGTCATGCCCGCCCTGGCAGATCGTGACGACCGGAAGGACCGGGACGATCACCGCCGCCATGATCAGGAAATCGTCTGGGACGCTCGCAAGCGTGGCGAGATCCTTCCCCTGGAAGTCATCCTTGGCGGCGTCCTGCAAAGTTATCCCGGCGAGATTCTGAAGCTGGAACTGGACGATGAAGACGGTCAGCTGATCTACGAACTCGAAGTCCTCACCCGGCGCGGAATTGTGTTGGAGATAGAGGTAGATGCAAAGACTGGCACCATCCTCGATGTCGAGGAGGATGATTGATGCGGGTTCTCCTGGTCGAAGATGAACCCTTGATTTCAGAGGATATTTCCACCGCCCTCACCGATTCTGGCTTCATGGTGGACCTCGCCCGCGACGGCGAAGACGCCTGGTTCAAGGGGGATACGGAAAGCTATGACGCCGTGATCCTGGACCTCGGCCTCCCCCGTATGGATGGCCTCTCCGTCCTCAAACGCTGGCGCGCCGCCGGAATGATTACGCCCATCCTCATCCTCTCCGCCCGCGGAAGCTGGATGGAACGCGTCGACGGCATAGAAGCCGGCGCAGATGATTACCTTCCAAAACCCTTTGAAATGGCTGAACTTATCGTTCGCCTCCGCGCGCTCATCCGCCGCTCCGCCGGTATGGCCCAGCCCATTCTCCAGGCCGGCGACCTTCTCGTCGACACTCGCCGCATGACCATCGCCTATGCTGGCCAGCCCGTTCGCGTCACCCCGCTGGAATTCCGCCTGGTGGACTATCTCGTCCACAACATGAACCGCACTGTCTCCGCCGGGGAACTCTCCGAACACCTCCACGGCGTTGAAGATACCGGCGACACCAATGCCATCGAGGCCATCGTCTCCCGCCTCCGCCGCAAGCTCGGTCCTGGTGTAATCAATACACGGCGCGGCTTTGGCTACATCATCGAAGCAGGCGCGTGACCTCCCTGCGCTCCATCCGGTTGCGGCTTCTGGCAGGCGGCGCGCTGGCGGTCGCTGCCGCGCTCCTGATCTCGTGGCTCACTCTGGTCCTGCTGTTCGACAGCCACATCCGCCGCAATACGGAAGACGACCTCATCCGCCATGGCCGCGACCTCGCCAGTGCGATAACCTTCACACCCTCAGATTTCTCGACTGACGCCTACCGCCCTGCCGATCTGCGCTTTGACCGGCCTGCCAGCGGCCTCTACTGGCAGGTTTCGAGCGGCGAGAGCATCCACCGCTCACGTTCGCTTTGGGACAATTCCCTCCAGCCGCCGCACCATGTGGACGGCACAAGCTGGCACAGGGATACCGCCAAAGGCCCGTTCGGTCAGGACGTTGTGCGCGTGGCGCGCTCTATCCGCGAGCATGATACCGCGCCCCCCGTCACGCTGATCCTTGCCGCCGACAACGCCAATCTGGTGGACGCGCGCGATGAGTTCTCGCGTGAGATTGCAATCTTCCTCACGCTCCTTTGGGCCGCCTTGAGCGTCGCCGCGTGGATCCAGGTGACTATTGGCCTGTTACCGCTCCGCGCCGTACAGACGTCCATCAGCGAGCTGAAATCCTCATCGGCCAACCGCCTGAAATCCTCCCGCTTCGCCACCGAAGTAAGCCCACTAGTCAACCAGATCAACGAACTGGCGGACGCCCGCGAACAAGATCTTCAAGCCGCACGGGACCGCGCTGCAAACCTCGCGCACAGTTTGAAAACACCGCTTTCCGCCTTGCGCGCCATGGCTCGGAAAGTCCGCGCCAACGGCGAGGAAGATATAGCGGACGGCCTTGAACACTCAATCCAGACGGCATCGGAAGCAATCGATCGGGAACTCGCCCGCGCCCGCACTGCTGCCAGTCTGGAGCGCGGCCCCACTGCGCCTGCCCCGGTGTTGGAACGGTTGATCGCCGTGCTGGCCCGGACCGAGCGGGGCGATCGTATCGACTTTGAAACAGATTGCGCCAAGGACGCCACCCTGCCTGTCGCGGAAGACCAGCTGATGGAAATGCTTGGCCCGCTTATGGAAAACGCCGCGCGCTATGCTCACACGAAGGTAAAGGTCACCGCAAAGGCGGGTGAGCTTGTCGTCGAAGATGACGGCCCTGGCCTTGGAAGCGCTGACCGCGCATTGGTGGTGCTTCGCGGCCAGCGCGCAGACGAACGTTCCGGCGGGCATGGGTTGGGCCTGGCAATCGCGAATGATCTTGCAGAAGCAACTGATGGGAAACTTGAACTGGGCACCTCGTCGCTTGGTGGCCTCAAGGCAAGGTTGGTCTGGTAGCGACCCGCCGCACCAAAATCATCGCAACAAACAACAGGCACGCTACGCCGACCGCTGCCGGAAACAGCACAGTCGTCCAGGAATAATGCTCCAGCGCAGCGACAACCAATCCATTTCGCAACGCACCCAAAGCAAAGAACAGCGCATTTTCATCACGCGGATTGGCATAGGCTTTTCGCACTGAAGGACCAAATCCCAGAAGGTCCACAACCGTCAGCACGAGCACAGCGGAGAATGCCGTTTCCGTGAAATACCAAAGCGGCAAGGCGCTGACCGCCAAGAGAAGAAACATCCAATCGGACGACAGGAACTTTGTGTCCGCCGACTTCAGCGATGACAGGATGGCAACCAGAACCGTAATGACGCCCGACACCGCAATCGGCCAGGCACCAACGCCAGCCCCATCGGAGAGTTGCGCCAGCGCGACAACGAATGTACCCGCGCCCCAAATCGCCCATGAAAAGACATGCGGGCGGATTTCGTTTCGCAGAATGCCGCGGACATAAGGATAAAACGCCACGAAGGTCAGCAGCAATGCGGCCAGCCCCAGCAGCTCTTTCGTGCCGCTCACTCCGCCACTTTCCCCAAAGGGCCAAGTTTGCGCATTCCTGGCTCCGGCTCCACCAGCGCAAGTTTTTTGCGGATCGTCGCTCCGGCGATCACCTTCTCTGGCGCAATCTCTGCCAGCGGCGCCAACACGAACGTCCGCATCAGCATGCGCGGATGCGGTAGCGTCAACACTTCGCCGGTCAGTACAACATCGTCATAATACAGAACATCTATATCGAGGGTTCGCGGCCCCCAGCGCAGGCTTCGCTCCCGACCATGCTCGCGCTCGATCGCCAAACAGGTTTCCAACACTTCCATTGGCGAAAGGCTGGTCTCCAGCAAAACACATGCATTCAGGAAATGCGGTTGTTCTTCGACACCCCAGGGCGGCGTTTCCCAGAGCGACGAGCGCGCCGTCACGCGAATACCTTCACGGGATTCCAGCGCCTGCACAGCGCCGGCCAGATGCGCCTCACGGTCCCCAAGATTGGAGCCAAGACCCAGCGCAACTTCAGCCATGGCGCTCTCGTTCGATCGCGATGCCGACATGATTGACAATGTGACGGATGGGCGCCCGGGGCTTACGGATTTCTACACGGATCCGGCGGATCGGCGGGAAGTTTGAAAACACGGCCGAGGCAATGCGCTCCGCCAGGGTTTCAATAAGGTTGAAGACTTCCGCCTCCGAAACACTGACAACCAGATCGCAAATTTCGCCGTAACAAACCGTATCTTCCATCACATCGCGCGGCGGCTTGTCCGGATACATATCGCAAGTGATGTCCACTTCGAAAATCTGCCCCAGCGCTTTCTCCGCCTCCTTCAGGCCGTGATAGCCATGGATACGCAGATTGCGGATGATGATCTCAGTTTTCATGCCCTGCCCCTTCGATTGCCTGATACAAGCGCAACATATCGGTGTGCTCAGCTACATCATGGACCCGCAGGATACGAGCGCCGCGCTGCAGCGCCGCCATATGGGCGGTCAGCGTGCCAGCGAGACGCTCCCCAACGGGCCGGCCCGTGACATGGCCTATAAAGCTCTTGCGGGAAAGCCCCACCAGGACAGGACAGCCATACCGGCTTAGCGCATCTATCCCGGCAATAACGTCGATGTTCTGCTGTGGCGTTTTAGCGAACCCGACACCAGGGTCGAGCCAGATATGCTCCCTCGGGATGCCAGAACGCGCGGCGAGCTCAAAGGAGCGAGCGAAGAAAGCCAGCATGTCACCGACTGCGTCCACGCTCTCGTCTGTCTCGCCGCGATGATAGGTAATGACAATTACCGCCCCAGTGTCAGCAACGGCGGCTGCCATGTCCGGGTCTCCCGTCATCCCGGTCACATCGTTGACGATAACGGCCCCCGCTTCCACGGCAGCACGCGCAACAGAGGCTTTCACGGTATCTATGGAAAGAGGCACCGCACTCACACTCGAGAGCCGCTGAATGATCGGCAGCACACGCAGCAGCTCCTCGCCAGCGAACACTTTTTCTGCGCCAGGCCGCGTGGACTCGCCCCCAATGTCGATGATATCGGCGCCCTCTTCAATCATACGCATCGCTTGCAGCTCAGCAGCGCCGAGAGAGTCGTGCCGCCCGCCATCGGAGAAGCTGTCCGGCGTGACGTTCAGTATCCCCATGATCGCGGGCGCTACTTTGACTCGGGCGAGAATGGCATCGCGGCGCGCAAGATTAATCATCGCTTGCTCCCGTCAGCAGCTCACGGCCAAGCTCCAGAAGCGACGCTGGCAATTGAGAATTCAGTGTGCGCCCGTCAATGGCGCTAACGGGCTGAAACACGCGTAGGCTATTGGTAAGGAATACACCATCAGCCTCAACAAGACGTTCAGGCGAGATACTTTCTTCAGATACGACAAAGCCTGCCTTGCCCGCTTCAGAAAGCAACCATCCCCGCAAAATACCCGGCATGGCGCCGTCCCGCCTGGGCGGCGTGACAAGCCGGTCGCCAAAACAGGCAAACAGATTAGCCGCCGATGCGCACGCAACATTCCCGCTGACAGACAGCAGCAACGCATCGTCATACCCAGCCGCCGCCGCGCGGCGGAGCGCGATGACATTATCCGTGTAGGATAGGGTTTTATGCTGCACTGAAGGGGATGTGGGATTTCGGCGAATATCGCTCGTTCCTAGCCGGACGGCAGGCATGGGGAATGGTGCGTCCATGGCTGTGAAACGTGCGATCAATGTCGGCACATCTGCGCCATCGCCCGCCAACCCGCGCGCGCCCGGTCCACGCGTGAGCGTTAGGCGCAAGGCCCCGTTACCTCCCGCCGGAACTGCCTCATCCGCCAACGCGCGGACCGCGTCTCGCTGCACCACTATGCCAAGGGCGGCAGCATCCGCCAGCAAGCGTTGCTCGTGCGCGGCCCGTAGAATGATCCGTCCGTTCACAACGCGCGCCGTATCGAACACGCCATCGGCGAGCAGCAACCCGCGATCCGTAAGATCGAACGGCAACACATCCTGCGCCCGGCCGGGAGATTGGGACATCCGCATCATCGCGCGCTCCAGGCTTTTGCCAATGTCAGAAAGTTCCGCAGCATTTGGGAACCATGCTGGGTCATGATCGACTCCGGGTGAAACTGCACGCCATAAACTGGCCGCTCGCGATGGGAGAGCGCCATCACCTCGCCAGACGGCGACGTCGCATCAATGCGCAACACGCTCTCCTCAGCGGGCGGCGCGGCGATCAGCGAGTGATACAGGCCAACTTCCACATCAACAGGCACCCCCTCGAACAACCCAGCTCTTGAATGAGAAATACGGGCAGACCGCCCATGCGCCGGGCTTGTGGACCGCTCAACCGTCCACCCATGCGCAGCAGCAATGGCTTGATGCCCCAGGCAAACCCCGAGGATGGGTGTCTTGTCACCCAGCCTCCGGATAACCTCCAGGGAAACGCCCGCTTCCAGGGGCGTGCAGGGGCCGGGCGAAATGACGATGGCTTCTGGTGATCTGGCGGCGATCTCGGAAACGGTGATCCGATCACTGTCGACCACGGATATTTCCGCACCCAGCTCGGAGAAATACCGCGCCAGATTGAACACGAAACTGTCCCGGTTATTCAACATCAGGATCATGTCGCGGCCACCCTGCCGGGCGCCGCCGACATGATGCGGGCCGCCTTGAGGCAAATTTCATCATACTCCGTATCAGGATCAGACAGGAGCGTGATGCCCGCCCCCGCCCATAGCCGTGTTTCTTTCGGAACATGCTCAATCGTGCGGATGAGGATGGAAAAATCCATCGCGCCATCAAAGCCGATCCAGCCGAGCGATCCGCAGAAGACGCCTCGCGCCTCAGGCTCCAGCTCGTCGATTATCTCCATGGCGCGAAGCTTTGGCGCACCTGTAATGGATCCACCGGGAAACACGGCCTGCAGGAGGCTGATCGCGTCTTCGTCTGGCGCGAGATCTCCCTCAATCGTGGAAACCAGATGGTGCAGGTTCGAATAGGTCTCCAGCCGGCAAAGCGAAGAAACGGTGACCGACGAACTGGTGCACACACGCGACATGTCGTTTCGCAGGAGGTCCACGATCATGATGTTTTCTGCGCGGTCCTTCTCCGATCCGGCAAGTTCTGCGCGCAGTTTCCGGTCTTCCTCATCCGTCTGCCCACGCCGGATTGTGCCTTTGATTGGCTCTGCCTTGACGCGCCCTGCGCCATCCAATGCAATCAAACGTTCCGGGGAAAAGCTCGCCAGCGTCCTTCCCGGAAAAACTCCAAATGCGCCAAACGGCGCCGGGCTTCCAGGCCGGATCGACATATATTGCGCAAACGCCTCTGCGCGCGCCTGCGGCGGCGCGTTCCAAAGGCCGGCGATGTTGGCCTGATAAACGTCCCCATCCCTGATATAGTCCTGCGTGCGCCGGACGGCTTTTTTATAGCTTTCGGATCCGGATTGCGCGCGCCAGTCGACAGGGGGCGGAGCGGATGGAGGCGGCGTATACGTCGAAAGAATTTCTCTCAGTTTACGGATGCTTTCCCCGGCGCTCATCTCACCAAGCCCTGCGGCGTAGACCGTCGCTTCGCCAGAGGTGTGATCGAATGCGATCACCGTGTCGTAAAAAGCAAACTCCAGCGCCGGGAGGGAAGTGCGCGCGTGCCGCAACCTGATGCGATCTACGAACGCGGGCGCGAAGTCGTAGGAAAAATAACCAACCACGCCCCCCTGAAAGGGGGCTCCGCCCGCGACACGATCTGCCGAAAAGCGGCCAATCCACGCGCGCAGATGTTTCGACGCGCTTGCGATTCCATCCAGGGCAATGCGGTCCACCGGCCAAACGCCGATATAGGAATGTCTCGATGCCGGATGTCCGCTGGCGGCGCTGTCCAACCAAACGAAGCCATCCTCGCCGCACAGCCGGGCTGCAACGGCAACCGGATCTAAAGCAGGAAGAGGCTCAGCCAGCATGGCGCTTCTCTAGCGCTTTGACACAATTGGGAAAAGATGGAGGTGAGGCTGAGGCACTTCGATTACGCTCCCTACGGGACATTTCGTCCTGAATGGACAACCTGCGGGCAATTCTTAGTGAATCTGCAAACGGTTTGCATTATATGTCGGATATGCGCTCAGCTCGCCTCCTGCTTTGGCTCCGCAGCCTCATTGCCGCCTTTCTGGCGGCATCGTTGATAGCGATCCCGGCAATGGCGGCTACCGAGAAACCGCACGAACATGCTGAAATTGCAGAGTTCTTGCAGGTTCCGCATGTGGATGAGACCCACGCAGACCATTCAGACCATAACGACGCCGGCCATGAGCATGGCTGCGGCACATGTCACTTTCACTGGATGAGCGCTGACAGGCCAATGGCCCTGATCAATGCGATGGTTGCGCCGGGCGCTGCCATGATGACCTCCGAACCCGTCGATTACCTCGCCTCAGCAGGCCCCTACAGGCCTCCTCGCGCCTGATCCTGACCCCTTCGAGGCCGGAATCCGTTCTGGCCGGCTCTGGATCAATTCGAGGAAAATCCCTTGTCTTTCAAATACAAATGCGCCGTTGCGGCGCTTGTCCTGCCCGTTTGGGCCGGGATCGCGGTTGCCGCGCCATGCGGCGCGCCGTCTTCCGCAATAACAGGCTACACAGCTGGCCAGCCCTTGACGTTGGATGGTGCCATCGCGCGCGTCCGCGCCGCCTCCCCTGAGGTACGCGCCGCTGCCCTGGAGGCATCGGCACGTTCGGCAGATGCCGATCAGGCGGGCCGCTGGCTCAATCCTGCCCTTTCGGTTGAGGTTGAGAACTTTGCGGGGCGAGGCCCCCTGAAGGGGTTCAGCCAGTCGGAAACGACCCTGACGCTGGAACAGACCTTCCGGCTGGGCGGAAAACGCCGCCTTTCCGAGCGTGCCGCGCGGGCTGAAGCTGCATTGGCGACAGCAGAATGCGGCGTGATGCTGCGCGAGGCTGAGCTTGCCGCCGCCGAAGGCGTGGTGGAACTGGACGCGCTTCTCCAGCTTGCTTTGGCTGCGCGGGAAGCCGCAACGCTGGCAACAGACCTGGCAGGCACAGTCGGACTGCGGGTGGAAGCAGGCGCCGCCGCGCCGCCGGAACGATCCCGGGCGCAGGCCGAAGCGGCCCTGCTGGAAGCTGCTGCAGCGGCTGCAGAAGCAGAGGTTGAGATCCGCGCCTATGCGCTCGCCGCCCTGTGGGGCGACGCGGCACCGGACTTCACATTGCCCAACTCTGGCGTGCAGCTGGCGGCGGATGCGAACGCTGCCGGCACGCTGGGAACCCACCCCCGGCTTGAGGCTGCAACTGCTGCAGCTGATGCAGGACAGGCCGCAGCGGCGCTGGCCCGCGCAGGCGCTGTTCCGGACGTGACGGTCTCTGCCGGCTGGCGGCGGATGGAGGAGATTGGCGAAGACGCGTTCACCGCCGGCATCTCTGTTCCCCTGCCCCTGTTTGACCGGAACAAGGACGCAGCGCGGGCCGCCGGGCTGCGCCGGGATGGCGCCGCGCTGAGCGCGCAGGCAACCGAAGCACGGCTGCAGGCCGAACAAAGCGCAGCAGCCGCCCGTGTGCGTGCCGCCGAAGCGCGCCTGCAAATCCTTGAAAGCAAAGCACTTCCGGATGCCCGGTCCGCCTATCAGGCATCTGCCGAGGGATACCGGATTGGCCGGTTCGACCTGACCAGCACCCTCGATGCCCGGCGCAGCCTCATCGAGACAGAGACGCAGGTGATCGAGGCGCGCGCCGCCGTTGCCACCGAAACCTTACGACTGCGCGCCCTGATCGGCGCCGCGCCCTTTGCGGGAGAGAAATGATGTCTGACAAATTCAAGATCCTGGCGCTTGCCATTCCCCTGAGCCTCACCCTGGCCGCATGCGGTCCGGGCAGTGTCAAACAGGGGCAAAACGGGGACAAATCGGGACAAACCGAGTCAATTCGGGACGATTCCGGCCACTCTGAAGACGATCACGATCACGATGAGGACCATGATGACGGTCATGGCCACGGCCATGAAGAAGGCGGCGACCATGTGGAGCTTTCTGCACGCGCCGCCGCCGAGGCGGGCATCGTCGTCGACACGGCAAGCCTGGCCCCGCTCGCCTCGACCCTGAAACTGCCAGCGGAGATCCGCTTCGATGCCGACCGGATAGCCAACGTCTCGGCCAGCATCGAGGGCATCGTTGCCCGCGTCGCGGCCAGCGAGGGAGCGAGCGTTCGCAAGGGCGAGACGCTGGCAGTGCTCAACAGCCGCGAACTGGCCGGCCTGAAGGCCGACTATCTGACGGCGGTGTCAGCCGAGAGCCTGGCCCGCGACACGCTGATGCGGGAGCAGAAGCTGTGGGATCAGAAGATCACGGCGGAAGCCGATCTGCAGGCGGCCAAAGCCTCCGTTGCCACAGCCGAGGCCAACCGCAAGGCGGCGGAGAACAAGCTGCATGCCGTGGGCGTGAGCCATGGCGCACTTGAGAAGATGATGGACGCGCCGGACGGCGCGCTTGCCAGCGTTGCAATCAGCGCGCCGATTGGCGGCAAGGTGGTTCGCCGGAACATCTTCCTGGGCGAGACTGTCAGCGCAGGCGGCGGCACACCGCTTTTCATCATCGCGGATGACAGCGTTCTGTGGGCCGACATTGCCGTTTACAAGAACGACTATGCGCGCCTGCGGGAAGGCATGGCCGTAACCTTGCGCCACGAGAACGGCGCCGTGGCCGGCGAAGGCAAGATCAACCTGATCCTTCCACTGATTGACGAGGCCTCACGCACCGCGACAGCGCGCGTCATTCTGGACAACAAGGACGGGCACCTGCGACCCGGTCAGTTCGTCACCGCAGAAATCGCGGCAGGCGAGGCGGCCAATGTCGTGCGCGTGCCGGAGAACGCCATCGTAATCGTAGAAGGAAAACCCTCCGTGTTCATCCCGACCGATGATGGCTTCAGCCCCCGCGCAGTGACGCCCGGTGGCAAGGCCGGCGGCTTTGCCGAAATCCGCTCCGGACTGGAGACGGGCGAACGGTATGTTTCTGAAGGCGCCTTCACGCTGAAAGCTCAGCTTGAAAAAGATGCCTTCGGCGACGGCCACGCGCACTAGGGAGACCCGGCACATGCAATCCCTGATGCACCACATTGCGGGTGGCCGGCTGCTTGCCGCCATTGCCGCACTCGCCCTGACCATCGGCGGTCTGTTTGCGTTCCGCGCCCTGCCCGTCGATGCGTTTCCCGATCCTTCGCCGTCCCTTGTGCAGGTGTTCACCGAAACGGGCGGCCTCTCGCCCGAGGAAGTCGAACGCTATGTGACCTTCCCAATCGAGACGGCCATGTCCGGCCTGCCGAAGATGAAGTCGATGCGCTCGACCTCCAATTTCGGCCTGTCAGTCGTGAACCTCTATTTCGAAGACGGGACAGACATGTATTTCGCGCGTCAGGTGGTGGGCGAACGGCTGGCTGAGGCGACCGACGCCATTCCCGATGGCTTCGGCACACCGAAAATGGGGCCGATCTCGACTGGCCTCGGCATCATCCTCTACTTCAAACTGGTGGACGAGACGGGCACACGTTCCCTGATCGAAATGCGCGAAATTGCCGACTGGATGATCAAGTATCCGCTGCAATCCGTAGACGGCATTACCGAAGTCCTGACGCTGGGCGGCTATGAGAAGGAATACCAGGTTCGCCTGAACCCGGACTTGCTGATCGCCTTCGACATCAGCCTGGATGATGTGATCTCCGCCCTTGAAGCAGCAAACCGCACCGAAGGCGCCCAATATATCGAGGCGGGCGCCGAGCAATTTACCGTGCGCGGCACGGGCCTGGCCCATACGCTGGACGATATTTCCGAAACGCCGGTAAAAACCGAGGATGGCCGCACCGTGCGCGTGGCTGACCTTGGCGCGGTCGTAATCGGCGGCGGCGTGCGCCAGGGCCTGGCCACTGCCGATGGCAAGGGCGAAGTCGTGGCCGGGCTCGTAATGAAGCTTTATGGCTCCAACACATCTGCGGTGATCGACAAGGCCAAGCAACGCTTTGACGAAATCAACCAGACCCTGCCCGATGGCGTGAAGGCTGTGCCCTATTACGACCAGGGGACGCTGGTGGAAAAAGCCGCCGCAACCGTGACCGATGCCCTATGGCAAGGCGCGCTGCTGGTGGCGGTTCTGATCTTCGTGTTCCTTGGTGGATGGCGGCCCAGCCTCGTGGTGGTGCTCTCCATTCCCTTCTCGGTCGGCTTTGCATTCATCGCGATGCACATCCTCGGCATCAGCGCAAACCTGATGTCGCTCGGCGGTGTGGCCATTGCCATCGGCATGATGGTGGATGGCGCAATCGTCATCGCGGAGAATGTGGACCGGGGATTCCGTGAGCGGAAGGAAGGCGAAAGCGCGCGCGCTATCGTTGCCCGCGCCGCATCGGAAGTGATCGCGCCGCTCATCGCGGCCGTGGCCGTGGTGATCATCGTGTTCCTGCCGCTGTTTGCCCTGCAGGGCGTGGAGGGTAAAACCTTCCGGCCACTGGCAGCGGCGGCCGCGCTCGCCATGCTGGGATCGCTGATCTATGCCGCGCTGATCGCCCCGGCAATGGCGTTTGGCCTGATGAGGCCGCCAAAGACGGTGGCCGAGGCCGGGCCAGACCGCATTGGACGACTTGTGCAGCCTTTGGCCGCTTTCTTCGTACACAAACGGATTGCAGCCATTGCCCTTGCGCTGGGCCTTCTCGTGGCGGGGGGCTTTGCGGCGTCCCGGCTCGGATCGGAGTTTACCCCCGCACTGGAAGAGGGCGACATCATCTTGCGCATCACGATGGCGCCTTCCATCTCGCTGACCGAAGCGGCCAGCACGGTGACCCGTGTGGAAAACCGGCTGCTGACGGATTTTCCCGAAATCTCCTCTGTCGTCAGCCGGATTGGGCGCGGCGAAGTGGGCGCGCACGCGGACCCGGTGAACTCATCGGAGAGTTTCGTTGCCCTGAAACCGCGCAAGGATTGGCGTAAAGGCATGACACCAGACTCCCTGCGGGCCGCGATCTCGGATAACCTTGCAGACTATCCGGGTATCCAGGTGAACGTTGGACAGCCGATTGCCATGTCGGTTGACGAACTCGTTACCGGCACGCGGGCGCAGCTGGCGGTGAAGATATTCGGGCCGGATACGGATGTTCTGCTCGAGAACTCGCAGGCGCTGCAATCCATCCTGCAGGGCGTTCGGGGGGCAGCCGATGTGCAGGCTGACCAGATCACCGGCGCGCCGCAGCTGGTCGTCTCGCTCAACCGCGTCGCACTGGGCCGTTACGGGCTTACTGTGGATGACGCGCTCGAAGCGATGCGCACCGGCGTGGGCGGGGCGGAAGCGGGCGTCATCTTCGAGGGCGTGCGCCAGTTTCCCGTGATGGTGCGGTTTGCCGAGGAAAGCCGCAACAGCGCGGCGACCATCGGGCGGATCGTGCTGAAAGCACCGGGGGGCGCGCGCGTTCCGCTGGAGGCTGTCTCTGACATCCGTGAACTGACTGGCCCAAGGCAGATCACGCGTGAGAATGGCGAACGCTTCATCACCGTGCAGCTTAACGTGCGCGACCGCGACATTGGGTCTTTCGTGGAGGAAGCACAGGGCGCCACGGCGTCTGCGCTGGCCCTGCCGGCGGGATACCGGATGGAATGGGGCGGACAATTCGAACTGCAACAGCAGGCGAATGCGCGCTTTGCCTTCGTTATTCCGGTGACGCTGGGCATCGTCATGCTCGTGTTGCTGATGACATTCGGGCGACTGGCATCGGCCGCGCTAATCCTCATCAACATTCCGCTGGCGCTGACCGGCGGCGCGCTGGCGCTGTGGATCGCGGGGCTGCCCGTATCCGTGCCGGCAACAGTCGGCTTCATCGCGCTGTTCGGCATCGCGCTGGGCAATGGCATGGTGCTCGTCAGCTTTATGGACGAGTTTGCCCGCAAGGGCGCGGCGCCCGAAACGCTCGCCATCGAAGCAGCCGGCCTGCGGGCACGGCCGGTTCTGATGACGGCGCTGACGACGGCGCTGGGGCTCGCGCCCCTGCTCTTCGCAACGGGCGTGGGCGCTGAAGTGCAGCGGCCATTGGCAACCGTCGTGATGGGCGGACTGACGACCTCGACCCTTCTGACGCTGCTGGTGTTGCCGGCATTACATCGATGGTTTGCACCGAAAGCGGAGGTGTCTGCCCGCACCGAATAATCCGGAATCATTTGCCTCCGGATTGTACAACCGCAGCCTGATAACCCGGCATGTTTCGCGTAGAGATACACTTAGCACGCCGGGTTATTTCGCATTTTGCACCGCCTAAAGCCTGGAAAGGCTCAAAAATATCGCTCGCGGGGTGGCCAAGGCCGCCCGCGGGCTGGTATGCCCCTCCTCACTCAACAGCGCAGCAACGATGCGTGGGGGCGGCGGTTGCTGCGCTCCGCTCGCGCGAGTGTGGCCTGCTGGCCGCGCGCCTCGACCCGCCAGAGCCCTGAGGAGCCTGCATGACACAACATAAGAATGATGACGCCCTCATTGGCGAGGACGTGCCCGCTGGCGCAACGGATAATGTGCCCAAGCCGGTTCTGCGCCGGGCGATTGCAGCCTCGGCCATCGGCAATGCAACCGAATGGCTGGACTATGGCATCTACGCCTATGGCGTGACTTATATTTCGCAGGCGCTTTTCCCCGGAGACACGGCCGAAGCGACGCTGTTTGCACTGGCGACATTTGCCATTTCCTTTCTTGTGCGGCCTCTGGGCGGTTTTTTCTGGGGTCCGCTAGGTGACCGCATAGGCCGGAAATCTATTCTTGCACTGACTATTTTGATGATGTCGGGTGCGACATTCCTGATCGGCCTGGTGCCCTCCTATGAGCAGGCCGGCATCTTCGCGCCTATCCTTCTGATCCTCCTGCGCATGGTACAGGGCTTCTCTACCGGCGGGGAATATGGCGGCGCGGCGACCTTCATGGCCGAGTATGCGCCCGACAAGCAGCGCGGCTTTTATGGCAGCTTCCTGGAATTTGGCACGCTGGCGGGCTTCTCGCTGGGCGCGATGCTGATGCTGGGGGCAGACCTGGCGCTGGGGCCGGAAATCATGGCGGACTGGGGCTGGCGCCTGCCCTTCCTGGTGGCGGCGCCACTGGGGCTTGTGGGGCTCTACCTGCGTTCAAGGATCGAGGATACGCCGGTGTTCCGCGAAATCGAGGAACAGGGCGAACGCGAACCGAGCCCGGAAGCGGGACTGCGCACGCTGCTGGCGGGATACTGGCCGCAGCTGCTGGTGCTGGGCGGTCTTGTGGTTGCGCTGAATGTGGTGAACTACACGCTGCTCTCCTACATGCCGACCTATCTGCAGGCGCGCATTGGCCTCTCGACCGATCAGGCTTTGATCGTGCCAATCATCGGTATGCTGTTCATGATGGCGCTGGTGCCGTTTGCGGGCGCGCTGTCGGACAAGGTGGGCCGCAAGCCGCTCTGGTGGGCCTCACTGATCGGGCTGATCATTGCGGTTATCCCTGCCTATCACCTGATGTCGACCGGCATGACAGGCGCCATCATCGGCTTCATGATCATGGGCGTGCTGTATGTGCCGCAGCTGGCGACGATTTCGTCCACCTTCCCGGCCATGCTGCCGACGCCTGTGCGCTTTGCGGGGTTGGCGATTGCCTACAACCTCTCCACCTCAATCTTTGGCGGGACAGCACCGATGTTCAGCTCCTGGCTGATTACAAAGACCGGCGACCCGATGGTGCCGGCCTATGTGATGATTGCGGCGTGTATCGTTGGCGTGATTTCTCTGCGCTTCATGATCGAGACGGCAGGGCAATCGATCCGCGGCACCCATATTCCGGGCACGGACGCCGCGCGCCGGGAACAAGCGGCCTTGCGCGCGCAGCAGTCGATGAAGTCGGCGGCCCTTTGACTGCCCGCAACATCAATACGGAAAGGACTTGGGAGGCAGTTCGAGGCCGCGCGCCACGAGGCTCTCCCAGGCTTCCTCCGGATCATCAGCGAACTCGAACAGTTTCAGATCGCCCTCGCTGATCGTGCCGACTTCAACGAGCGCTTCGAAGTTGATGATGCGCGTCCAGAAGCTGCGATCGTAGAGCACCACGGGCATGGAGTGGCCCTTGCCAGTCTGACTGAGGGTGAGGATCTCGAACAGCTCGTCCAGCGTGCCGAAGCCGCCGGGGAAGATCACCAGCCCGCGCGAGCGCATCGCGAGGTGCATCTTGCGCATGGCAAAATAGTGGAACTGGAAGCAAAGGTTCGGCGTGATGTAGGGGTTGGGAAACTGCTCGTGCGGCAGCTGGATGTTGAAGCCGATGGTCACCGCTCCGGCGTCGCGCGCGCCGCGATTGGCCGCTTCCATCACGCCGGGGCCACCGCCGGTGGCGATCACATTGTTCCGCTGGGTGTGTTCATCGCACAGCGCGCCGCCGCGTTCCGAGGCGATGCGGCCGAAAGTGCGCGCGGCGTTGTAGATGCCAGACTGCCACGCATTGCCATCCTCATGCATCCGGGCGCTGCCGAACACGACGATGGTGGAGTCGATGCGCTCGCGGCGGAGGTTCTCCTCCGTCTTCATGTATTCCATCATGAAGCGGGCGCCGCGCATGGCGTCGCCCAGGATGAAATCCTGATCCAGCGCTGCGAGCTGGTAAGCCGGATTGCTGATAATATCGTCCACCGCCATGAGAGCCTCCCTCTTACATCAGAGGGAGACCCTTATCAGGCAGAGCGGTCCTGTGCAGCCTCTGCGGGCAGCAGGTGGCCGCCATTGAGAATGTGACGGCTGAGCGGCCGGCTGGACGAGGAGAACAGCGCGCTGACCGAAGCCAGATCGCGGCAGGAGTTCAGCAAGGCGATCTTCTCGCTCTTGGTAAGCGCGGAAACATAGTCCCCTGCGGACTCGGCATGTTCGGTGCGCGCCCGCGCGATGGCGAGCGGCGTGTGAACCTCATTACGGGCCAGCGACCAGTGCGTATCCACAAGCGCGCAGCGGCGCTGCTGTTTCGTCTGGTCGAGCAGCAGGGTGTAGAGGTCCGACGGACGCAAGTCGCGGAAGGCAAGCTGGGCTTCCTGAGCCGCGGCGAAGGAGGCAGGCACTTCGACCTCAGCCGGAGACACCAGCGCCCCCATGCGGCGGAAGAAGCGCCCGGCCGAACGCTTTGCCGTCCAGTAAGACAGCGGCACGCTGAGCAGGAGACCGATGGTCGCCGGGGCGAGCCAGGCCGCATAGACCGGCGAGATGATCATGGCAGACACGCTGAGCACGACGCCGAGCGTCATCGCCGGCGCGCTGTGGCGCAGGGTGGCGAGCAGCGAGTAGCCGTCTTCGGTGCGCTTCTGCGGCGACCAGCCGGAGTCGCGCCCGCTGAGCACGCTGATGACGGCGCCCGTCTGCGTTACCATCATGATCGGCGCGATCAGCACCGACAGGAAGGTTTCCGTCAGCACACCAAACATGGTGCGGAACATGCCGACCTGCTTGCGCCAGAGCGGGCTGATGAGGCCATAGATCAGGCCATAGATCTTCGGCGCGAAGAGAATGACCATCGTGACGATGAAGAGGTTCAGCGCGCGAACGGAGTCGATCACAGGCCAAGTCGGGAACAGCGAGAAACCGTCGCCGAAATAGGACGGGCGCATGAAGCTGTTCTGCAGTGACAGGGCCATACCGACCGTAATGAAGACCAGCCAGAGCGGCGAGGACAGGTAAGAGAAGATTCCGGTGATCAGGTGGAAACGGCTGGTCCAGGCAAGACCGCGCGTTTTCAGCAGCACCAGCATGTGTTGCATGTTGCCCTGGCACCAGCGGCGGTCGCGGATCACAAGGTCGATGATCGTCGGCGGGCCTTGCTCGAAAGAGCCGCTCATCGCGGGCTTGATTTCGACGTTCCAGCCAGCCCGGCGCAGAAGCGCAGCTTCAACAAAGTCATGGCTGAGAATATGGCCACCGAAGGGGGCACGGCCCGGCAGCTCCGGCAGGCCAGCGGCCTGCGCCATCGCCTGCACACGGATGATCGCGTTGTGGCCCCAGAAGTTGCCTTCCTTCTGCGCCCACCACGCGATGCCGTGACCCAGAACGGGGCCATAAAGGGCAGCGGCGAATTGCTGGATGCGGGCAAACAGGCTCTCCCCGCCGACCAGCTGAGGAATGGTCTGGATGAGGCCGGTACGCGGGGCTTCTTCCATCTGACGCACGAGATCGATCAGCGTGTCGCGCTCCATATAGGAGTCGGCGTCATAGACGATCATGTAATCGTAACGGCCACCCCAGCGCGTGACGAAGTCGCGGATGTTGCCAGACTTGCGGTGATGATTGATCGTGCGGCGACGATACCAGACGCGCACATCCAACGGCGCCTGCTGGCGGATACGCTCGAAGGCCGCTTCTTCTTCCAGCGCGACATCAGGGTCTGTCGTGTCGCTAAGGATGAAACAGTCAAACCGGCCCGGCGCGCCGGACATCATCTGCGCGGTGGCCAGCACCGTTCCGAAGATGTGTTCGACATTCTCGTTATAGATCGGGAAGGCAATGACGGTGCGCGTGTTGCGCAGGTCCGGCCCGGCATCGCCGCGTGGCTTTTTCATCAGCGAGCCGACAGCGGAGCCAAAGCCCAGCGTGGCGTTGATGAAGGCGTAGCAGACCCAGACGATGTTGATGGCGAAGATCGCCAGCAGCGCCCATTCCAGCAGCGTGAGCCCGGAAACCGAAAGCACTTCGTGCATCTCGTAGGTCGCCCAGGCCGTCAGCCCCAGCGATGAAACGAGAACAAACAGCTTGCGCCACATGGCCGAGACCGGACGGCGCCCAGCAACGGGCACCGGGCCAGCAAGGGATTGGCTGGGCATATCAATCGGGAATTCTGTGGGGCGTGCGCGCAGCAAGGTTATTCCTTCCGCCAACGATAAAGCCAGGTCTCGGTTACAGGCTTCCCCCCTTTGGTGAGCAGAGCGCGAAGCTCTGCCACATCCGTATTCGGAGCTTCGAGCTCGAAGCTCAGCCGGATTTTTCCGGTCTCTGGATTGGTCTTGATCACCGGATTGAGGATCTTGCCGGCAGATGTGGTGACATCCGCTTCAGCCCCTTCTACGAGTGCTTCCGGGATGTGGTCGTAATCGATCACGAATAGCTGCTGTGTGGCACCGGGCTTAACGCCGGCAAAGGTGTTCTCCACCGTGGCGACATCCGGCATGGATGGCGTCAGCAGGCTCCATTTCATGTCATAGGAAACTGTGTAGGCTGTGCCTGGCTGCCAGGCGACCTTCGGCTTCCAGTAGGCAACGATGTTGTCGTTGTATTCGTTCGCAGTCGGAATTTCGACCAGAGTCAGAGCGCCCTCCCCCCAGCCGGTCTTGGGCTGTACCCAGACGGTCGGGCGATGATGGTAGCCGGCCTCTATATCTGAATAATCCTCGAAAGCGCGCTTGCGCTGGACCAGGCCAAAGCCGAGCGGCGGACGATCCGCCAGCACGGAGACTTGAAGGTCTTTCGGATTGAACAGTGGACGCCACACCCACTCGCCATTGTACATCTGGATCGACAGGCCCTCGGAGTCGTGGACAGCGGGGCGGAAGTCGCTGGTGTTCTTGCGGATGTCGTGCGGCGAGAAGAAATACATCGAAGTCAGCGGCGAGATGCCGACCGTGGAGAGCGGCTTGCGCGGGAACAGCGTTGCCGTCACCTGGATCTTCGTTTCCGGGCCCGGCGAGACGGTGAACTCATAGGCGCCGGTGATGCTCTCGCCGTCCATCAGCGCATAGATGCGGATCGAGTCCGCACCTGGCACCGGCTTCACGATCCAGAATTCGCGGAAATACGGGAACTGCTCGCCCTCGGGGGAAGCCGTGCCGATCGAGATGCCCCGCGCCGAGGCGCCATAGAGGTTTCCGGCGCCCAGCGCGCGGAAAAAGCTCGCGCCGCGGAAGCTGATCAGCTCATCCCACTTGCCGGCAATGTTCAGCGGCGACACCACGCGGAAACCGGCAAAGCCGAGCAGCTTCTTGGCTTCATCCGGCAGCGGCAAATCATAGAAATTGAAATCGTCGGCCGAGTAAGGGCGCGGCACTTCGTTGCCATCGGCCACAACATTGAGGCGGATGGCATGGTTGAAGAGATAGCCGCGCGGGTCCGGCAGGACGCGGAACTTGTCGGTGGCGTCCGACCAGAGGGCGACTTCAGGGCGCAACTGGATGCGGCGGTAGCCATCATAGTCGAGCGCTCCGGCCTCCTTCGGGATACCGGGCGGTGTCTGGAAGTCGCGGCTGGCGAGTATCTCGGCCTTGCGGCGCACGTCTTCAAAGTCGAACTCCGGGGTGACCGGCGGAGGCGGCGTGGAGGCTGGATCTTTCTCGGACTCGGCCAGCGCGGCGGCGGCTTCGGCGCTGAGAGATTCCGTCACGGCGTCGGGCGCGGCTGCCAGTTCGGGCTCCACAGCGGCCTGCGCAACATTCAGCGCTGGGTCCGCCGGGGTTGACGCAGGCGGCGCTTCCGGCGCCGGGTCAGCAGAGGGGGAACAGCTGGAAATCAGAAAACCGGCCATTGCGAGGCCGCAGACCATCCTGACAGAGACCCTTTGGAAGTGCCTCAAGCTTTACTCCTCGATCCGATCCCTGGCCCCCAACGCCGGGAACCGGTTATGCAGCGCAAAAATGCCCTGAGCCTGTTCAACGATCGCGGCCGCAAAAAGTTGCCTCACGAACTGCGCGCCTCTGCTGGAGGCGCCGGTCGCTGATGCGGATTGGCCATATCTGTGGTGCGTCGTCTGGTGGGAGGGCAAACAAGGGCTGTTATTCATGTGAATAAGGCAAACCGAAGGCGGATTTGTGGCCCAGCTATTGTGGGCGGACACAGTTGGCAACGTTGTGCAGTTGCGAGCCACTCCCGGCATCTTCCGCCTGAAAAATGGTCACCCCGAACGCGATCTGCGCCGGGGTGCCAAAAAGACCGTATCGTTACAAAAAAGAAAAAATGGGAGCGCCGCAGAAGGACAGGCAGGTCGCGGCGCTCCCTATCCGGGCTCTCAGAGGGTTGGAGCCTCGATCTGAGAAACCCCGGAATGCTGGTGCCGCTGGGCAAGGTTGCCCAGGAACAGCAGGATGGGCGCCGCGATGAAGATCGACGATGTCGTGGCGATGATGACGCCGAACACCATTGGCAGGGCAAAGTTCTCCACCGCGCTGCCGCCCCAGATCGCCATCGGGACAATGGCCAGCAGGGTCGTCATCGAGGTGAAGATACACCGCCCCATGACCTGGTTGATGCTGACATCGATGATACTGCGCAGGTCATATCGTTTGGCGAGGCGTATGTTCTCGCGCATCCGGTCATAGACCACGACCTTGTCGTTCACCGAATAGCCGATGAAGGTCAGCAGCGCGGCGATGGCGGTGAGGTTGAAGTCCACTCCAGTCAGCGCGAAGAAGCCGATCATCTTGGTGGTATCGAGCGCCAGAGTCGCGATTGCGCCGACCGCGAAGTTCCATTCGAACCGCCACCAGATGTAGATCAGCATGGCAATCGACGCGATGATCACCGCGAGGACGCCGTCCCGCGCCAGCTCGCCGCTGACTTTCGGGCCGACGACCTCCGTGCGGGCGACATCGATTTGCGGGTCGATCTGGTGAAGGGCGCTGCGCACCGAATTGACAGCAGCGGTCTGCGCCGCCTCCCCGCCATCCTGGCGCTGGATACGGATCAGAACGTGGTCCTTGCCGCCAATCTCCTGCAGCGTGATTTCACCCAGGCCAAGCTTCGAAAGCTCAGACCGCAGATCGGCAAGGTTGGCCGGCCCCGGTGTTGCCACCTCCACCTGGATGCCGCCCGTGAAGTCGATGCCATAATTCAGGCCCGGCTTCATGAAGAGGCCGATGGAGGCGACCGACAGGATCAGCGACCCGGCAATGCCCGCATAGCGCGCCTTCATGAAGGAAATGCGCGAACCATCTTTCACAAAGCGGAACAGCGGATCGACATTGATCTTCTTCATCCGCCGCTGGCGCACCCAGAACGTCATCAGGATACGGACCACAGCGACCGCCGTGAACAGCGACACGAGCGTGCCGATGATCATGGTGACAGCGAAGCCTTTCACCGGGCCGGAGCCAAACATGAAGAGCAGCCCCGTGGCGATCAGCGTCGTCACGTTTGCGTCCAGGATTGTTGAATAGGCAGCGTTGAAGCCGCGATCGAGCGCGGCCATCGCGCTGACGCCCTTGTTGCTTTCTTCCCGTATGCGTTCGTTGATGAGGATGTTGGCATCCACCGCGATACCGATACCGAGGATGATTCCCGCGATCCCCGGAAGAGTCAGTGTTGCACCAATGAAGCTCAGAATACCGATGGTCAGCGCGACGTTGAGGAACAGCGCGAAACTCGCGATCAGGCCCCAGCCACGATAGAGCAGCAGCATGAGGCCCACGACGAGACCGAAGCCGATGAGGCCGGTTGTCAGGCCCATATTGATCACGTCCGCCCCGAGATCGGGGCCGACTGTACGCTCCTCAATCACCGTCAGCGGCGCTGGCAGCGCGCCAGCCCTCAGGAGGGCAGACAGCACGACCGTATCTTCAATCGTGAAGTTGCCGGTGATCTGGCCCGAGCCACCAAGGATCGGCCCCTGGATGACCGGCGCGGTCAGCACTTTGCCATCGAGCACGATGGCGAACGGCTTGCCGACATGGTGCTTGGTGATGTCCGCGAACTGCTTGGTGCCTACAGCATCGAAGCGGAAGGAAACGATCGGCTGGTTGGTCTTCTGGTCAAAGCCGGAGCGGGCATCGGACAGGTGATCGCCGCTGAGGGCCACCTTGTCGTAAATCGGCAGCTGCGCGCCGGTTTTGGAATCCGGCATCATCGTCACGCCTTCCGGCACGACGCCATAATTCTCCGGCGCGACCATGTGGAACGACATCTGCGCCGTCGATCCCAGCAGCTCGCGCAGGCGCGTCGGGTCCTGCAGGCCCGGCAGCTGAACAAGTATCCTGTCAGTGCCAATCCGCTGGATGGTGGGCTCGGCGACACCAATCTGGTCCACACGCTGGCGGACAATCTCGACACTCTGGCCGATTGCCTGGTTGATCCTGTCGGCGATGCCCGCTTCGGACAGGGAGAGCACGATCCTGTCGCCCGTCGGCTGGATCAGTACATCCGGAACAGAACCCTTCATTCCGGCTTGCTGAACCTGAGTCACTTCTTCCCTGAGCTTGCCGAGGATCTTGGCGCGGCCATCAGGATCGGTGATGCGGATGGAGACTGTTTCGCCTTCAACGGCCACCTGACCGCGCACGGACTCGGTGCTCATCAGCGTGCGTGTTTCCGAGGCAAGGGCTTTCAGCCTGTCGGCCTTCAACGCGGGCGCGTCGACCTCAAGCACAAGATGCGAGCCGCCCCGCAGGTCGAGCCCGAGCGTGACCTGTTTGCTGGGCAGCCAGCCGGGCAATGCTGCCTTCTGCTGATCTGTCAGGATGTTCGGAAGGGCTGCGAGCAGGCCCATGATGATTATGAGTACGTAGGTTGTCACAACCCAACGGGAAGTTCGCATGTATCGGTTCCTCTGGATGCCTTGGAACCGGAGGCCATGACGCATGGCGGCCGGTGAACACGCTCCTTTGGCGGAGCGTTGTCTGGCTGTCAGATCATCCGATGTGACCGGGACGAAGACCCGCACGAAAGGAACTGGCTGGGAAAGCAGCGCTCCTACAGGGGGATGTGCATGGGAGATAGGTCTCCGCCCCGGCCTGGGTCCGCCCTCAGGGGGAGGAAGACAGACCACAGCTCATCTGGATGACCGACAGGCTGCGCTACGGCGCGCAGCAGCCGGACATCAGGCGGAAACGGGAGGCGCCCTGGGCGCCGCAGAACGAGTTGAAAGATGGGGCGCAACCTGCAGACCAAATGGCGGATCAGGCAACGAGGCCTGCGCCGGCATCGGGAAGGACAGGCCCTCATGCTCGGCCAGCAGCGGCGGAACATCATCACCGTCCGGGGTCGGCACATTGACGCGAACGCGGTTTTCCCGCCCAATCTTCGGAAGGATCGCTTCAGCCGCCTGCGTGACACCGGAAGCCGCCAATGGCGCGAGAGCCGCAGGCCGCGACTGCGCGCTCACCGAAATGGCCGCCGCAAACAGCAGAAGCAGGCCGAGCGCTGCAGTCAGCAGCCCCCGGTGTGACCCTTTGCGGGAGAAGGTCAATCTGCGGTTCATCGCTGCTATTTACCCACTCAGCGTCCAGATCGCCAGAGATATTCATCACGCAGAGGATACTCAATCTTCCGGCACGCGAATTGAAACCGCGCCCGCGCGAGGGAAAGTCCCGCCTTTTCAGGCGCCTGCCGCCAACGTTTCCACTCTTCACAGGAAATCCGAGACGCGCTCGCTTTACACTGCCTGTCGGTCATACGAATTTCTGCAAGTGATATACATTGCACGAGAAAGACAGCGCTTGACGAATCCCCACAAGTGAGTAAGTGTTCACTTATACGTAGTTCGAAGATGGAGTGGCTTACCCGATGCCCACCGCCGCAATCATAGGCACAGGCGCCCGCGCGGGCGGACGCCTGCTCTCGTCAGCCGAGATCGATGCGCGCCTTGGCAAGGCAGCCGGCTGGCTGCAAGGCGCGAGCGGCGTAACTTCCCGCCCGGTCGCCGCACAAGGCGAATGTCAGGAGAGCCTCGCGCTGGACGCGGCCCGCCGCGCACTGGCAGACGCGGGTACACCCGTAGAAGACATCGACCTGCTCCTGTTTGCTTCCGCCGTGGGCCGCCAGCCCATCCCGGCGACCGCCGCGCTGCTGAAACGCGAACTCGGCCTCAGCAGCAGCGCCTTCCCCGCTTTCGATGTGAACGCCACCTGCCTCAGCGCCGTGGCCGCAATGGACATCGCCGCGCTCTATATCTCCGCTGGCCGCGCCCGGAACGTGCTGATCGTCGCCAGCGAGATCGCCACCCGCGCCCTGCCCTGGCAGGACGATCCGGCAACCGCCGCCCTCTTTGGCGATGGCGCCGCCGCATTCGTGATGAGCGCGGAAGCGCCACACTCCCTGCGCGTGCGCGATGTTGCCCTCGAAACCTGGTCGGACGGATATGATTTCTGCGCGCTGCCCGCCGGCGGCACGCGCTATGATTTCCACACCGACCGTGAAGCCTTCGAGCGCAACGCTTTTTTCCGCATGGATGGCCACGCTCTGTTCAAGCTGACACGCGCCAAGGTGCCCGCCTTCATCACGCGCCTGCTGGATCGCGCGGGCTGGAAACAAGGCGAGGTCGATCTCGTCATTCCTCATCAGGCGAGCCCGCTTGCGCTGGAACACATGATCCGCAAATGCGGCTTCTCGCGCGATCAGGTCGTCTCCACCGTCGAGACAACCGGAAACCTTGTCGCCGCCTCCATTCCCATGACGCTGGACACCGCGCGCCGCGAAGGGCGCGTGCGCCCCGGCAGCCGCATCCTGCTGATCGGCACATCGGCGGGCGTCTCCATCGGCGGGGCAACGCTGGAAGCATGAGCGGCGTGATCATCACCGGCGCCACCGGTTTCCTCGGCGGCACAATTGCGCGGCAATTGTTGCGGGAGGGCGAGCGCGTCATCGCGCTGGGCCGCGACCTGGCAAAGCTTGCCTTGCTCGCTGAAGCGGGCGCCGACGCTTACGCGCTGGACCTCGCTGAAGGCGTCTCCCTGCCGGAGATGTCTGCCAGCGGCGTCATCCATTGCGCCGCGCTCTCCTCGCCCTGGGGCCGGCGGGCAGACTTTGAGCGCGCCAATATCGGCGGCACCCACAATGCGCTGCTTCTGGCGCTGGAGGCAGGCGCGCAGCGGTTTGTCCACATCTCCTCGCCGAGCATCTATTTCCGCTACGCCGACCAGGAAGGCATTGCCGAGACGATGCCGCTGCCGCCACCGGTCAACGCCTATGCCGCCACCAAGGCGGCCAGCGAGCAGCTCGTCCTCGCCGCGCCGGAGCTTGACCCGGTCATCCTGCGCCCGCGCGGGCTTTACGGGCCGGGGGATACCGCGCTGCTGCCCCGCCTCCTGCGCGCGGCGGCCAAACGGCCGCTTCCGCTGATGCGCGGCGGCATTGCCGCAACTGACCTCACCTATATCGACGACGTTGCAAGCGCCGCAATCGCGGCCCTGCGGGCACCAAATCCCGCCTCGCGCGTATACAATGTGTCGGGCGGCGAGGCCCTCCCGATCCGAATGGTGGCCGAGCGGGCGGGCGCGATGGCGGGTGTCAATGTGCGCTGGCGCGAGATGCCCTGGCCGCTCGTGCGCACTGCTGCAACGGCGGCAGAAACGGTGTGCCGCGCCCTGCCCGGACACCCCGAACCGATAGTCACGAGCTACAGCGCCGGCCTTTTCGCCTTCCGCCAGACACTGAATCTTGATCGAATACAGAAGGAACTCCCGTGGCGGCCCCGCATTGGTTTCGATGAGGGCCTTGCGCTCACATTCAGAGACCCCAGTAGATGATCGAGCCTGCCTTCCCCAACAGCGCCTTTGTCTCCGCTCCGGAGCGGCTGGTGCTGCGCGGCGGCCGGTGGCGCGCGCTGCGCATTCCCGTGCGCTATGGCCGGTTCGACCATCCGGTCTTCGGGCGTTGCCTGATCGACACGGGCTATTCCCCACGCGTGACCGGTGGCAAGCGTAGCTTCCCGCTCTGGCTCTACTCCAAAGTGCTGAACCCGCAACTGACGGCAGACGCCCTCCCCGCCCGCGCGCCGGAGATCGACACGATCCTCCTCTCACACCTTCACGCTGATCACGTCAGTGCCCTGAAGGATTACCCGAGCGCCCGCATTTTTGCTGACCGCGCCTCGGTCGCTCACTTCCTTTCCAGCAGCTGGCTGGCGCGCACGCACAAGGGATGCTTCCGGGAGCTGCTGCCTGATGACCTGGCCGCGCGCCTCACGCCATTTGAGGCGAGCCCCCGAGCACCCGCCCCGCATGGCCTGGGGGATGGCTTCGACATTTTTGGCGACGGAAGCGTGCTGGCCGTGCCCCTGCCCGGCCACATGCGCGGGCATACCGGCTTTGTGTTCACCGGCGGCGTCGCGCCCCTGCTTTACGCAGCCGATGCCGACTGGCTGTCTCAGGCTATCCTCGAAGATCGCTCGCCGGGCGCGCCCGCACGCTTCATCCTCGATGACGCGAGCGCAGCTGCCGAAACATCTGACCGCATCCGGACGTTTGTTTCCCTCGGCGGGCGCCTCGCGCTCTGCCACGATCCGGAGGCCGTACGATGAACCCAAGCGCCGCTGCCTTCACGCTCCTCAGCTTCCTCGAAGCGCGCCGCCGGTTGATGATGTACCGCGAGCGCGAAACAATGCTGCGCGCGCAGGAACGCCGCCTCAACAAATTCCTGCGCACCAAAGCCGCCGACGTGCCCGCCTTTGCGGCTTTCCGCGGCCAGCGCCTGCAGGACTGGCCGGTGATGGACAAGGCCCTGCTGATGGGGGACTTCGAAAGCTACAACCGGCTCGGCATCACCGCCTCAAAGGGCTGGGTGCATCTCAATGCCGGCACCGCGCCCAAGGGATACGCCATCGGCGCCAGCACGGGCACCTCCGGCAATCGTGGGCTGTATGTCGTCTCCGAGCGCGAGCGGTATCGCTGGCTCGGCACGATCCTCTCACGCGCCCTGCCGGACTTTCTCTCCCGCCGCCACAAGGTGGCGATCGTCCTGCCCGCCGCCAGCCGCCTGTATGACGCAGCAAATGAAAGTGGACGCATCCAGCTGCGCTTCTTTGATCTTGGCGAAGGCATCGACGCGCAGTTTGCCCCGCTCGCAGACTTCCAGCCGACTGTCATCGTGGCGCCGCCAAAATTCCTGCGCGCGCTTGCCGAAAGCGGAACGGACATTTCGCCAGAGCGGGTGTTCTCTGGCGCCGAAGTTCTGGATGAGGAAGACCGCCGCCTGATCGAAGCGCGCTTCCGCACCATCGTGCGCGAAATCTACATGGCGACCGAAGGCCTCTTCGCCATCGCCTGCGAATTGGGAACGCTGCACCTGCTGGAAGATCAGGTCGCGTTCGAATTCCTGCCGGTCGAAGGCAACGATAATCTGGTCACGCCGCTGATAACGGACTTCTCCCGCAACACGCAGGTGATGGTCCGCTATCGGATGAATGACGTTCTGGAACTTTCCACCATTCACTGCCCCTGCGGCCTGCCGCACAGGCCTGTGAAACAGGTGCATGGCCGCTGCGACGATATTTTCACGCTCCCTAGCTTCGGCAAGCCCGTGCGCATAACGCCGGATGTCATCCGTAATGCCGTGGTGCGCGCCGATCAGCGGATCTCCGATTTCCGCGTAACGCAGACTGACCGCAACAGCGTGCTGCTGGAACTGGCGCCTGCTGAAGCAGACTGCCTTCCCGTTGCCGCCGCGAGCCTGCGCGCCCTGTTCACCGCCTGCGGTGCCCAGCCGGAACTCAGCACGGCGACCGCCGATCTCGCGCCGCCTTCGGACCGCAAACTACGCCGCGTCTCTGTCGTCATCCCATGAAGGTCTCGATCCAGACACTCGGCAGCCTGGGCGATGTGATGCCCTACATCACCACAGCGCAGGCCCTCACGGCAGGCGGCGCGGACGTGACGCTGATGGCGCCGCGCGAATACACGGAAACGATTGCCGCGCATGGCGTCACGCCCGCCAAGGCGCCCGCCTTTTCACTGAAAGCGTGGAACGCCGAAGCCGAGCGGCGCGGCACGCTGTCCAATCCGATCAGTTTCTTCCGCGACTGGCGCGAGATGGTCGTACCTTATGTGGCCGACATCACATCCCACTGCCTTGAAGCGGCGCGCGGCGCGGATATCGTTCTGGGCAACAGCATCTGCGCGCCCGCCCGCATTGCTGCCGAAGCCTATGCCATCCCCTATATCCTCAATGCGCAGCAACCCGCGATCAGCCCCACAAACGAACTCCCCTGCGCGATGATGTGGCGCCCCTGGCACGGTACGGCGTTTAATCGCGCGGGCTATCTCACGGTCGACCTCGCCCAGCGTCTGATGCTGGAGGCGCTGAAGGGTCAGCGCCGCGCGCTGGGCCTGCGCGCCATTCCCCCGCATGGAACACGCCGCCATCTTGGCCGCCCCTTGCCGCGCGTCACCAGCGTCTCGCCCGCGCTCATAGCCGTGCCTCCGGTGGATTGGCGCGCCAATGATTTCCTGACGCCTTACCCCTCGCTTGCCATTCCGCCCACAAACGATCTTCCGGGCGACCTTCTGGAGTTCATCCAAAGCGGCCCGGCGCCCATCCATATTGGCCTCGGTTCCTTTGAAGGCGACGCCGCGCGCGAGCAGATGGCGCGCCTCATGCGCGCTGTGCGCCGCCTCGGCCTGCGCGCCATCATTTCAGAAGGCATCGCGCAGAAGCTGGACGCGGACCTGACCAGTGGCCATTTCGTCAGTGGCCCGGTCTCGCATCCCGTGCTGCTACCTCTGTGCGCGGGCGTGCTTCATCATGGCGGCGCAGGCACGCTCGACACGGCCCTGCGCGCAGGCACGCCGCAACTCATCCTGCCAGACAGGCTGGACCAGTTCTGGCATGCCGCCCGCCTGCGCCAAATCGGCGTTGCGCCAGCCTATATTGAGGCCCGCGCCACTGAGGACGACATCGCCGCGCGCCTGACACAGCTCGTCTCTGCTGACATGAAAGCCCGTGCCGTAGCGCTCGCGCCTGCCCTGCGCGCCCGCGATGGCGCCGCAGACCTCGCCGCCTTTACACGCGCCGAAACAGAGCGTTTCCAACAAAGTGTGAGATAACCCCCATCAGCACAAAGACAGCCTGACCGCCCGCGAGCAGCGCCCATTTGTGCGCCCTTATGAAGCCTTCCACATCCACGTCGCCCTGGCTTGCGCCCCAGGCGATGGCCCATCCCAGCGTCACGAACATGCCGACACCCAGCGCCACGCCCAGCGCAGACCCCACAGCAAAGCGCTGCCACGGCATGCCCGCGCTGCCGCAAACCGGCGGCATGAACCACGCCACCGGCCCGAGCAGGCGCGATGCCGCCACCGCCTTGATGCCATGCTGGCGCAACAGCCGCCGCGTCTTGCGCAGCACGGCCCGCCGCCCGCTTTTTGCCAGCACGAACCGGTGAAACCAGGGCCGCATCTGCCGGCCTATCAGATAGCCTGTCTGGTCCGCCGCATACGCGCCCGCAAACACGGCAATCACCGCCCACACGGCTTTCTCGGTGAACAGCAGCCCGCCTGCCATCAGGAAGAAGGCTTCGCCAAACACGAAGAAACAGGTTCCCAGCGTGGCGTCGAAAAAGGCGCCGAAGAAAAGCGTGAGGACCAGCGATAATGTCATGCCTTGCCCGGCCAGATGAACAAAGGCCGCCGTGAACTCTCACAGCGGCCTTGCCTGTTTACAGTCCTTGCCCGGATTTGTCCCGGCCTGATGCGCGCCCGCTCATTTGAGGCGGGAAAGAATGCTGAACGGGCTGTCGGAAGGCTTGGATTGCTCCTTCGCAGCGGGCGCAGATTTCCCTGCCGGCGCCTGGCCGCCCCTTGCCCCGCTGCTCGCCGCGCCGCCTGCCGGGCGCTTTCCGTCCTGCTTCATGCTCAGCGCAATGCGATTGCGCGCAACATCCACATCCATCACTACCACAGAGACAACCTGCCCGGCCTTGACCACATCATGCGGGTCTTTGACGAATGTGTCGGACATCTCGGAGATGTGCACGAGGCCGTCCTGATGGACGCCCACATCCACAAACGCGCCAAAGGCCGTCACATTGGTCACCACGCCTTCCAGCCGCATTCCGGGCTTCAGGTCGGTGACCTTCTCCACGCCCTCCTGGAAGGTTGCCGTCTTGAATTCCGGACGCGGGTCACGGCCCGGCTTTTCCAGTTCCTTGAGAATGTCGCGAACCGTCGGCACACCGAAGGTTTCGTCGGCATAGTCTTCCGGCTTCAGCTTGGCGATGAATGCCTTGTCGCCAATAATCGTGTCCACCTTGCGGCCAGCCTGTTTCGCAATCCGCTCCACCACCGGATAGGCTTCCGGGTGTACGGCTGAGGCGTCGAGCGGGTTCTTGCCATTCATGATACGGAGGAAGCCGGCGGCCTGCTCAAACGCCTTCGGCCCGAACCGCGCGACCTTCTTCAATTCCGTGCGCGCCTTGAAGGGGCCATTCTGCTCCCGATAGGCCACGATATTGGCCGCAATCGTCGCATTGAGGCCCGCCACGCGGGAAAGCAGCGCGACAGACGCGGTATTCACATCCACGCCCACCGCGTTCACGCAGTCTTCCACCACACCGTCCAGCGAGCGGGCAAGGCCGCTCTGGTCCACGTCATGCTGATACTGCCCGACGCCAATTGCCTTGGGTTCGATCTTCACAAGTTCCGCCAGCGGGTCCTGCAGGCGCCGCGCAATGGACACTGCCCCGCGCAGGCTCACGTCCAGCTCCGGGAATTCCTTCGCGGCCAGTTCCGACGCCGAGTAGACCGACGCGCCCGCTTCCGACACCATGATCTTGGTCAGCTTCAGGTCCGGCAATTTGGTGTTCAGGTCGGACACCAGCTTCTCGGTCTCCCGCCCAGCCGTGCCATTCCCGACACTGACGAGTTCCACCTTGTAGCGCTTGCACAGCGTCGCCAGCGTGGTCAGCGAGCCAACCCAATCCTTCTTCGGTTCATGCGGATAGATAGTCGCCGTTTCCAGCAGCTTGCCGGTCGCGTCCACCACGGCCACCTTGCAGCCTGTGCGGATGCCGGGGTCAATCCCCATCACCACCTTCGGCCCGGCGGGCGCCGCCATCAGCAGGTCATGCATGTTGCGCGAGAACACCTTGATCGCCTCGCGGTCTGCGCCTTCCTTCACGCGGCTGATCACATCGCGGGAGGAAGATGGCTCCAGCTTGCTTTTCCAGGCCGCTTCTGCCGTTTCCAGCAGCCAGGCGTCGGCCGCGCGGCCCTTCTTGGCAATGCCGAACTCGCCGCGGATCTCCGCCATCGCCGGATGCTCCCGCCCTGCCGCGACCGGTACGCCCAGCTTCACCTTCAGCACGCCTTCCTTCTGCCCACGGAGGACAGCCAGCGCGCGGTGGGAAGGCATCGCCGTCACCGGTTCGTCAAAATCGAAATAGTCGGAAAACTTCGCGCCCTCCTGCTCCTTGCCCTTCACGAGGCTGGAGCCGATCTGGCCTTCCTTCCACATTGTCTCGCGCACCTTGCCGACAAGGCGCGGCGTCTCCGCCATCTTCTCCACGAGAATGTCGCGCGCGCCTTCCAGCGCCGCGTCAGCATCCTTCACGCCCTTGCCCGACGCGATGAAGGCCTTCGCCTCATCAAAAGGCGACAGCGAGGGATTGGCCAGCAGACGGTCGGCCAGCGGCTCAAGGCCTGCCTCTCGCGCGATGGTCGCTTTCGTGCGGCGTTTCTGTTTATAGGGCGCGTAGAGGTCTTCCAGCGCCACCTTGGTCATCGCCCACAGGATCTCGCGCTCCAGCGCCGGTGTCAGCTTGCCCTGCTCGCGGATCGCGCTCAGCACGGTCTCGCGGCGCTTGGCCAGGTCGGTGAGGTAGTCCAGCCGCTCGGTCAGTGCGCGCAGCTGCGTATCGTCCAGCCCGCCCGTGCGTTCCTTACGATAGCGCGCGATGAAGGGAACGGTCGCGCCTTCCTCCAGCAATTCCATAACGGCCTGAACCTGCCGCTCGGCCACGCCCAGTTCATCGGCAATGATCCGGGCAATCGAAGGAGGGGCAGACTGTGGGGAAGTACGAACCTGTGCGGACATGAACGCGCGCCTTATGCAAACGTTGGAAACCCTTGCCCATTCGAGGGCAAGCTCTCTCAATTCAACAGAACTCGTTTACACCTCGTTTACGCTCGGTGTTATCCACAGGCCCGCGCTTATTCGGGCGCCGTCAGGCAGGCCTCCGGGGCGGCGCCAGCGGTCCAGCCCGCCTCGATTTCCGCCCGCGCCAGCTTTGCCTGCGCCAGGAACACCGGATCTGTATGCAGCTTCGCCAGCGTCGCTGCGCCCATCACCCGCCCGGCATCCACATCGCTCTGCCAGTGCACGCCGCAGATCATGCGGCTCTGGCCAAACTCGTAGCCCCGCTTCATCAGCGCATCGGCCCGCTCCGGCGCCAGCTCCGCCAGCATCAGCCCCCAGGCCCAGCCGATCGCGGTGTGGCCGGAGGGATAAGATCCATCGCCCCGCAGCGCCGCTTCTTCCTGCGGCACGCAGCTTTCCTCTTCCAGCAGCGCGAAGGGCCGCGTGCGCTGGTAAGCCTGCTTGGCGCGATAGGTGGAAAAGCCCGCATCGGTCAGCGTCCGCCGCATCAGCGCCGCCAGGTGCGGCGTGCGTTCCTCGGAAATCTCGACGCCCAGCGTGCAGCTAAACGCGCGCGCCGCCTCAGGAAAATGCAGCTCATTGTCGGCCTGCGCCTGCGCCCAGCGCGGCGTGCCTTTCAACGCCCGCGTCGTCTGATAGGCCTCCAGATCCGCCATCATCGCCGCAGTGTCCATCGCCGGGGGCGGCGGCAACAGGGCCGCGCTGTCGGGCAGGCCGCCCGCGCCCAGATAGCCATTGAGAATACCGGTGCCTTCGCGCATCTCGCCAATCTGCGCCTGCGTGGTCGGCGGCGCCTCGGTGGCGGGCGAGCTGGTCTGGCAGGCGGCGAGCGAAAGCGCGGCCGCGATCACGGCCGCTGAACGGACGTATAGTTTCATTGGGCTTTCCTCCGAGGCATTATCGGAGCCCACCCTATCGTCAGCCCATAGGCCTGTCTTGCGCCGATTGTGACGCCTCAGGCCGCGTCAGACGCTGCCCGCAGATTGTCCCGCAACGTTGAGATTGAGCCGCGCAACCGCGTGAGCTGCTCCACCGTCAGCCCCGTTGCCGCAAGCACCTGCTCGGGCACGCAGGAAGCGCCCTTCAGCAAACCCTTGCCCTTCTCTGTCAGCGACACGCGCACCTGGCGTTCATCGGCCTTGTCCCGCGTGCGGCTGACCAGCCCGGCGGTCTCAAGCCGCTTCAGCAGGGGTGTCAGCGTATTGGATTCAAGGAAGAGATGCTGGCCCAGCTCGCTCACCGTCTGCCCTTCGGCTTCCCACAGGGCGATCATCACCAGGTATTGCGGATAAGTCAGCCCCAGCGGATCGAGGATCGGCTTGTAGACCCGGTTGAACGCCAGCCCCGCCGAATAGATGGCAAAGCACAGCGCCTGATCCAGCAGCACAGGCCCGGTCATGGTGGAACTTTCCACCTTGGTTTCACGTTTTTTCTTCATGACGGAAACATAAATCGCGTACGATTTAATCGCAAGGCTTGAAGTCTTAACAGGGAAAGACAATATCTATCGCACGCGATTAAATCGCCCGCATTGTTTCATCAAGCCAATCAAAAAAAGGAGCCCCCCATGGCCATCAACATTCTCTACAAAACGACCGCAACCGCCACTGGTGGCCGCGATGGCCGCGCCCAAACGGCCGATGGCGCGCTCGATGTTGCCCTCGCCATGCCCAAGGAGCTGGGCGGTTCAGGAAATGGCAACAATCCCGAACAGCTATTTGCGGCCGGCTATGCCGCCTGCTTTCTTTCGGCCATGAAAGCTGTCTCTGCGCGCGGGCAGCATATCAAGCTTCCCGCAGACTCTACCGTTACCGCTACGGTCGGCATCGGTCCGCGCGAGGACAAAGGGTTTGGTCTTGCGGTCAAGCTCGACATCGCCATTCCGGACGTGGACCGCGCCGAAGCAGAAGCACTGGTCGCCGAAGCGCACGAAGTTTGCCCCTATTCCCATGCCACGCGCGGCAACATTGAGGTGGACCTTAACGTCCTCTGACTTTTGCCAGCAAAACAGTGGCGGCGCTTCAGATGCGGAGCGCCGCCGCTCCATTTGGCAGGAGAGCGGTTCCAACGCCGGCCACCACCCCATGAGATTCCAGCTGAACAGCCGACAACTTAACACGCATAAAGCATAATGATCATGAAATTTTATGATTGGCGCCGCGTCATTGACGCTGTTTATTTTACTGAAAAATTTCACCGCCAGCGGCACAGAGAAAAATTTTCTCCCTGTTTATATTATGTTTTTTTGAAATTCAAAATCTGAGCATCCAATGCTGAATGCTCATCAAATAAATTGATCCTGAATGCGCAGAAAATAACCTCAGCGTTACGTAGCGAAAAGGAACCCGAATTCGTTTGACGGGGTAATTTGTGTTGCCTATCGCTGGACCGGGGCGAAGACCCTGGCAGCGATGGAAGTGTCCGCGCGGCTGATTATAGCGGGAGGTTTACTCGATCCGTGCTCTGAGCATGGCGCGAGCGTCCTCGGATTGACGGCATTCATTTGCGCGCGCGCCTTTGGCGGCGACCCCTGATGCTTTGTCTTTTTCCCGCTGTCAGCCGCACTTGCCAGCGCACGTCGACAGAACCTACCAACCAGGGAGAAAACCTTGAACGAACTCCACCTCCGTACACTGCTCGCGGGCTCCTCCGTGCTGGCAATGACAACCCTGCTGGCCCCGCTTGCGGTCGCTCAGACTGAAGAGTCTGCGCCTGCAGAACAGACCGAACAAAGCGATCTGAAGCTCAATCAGGTTGTCGTCACCGCAACCCGCCGCGCAACCGATCTTCAGGATACGGCAATTGCCGTCACCTCGGTCGATTCCGAATTCATGGCCGAAGCGCGCGTTGAAAACATTGGCGACATCACCTCCGTTTCGCCAAGCGTTACCTTCCGCAACACGTCGAACCCCGCCACCTCAGCGAACCTGCAGATCCGCGGCATCGGCACCACCGGCGCCAGCCGTGCCTTTGAAGGCGCTGTCGGCGTGTTCGTCGATGGCGTCTATCGCTCGCGCCCCGGCGCCGCGCTTCAGAACTTCCTTGATGTCGGCAGCCTCCAGGTTCTCCGCGGCCCCCAAGGCACGCTGTTCGGCAAGAACACGTCCGCCGGCGCCATCCTGCTGGAAAGCTCCATGCCGGTTCTGGGCGAAACAGGCGGCGACTACTCGCTCACCCTCGGAAATTATGAAGCGGTTACCGGCACACTCACCGTGAATGCGCCGCTGGGCGAGAATGCCGCTCTGCGCGTCTCCGCCATCACGGCAAACCGCGAAGGCTTCTTCGAAAACCCCAACACCGGCGAAGACTATAACGAGCGCCGCGGCAATGGGATCAAGGCGCAGCTCCTTTATGAGCCGACGGACGATTTCCGCATCCGCCTGATCGCAGATTATGCCCGCTCGGACGAGAACTGCTGCTTCGGCACGGTCGATGCCGTCCCCGGCCCGGTCCAGAATGTTGTCGACCAGATCATCCGCGAACGCGGCCTCGTGCCCACTTCGCGCAACAAGAATGATTACGAAGCGATCCTCAACATCCCGCCGAACCAGGTCGTTGAAGACACCGGCTACACCCTGAAGACTGACTGGGATGTGGGTCCCGGCAAGCTGTCGTCCGTTACTGCGCTTCGTCAGTACAAGGTCGACCAGATGACGGACGCAGACTTCGCCGGCGCAGACCTCCTGCAGCTGCACGAGAAGTTCAAGAGCAACTTCTTCTCTCAGGAATTCAGCTATGCCGGTGAGCATGATCTCGGCGCAGAAGGCGATGCCAACTATGTTGTCGGCGTGTTCTATTCCGACGAATCGATCAAATCGGCTCGCACCGGCTGGTGGGGTGAAGACCTGCAACGCGTCTTCGAATTCACCCTTCCCTCAACGCTGGTCTTCGATGCCTCACCGGGCCTGCGCTCCATCGAAGTCATCGAAGGCAATAACGAGTCGCTGGCCTTCTTCGGCCAGTGGGATGGCCGCCTGAACGAGAAATGGGGCATCACCGCCGGTCTGCGCTGGTCGCAGGAGAAGAAGCAGGGCCAGTTCGAAAACCTCTACTATCGTCCGAACCCGCTCGACGTTTACAAGGTGCTCGGTGTCCAGCCTGCGCCCCACTTCAACGAATCCAAAACCGATGAAGCCTTCAGCGGTACGCTGGGCGTGCAGTATCACTTCAACGAAGAAGTCATGCTCTATGCCAGCTACAATCGCGGCTTCAAGGCTGGCGGGGTAAACCTCGACGCCAACGCGGCCGGCGGATACCGTCAGAACCCGGATTACTTCCCCGGCGCCACCCCCGGCGACCCGCGCTACGACCCGGAATTCGTCAACGCCTACGAACTTGGCCTCAAGACCCAGTTCTGGGATCGCCGTGGCCGCGCCAACTTCTCGGCCTTCTATAACGACATGACGGACCTGCAGGTCGCCCGCTTCGTCGGCACGCAGTTCCAGGTCCTCAACGCCGGCACGGCAGAGGTCTATGGCGTCGAAGTCGAAAGCGCGCTGGAGCTGAACGACTTCCTGTCGCTCGATGCAGCGGTCACTTATCTGCCCCAGGCAGAGCTGGGCGAAGACCCCTCGCTCGGCGCGGTGCTCTCGGGCCGCCGTTTCGCGGTCGCTCCGGAACTCTCGGGCAGCCTCTCGCTGAAGCTGGACAAGCCGGTCAACGATACCTTCTCGATCATCGGCCGCATCAACCAGCAATATTCGGGTGGTTACATCACCAACAACTCGAACTTCCTGGAACAGGGTGGTTTCGGCCTTCTCAACCTCAACCTCGGCGTCAAGTCCGTCGATGGCTGGACGCTTGAGGCCTGGGTGCAGAACGCGTTCGACAAGCGCTACGTCACCAACCACTTCTCCACAACGCTCCAGTCGGGTGACACCAACGCCTATATGAGCGCCCCGCGCACATTCGGCGTCACGCTGCGCGGTTCCTTCTGATCTGACATAACCCAGATGTGAACACCCCTTCCCTTGCGGTCACCTCCGAAAAGAGGTGACCGCAAATTCAAATCTGATGATAACTCCAGATCCACTGACCGACAGAAACGCCAACAGGAACACTTCCGATGTCCCAGACGCTCCTGCCGCCCAGCATAGCTGCCAATCCCCAATCGCGGGTTCGCGTCACCCTGTGGCTGTTGCTTATCGTCAACGCCTTCAATTTTGTTGACCGCCAGATTGTCAATATTCTCGCCGAGCCTATCAAAAATGATCTCGGCCTCTCGGATACTCAGATCGGCCTGATGACAGGCCTCGCCTTCGCCCTGGTTTACACGACGCTCGGCATTCCGATTGCGCGTTGGGCAGACAATCCCAAGTCAAACCGGGTCGGCATCGTGTCCGGCTCGCTCGCCATCTGGTCGGGCATGACGGTCCTTTGCGGCCTCGCCACGAACTTCTGGCAACTCCTGCTTGCGCGCATCGGCGTCGGCGTGGGCGAAGCAGGCTGCACGCCCGCCTCCCACTCGCTGATTGGCGACACAGTGCCCGCGGAAAAGCGCGGCTCTGCGATTGCCTTCTTCGGCCTCGGCATTCCGATCGGCTCGCTGATGGGCATGGTCATCGGTGGCGTGCTGGCTGATACTGTCGGCTGGCGGCTTGCTTTCATGGTGGCCGGCATTCCAGGCGTCCTGCTTGCGCTGCTGCTATGGTTCGCCGTTAAAGAGCCCCGCAAGGCGGGCACGCTGGCGGAAGCCGCCGCCCGCCTCAAGGCCAGCCAGGCTGCCCCCCGCTCCACCATCGGCGAAACGCTGAAGGAAGTGCTAAGCTCGAAAGTCTTCATCTTTGCCACCCTCGGCGCGTCCTTCGTCGCGTTCCTGGGATATGGCAAAGGCGTCTGGAACGGCATCTTCCTCATCCGCTCGCATGGGTTGGAGCTGTGGCAGGTCGGCGTGTTCTACGGCGTCGGAACAGGCATCGGCGGCATCCTCGGAACATGGCTCGGCGGCTGGACGTCGGATCGGTTCGGCGTCAAGAAGCCCGTCCATTATATGCTGGCCCCGGCCATCGCCATGCTGCTCACGGTGCCAATCCTGCTGATCGGCTATATCGGCCCGGTTTGGGTTGCCATCCCGATGCTCACGCTCTCGGCCGCCCTCTCCGGGGTTTACTACGCGCCCACATTCGGTTGCGTTCAGCTGTTGATCAGCCCGGCCTCTCGCGCGGTTGCCGTCTCGCTGATGCTCTTTACGCTGAACCTGATCGGCCTCGGCCTCGGCCCACTCCTCTTCGGCATCCTGTCGGATGTCCTCGCCCCTGTTGCAGGCTCCGAAAGCGTGCGTTGGTCACTTTATGTGGCCGGCTTTATGGGCGTCATCCCCGCGACGCTCTACTGGCTCGCCAGCCGGAATATCCAGGCTGAGCTGAATGCAAAAGCCGCCGAAGAGAGCCCGGTTGCGGACACATTTTCCTGATCGCGTTGTGGGCAGGCTGCGTATGCGCCCCTGCCCACAACTCGAATGTTTCCGGCTTTCATCCCGTCCAGCACAATGTCTGCGCCGCCCGTCTTCATCATCCACTCCAGACGATGATCCCGGCACTGACGCCTGAACAGGCCAGCTTTCACCGCTTTGTCCACCTGGCTCATCCCGGTGATTGAGGCTGCTGGCTTGATGCCAAAGCCCGCCACGCCATTCAGTGGCCCGCAAGTCGGCCCAGTGGCCGCCCGTCGACGATCTGGTCCAGATACTCGCTCATGCCGTATCCGGTCTTCCCGTCACAGCGATACTCCGTCATCGCTTCGGTGATGCGCGTGGTCAGCTCCGTTCCGTCCGGCGCGGTGCGCCGGTTGCGCAGAGGAATGAGAGACATCACCTTCCCGCTGACAGTATATTCCTTTCCGCTCTTTGTACGGATTTTTGCTTCCAGGTCGGTCTGGTATTCATTGCTGTCCCAGTTGCTGGAAAGTTCGGCGCCCACAATCACGTCATAAATGCCATCGCGGAACACCATGCCGCTTTGGTGCACGCCGCCTTTGCCATCGCCCATCACATTGAACATCATGCCAAAGTCCGGCCCGAAATTCATCGGGCACCAGCGATACCATTCAATCGCCTGCCAGTGGCGCGGCCCCCAGGACTTGTCGCGCAGACCATAGCCGTCCAGCTCCAGCCGTTCGCCGCCGCATTCGATAAATCCCTTCGCGCCGCAATGCTGCTCATAGTGCGCCTTGGCGAAGGATTTCTCCGGGTCGATCTCGATGGACGACCCATCGGCCTTCACCATCTCGCCGCCATACATCGGCGAGAGGCCGGTATAGATCATTTCCATCTTGCAAGGCAGGCGCGGATTGTTGCGGAAGGCCACCTTCGGATCGGCCATCTGGCCCGGCTCCTTCAGTACCAGCAGCTCGCCACTATACGTCACCTTCAGCGTCTTGAACGGCTCCACCACGTCAATGCGCAGACCGCCCGCGTTCATCTGTGAATTGTCACTGATCTCCGGGCGGGCAAACATGAAACCAACCCGGCCATCGGGAAAGTAAACGCACATAGACATTTCAGCGTAGCGCTGGTTCGGGCGATTGCCGAGGCGGAACCACGCGCCTGCCCGCTTGCCCGCGTCGAACACGTTGAAATACATGCTTTCATTGTAGTTTTCCGCGTCGCCCGGATCGTGCGTAAACTCGTCTTCCGGCGCAAGGCGCATCTTGAAGCCTTCGGCTGCTTCGGCCATGGCAAACTCCCCTGATAATCAGTTATCAGACGAACCTGCCACGCGTTTTCGGGGTTACAAGCCTGTCCTCGCGTCAGACCGGGGCGATCTAGGGAATGGTCCCTATGCCTGCCGCCGGGTCAGCGCGCCGATGAAGGAATGCCGGTCGCCGGGGAAAGTCTGCCACACATGCGTCACCGGGCTGCCGTCCAGCCAGGTCCGCCGTTCCAGCATCAGGCAGGGGCTGCCCTCGGCAATATCCAGATGCGCCGCAATTGCCGGGTCGGCGGCGACTGCAAAAATCCGGTGCTCGGCCTGCGACCAGGGCACATGCCCCAGCAGCCAGGTGCCCGGCGGCGTCTCCGCAAAATCCTCGCCCTCCACCTCCGGCACAGCGGCCAGGTTCACCAGCCTTCGCTCAAATCCGAAGGGTTGCTCGTCTGCCCGGTGCACACCGCGCAGCTCGATCAGCCGCGCGCCTTTGCCAACCAGCGCCGCCTCATCGGCGCCCTTTGCGACACGCACGCTCCGGTGCAACAGCCGGAAAGCGTAGTCATGGCCCTTGTTCTCAAGGTCCAGCCGGATGTCGGGGATATCGAGTATGGTGGAATCGCTCGGCGGATGCGCCACGAAAGATCCCGCCCGCTTGCGCCGCACGATCAGTCCGCGCGCCACCAGGTCGCTCACCGCCTTGTTCACCGTCATGCGGGAACAGTCATAGATTTCCATCAATTCCCGCTCCAGCGGGATGCGGTCGTCGGGCTTCAGCGCGCCGGAGAGGATCTTGCGCTCGATGTCCGAACGGATGCGCTCGGTGACCGGAAGCGTGTCGTCAGAGTCCCTCATATGGCCCAATCTGTCCCTGTTTGTCCGCGTTTGTCCTCAAAAAGGCACGGTTTGATACTAAAGTAATCTGGAAAGCGCCGCCTTGTATCGGGCTTCAATTTCCGGCCGGTGAATATGTTGTCCGCCCTGTACCACATGCGCGCCCCGGCGCCACACGTCTGAAATTGCATTGTTTTTCGCCCTGAACACCCAGGCGTCCAAAGTGCGGTCTCCGCCCCCTGCCGCTTCAGGTAAGGCCTCGCTGCTGATAGCGAAGAAATCCGCCGGGTTTCCGGGCGCCAATCCAACAGGAATGCCCGCCGCCCGCCCGCCGCCGGCAAGGGCGTGCTCAAACATCGAACGCCCCGTCGAGGCATAGCCCTCACCCGCCATCACATTGCGCGAGAGATGCTTGAATCTCTGGGAGTATTCCAGCACGCGCAGCTCGTCCGCCGCGCTGATGGAGACGTTGGAATCGGTGCCTACACCGTAGTGCCCGCCATAGGAAAGATAGGCCCGGCCCTCGAAAATACCGTCGCCCAAATTCGCCTCGGTCACCGGGCACAACCCCGCAACGGCCCCGCTTTTCGCTATCCCGTGGATTTCCCGGTCGTTCGTATGCGTCGCATGGACGAGGCACCAACGCGCGTCGACATCTGCATTGTGCAGCAACCACTCCACAGGCCGCGCGCCAGACCAGGCCAGACAGTCCTGAACTTCCTTCATCTGTTCGGCGATATGGATGTGGATAGGCCCCTGCCTGTCCATCGCCAGCAAGGCCCGCAATTCGTGCGGCGTCGCCGCCCTCAGGCTGTGCGGCGCAAAACCCAGCACAAAATCATGCTGATTGGCCGTGTGCTGTCCAACAGCGTCAAGCAGCGCGGCAAAGCTGTCCACGTCACTCAGGAAGCGCTTCTGTCCCTCAGTCGGCGGCTGCCCGCCAAAGCCCGAATGGGCATAGAACACTGGCAGCAGCGTCAGCCCCAGCCCTGTATCCGCTGCAGCACGAACCACCTGCCCCGCCATTTCCGCCGGGTCGCTGAAACGCGCGCCGTCAGGGTCATTGTGCAGGTAGTGAAACTCGCAAACCCGCGTGAACCCTGCCTCCAGCATCTCGGCATACGCCATCGCCGTTATCGCGTGGATATCCTCCGGACCAATCCGGCTGACAAACCCATAGAGTAGACTCCGCCAAGACCAGAAACTGTCCTGAACCGCCCCGCGCACTTCTGTCAGTCCCGACATGGCCCTCTGGAATGCGTGGGAATGCAGATTTGTCAGGCCCGGCAGAAGGCATCGCCCACGAACCGCCCCGGAAGGAGGCTCAATATCGACGGACATATCCCCGATGAGGCCGTCTGAAATCGTGACCTGAACTCCGCGCGCCCAGCCGGAAGGCAACAGGGCATAATCGAACCAAAGCCGCTCAGACTTTTTCACTGCCACTGGACATCCCTCCGACTCTTCTATTATGTCTATACATATTAGCCTAAGACCGGCAGTAAGACAACGGGGAGGAAAGCATGGCATCAAAGCGTATCTGGACCAACGCCCGCCTCGCCACCATGGCGCCCGGCCTGCCCGGCCTCGGCATCATCGAGAACGGCGCCGTCGCCGCCGAGGGCGACCGGATCACATTTTCTGGCGCCGCACAATATGCGCCGCCTACGGATGATTTCGAAGTGATCGATTGCGACGGCCGCTGGATTTTACCGGGCCTTGTGGACTGCCACACCCATCTCGTCTGGGCAGGCAGCCGCGCGAGGGAATTCGAGCTTCGCCTCGCCGGGGCCAGCTATGAGGAAATCGCCCGCGCCGGCGGCGGCATCCGCTCCACCGTCAGCGCCGTCCGCGCCGCAGATGAAGCCCAGCTGATCGCCGAAAGCCTTCCGAGGCTCGACGCGCTGATCGCCGAAGGCGTCACCACTTTGGAGATAAAATCCGGCTACGGTCTCAGCGTTGAGCATGAACTGAAACAGCTGCGCGCGGCCCGTACGCTTGGGAAGGTCCGTCCCATCGATATTCAAACCACGCTTCTCGCAGCACATGCCCTGCCACCCGAATATGAAGGCCGCGCCGACGCCTATATCGACCTTGTCTGTAAAGAGATCATTCCCGCCGCTGCACGCGATGGGCTCGCGGACGCAGTTGATGCCTTTTGCGAAAACATCGGATTTTCTCCGGAGCAGACGGACCGGGTCTTCAACGCCGCGCGCCAGCATGGCCTGCCCGTGAAGCTGCATGCGGACCAGCTGTCAAACCTGCACGGCGGCGCCCTCGCCGCCCGCCACAATGCGCTGTCAGCGGATCATCTGGAATATCTCGATGATGCAGGCATCGCCGCGATGGCCGCATCCGGCTCTGTCGCGGTCATGCTGCCCGGCGCCTATTACTTTCTGCGCGATACGCATGCGCCGCCTATTGAGAAACTCCGACAGGCTGGCGTACCGCTTGCCATCTCAACCGATTGCAATCCCGGAACCTCCCCACTCACATCCCTCCTGCTGGCGATGAACATGGGCGCGACCCTGTTCCGCATGACGGTGGAAGAATGCCTCCTGGGCGCCACGCGCCACGCCGCCCGCGCGCTCGGCCTCGAAAGCAACTCCGGAACGCTTGAACCCGGAAAACTCTGCAATCTGAACATCTGGGACATCGAGCGCCCCGCCGAACTCGTCAACAATATGGGCCTGAACCGGCTCCACACCCGCATTTGGAGAGGCCAATGAGCCATATCATTCTAACACCCGGCGCCGTACCGCTCAGCCAATGGCGCGCCATCTGGACTGGCGCCGTTCCCCAGCTCGACCCCGCCTGCGCGCCCGCAATTGCTGCCAGCGCCGCCGCCGTTGCGCGCATTCTCGCGAAAGGCCAGCCGGTCTACGGAATTAATACGGGATTTGGTAAACTCGCCACCGTTCGTATTCCGGACGATCAGCTGGAAACACTCCAGCGCAACATCGTCCTCTCCCATGCGGCAGGTGTTGGCGAACCATCACCCGCTGGAATCGTCCGCCTGATGATGGCTCTAAAGATGACCAATCTCGGCCAGGGCGCGTCAGGTGTTCGGCCCGAGACCATCGCCTTGATGGAAGCGATGCTTGCAGCAGACCTGCTGCCCCTCGTGCCCGCGCAGGGCTCAGTCGGGGCGTCGGGAGACCTCGCGCCCCTTTCCCACATGGCCTGCGCGATGATCGGCGTCGGCGATGTTTTCCTCCAGGGCGAGCGCATGAGCGCCGCCGCCGCCTTTGCCAAATCTGGCCTCTCTCCTCTGCCCGCGCTGGCCGCGAAGGAAGGCCTCGCGCTGTTGAATGGCACGCAGTTTTCCACCGCCTGCGCCCTGGCTGGACTGTTCGAGGCCGAACGCATCCTGCAAAGCGCCCTCATTACCGGCGCCCTCTCGACAGAAGCAGCGAAAGGCTCTGACGCACCGTTCGATGCCCGTATCCATCAGCTGCGCGGCCACAAAGGCCAGATCGATTGCGCCGCAGTGCTGCGCGATCTCATGGCCGGCTCCGCCATTCGCGCCTCACATCTTGAAAATGACACGCGCGTGCAGGACCCCTACTGCATCCGTTGTCAGCCTCAGGTCGCCGGCGCCGCGCTTACCCTGCTGCGACAAGCGGCGGATACGCTTCTTGTCGAAGCCAACGGTGTTTCCGACAACCCCCTGATCTTTCCGGAGACGGATGAAGCCCTTTCAGGCGGAAACTTTCACGCTGAGCCGGTTGCATTCGCCGCCGATATGATCGCTATGGCGCTGTGCGAAATCGGCTCAATCTCCGAGCGGCGCATCGCGATGCTGGTGGACCCCGCCCTTTCCGGCGTCCCCGCTTTCCTCACGCCGCAACCGGGTCTCAACTCGGGCTTCATGATCCCTCAGGTCACCGCCGCCGCGCTCGTCTCCGAAAACAAGCAGATGGCTTACCCCGCCAGCGTCGACTCGATCCCGACTTCTGCAAACCAGGAAGACCATGTGTCCATGGCCGCGCATGGCGCCCGCCGCCTTCTGAAGATGGCGAAGAATGTGGACTATGTACTCGGCATCGAACTTCTCGCCGCATCGCAGGCCTGCGACTTCCACGCGCCGCTGAAATCCAGCAACGCCCTTGAAGCCTTGCGCAGCCTCGTCCGGAAGGACGTGCCCCCGTTGGACCATGACCGCCTGATGCATCCGGATATGGAAGCGACCACCGCGCTCATCTGCTCTGGCGCCGTAATTGCCTCTGTAAACCATCCGCTTCCCTCACTGGAGGCGCAGCCATGAAGAACTGGCTAACCGTCAAGGAGGGCGACCGCCCGCTTATCGTTTCCTTTCCCCACACGGGCACGATGCTGCCTGAGGATATCGCACACAATTTCGTCTCGCCCGAGCTAGCCCGGCGGGATACGGACTGGTGGGTGGACCAGCTCTATGCCTTTGCCGCAGACATGGGCGCAACGCTTGTCCACACCGCAATCTCACGCTCAGTGATCGACGCAAACCGCGATCCATCCGGCGCGTCACTCTATCCGGGCCAGAACACAACCAACCTTTGCCCGCTGACCACGTTCGACAACCAGCCGCTCTACAGGGCCGGTCACGAGCCCAAAGAAACAGAGATCGCCCACCGCCGCGACGCCTTTCATGCGCCCTATCATCACGCCATCGAAGATCAGATCTCGCGCCTGAAGGCGACCCACGCCAAGGTCGTGCTCTACGACGCCCACTCCATCCGTTCACAGATCCCACATCTGTTCGAAGGGCTGCTGCCTGTCTACAATGTTGGCTCCAACTACAAGACAACATGCGCGCCCGAACTGGCTGAAAGAATCGAAACGATCTGCGCCGCATCCGACCAGCCGAGCGTGTTAGATGGCCGCTTCCGGGGCGGATGGACCGTGCGCCATCATGGCCAGCCGGAAAACGGCGTCCACGCGGTTCAGATGGAACTGTCCTGCCGGGGGTATCTGCGCGAGCCGATCGGCAGCGTCTCCGAGGCCGATTGGCCCGTGCCCTTCGATCCCGATTTTGCCGCCCCGATGATTGAAACCCTGAAACAGGTGCTCGCCGCCTGTCTCGCCTTCGCTGAAACACCCTGAGGAGTCTACCATGCCATATCCTGCCAATATCCGCGAAGTCCGCGCGCCCCAGGGAACAGAACTGAACGCAAAAAGCTGGCTGACCGAAGCCCCCCTCCGGATGCTGATGAACAATCTGGACCCGGATGTTGCCGAACGTCCTGACGACCTTGTCGTTTATGGCGGCATCGGTCGCGCCGCGCGGAACTGGGATGCATTCGAAAACATTGTCTCAACGCTGAAACGCCTGAAGGAAGACGAAACGCTGCTTATCCAATCAGGCAAGCCCGTGGGCGTTTTCCGCACGCATGCGGACGCGCCGCGTGTTCTCCTGGCGAACTCCAACCTCGTTCCCAAATGGGCCAGCTGGGATCATTTCAATGAACTCGACCGCAAAGGCCTGATGATGTACGGTCAGATGACCGCCGGCAGCTGGATCTATATCGGCGCTCAGGGGATCGTTCAGGGCACCTACGAAACCTTTGTCGAGATGGGTCGCCAGCACTACGGTGGAAACCTCAAGGGAAAATGGCTGCTCACCGCGGGCCTGGGCGGCATGGGGGGCGCACAACCGCTCGCCTCTGTCTTTGCCGGCGCCGCCTGTCTTGCGATCGAATGCCAACTTTCCAGCATCGAAATGCGGATGCGCACCGGCTATCTCGATGCGTGGACAGATGACCTGGAAAAGGCGCTCGACATGATCGACGAGAGCTGCAAGTCCGGCACACCCAAGTCCATCGGCCTCCTCGGAAACGCCTGCGAGATCCTGCCGAAAATCCTTGAGCTTGGCCGCCTGCCGGACCTGCTCACCGACCAGACGTCCGCGCACGATCCCGTTAATGGCTATCTTCCCGAAGGCTGGAGCGTGGAGGAATGGAAGACACGGCGGGCGAGCGATCCCAAAGGGGTTGAGGCTGAAGCGCGCGCTTCTATGGCCAAGCATGTTCTTGCGATGCTGGAGTTCCAGAAACGAGGCGTGCCTACAGTCGATTATGGCAACAACATTCGTCAGGTCGCGTTCGATGAGGGGGTCACGAACGCGTTCGATTTTCCCGGTTTTGTGCCCGCCTATATCCGCCCGCTCTTCTGCCGTGGCATCGGCCCCTTCCGCTGGGCGGCTCTTTCCGGCGATCCGGAGGACATCTACAAGACTGACCAGAAGGTGAAGGAGCTGATTCCGGACAATCCCCACCTGCACAACTGGCTCGACATGGCCCGTGAGCGGATCAAATTCCAGGGCCTGCCCGCGCGCATCTGCTGGGTGGGCCTGGGGGATCGTCACCGGCTCGGGCTCGCCTTCAATGAGATGGTGGCCAAGGGCGAGTTGAAAGCCCCGGTTGTCATCGGGCGGGACCATCTCGACTCCGGCTCCGTCGCCTCGCCCAATCGTGAAACCGAGGCGATGCAGGATGGCTCTGATGCGGTCTCTGATTGGCCGCTGCTCAACGCCCTGCTCAATTGCGCCTCGGGCGCCACCTGGGTCTCGCTTCATCATGGCGGCGGCGTCGGCATGGGCTACTCCCAGCATTCCGGCATGGTGATCTGCTGCGACGGTTCTGAGGACGCTGCACGCCGCATCGAGCGGGTGTTGTGGAACGATCCGGCCACCGGCGTCATGCGCCATGCCGATGCGGGTTACCAGATCGCGATCGATTGCGCGCGAGAGCACGGGCTCGATCTTCCATCGCTCTGACCCAGGCCGGAAAAAGAAAGGGCGGAGACACCCTCCGCCCTTTTTCATCTGTATGCTGCATTATCGGCGATTATTTTAATACGCTTCGCATGATCGAGTCGGCGGCAAAGGCCGCATAGTCCCGCGCCAGCTCGCGGCCCACTTTCGTCTCGCCCACAAGTTCGTGCACGGCGGCGCGCGCAGCAAAGATATACTGGCACGCACCGATGATCATGAAATACACATGCTTGTCGTCAACTTCCCGGAACTGGCCCTCGCGGATGCCATCCTGAATGATCTTCCGCTGCGTCTCGATCAGCGGGCGCATGAAACTGCTGCGAATGATTTCGGAGCCTTCAGACTCCTGATTGTGCAACAGGCTATCCAGCAACCGGTTGAGATAAGGGTGGCGCGCATAGGAACGGATGATCCCGTGAATGTGGATGCGCAATTTGTTGGCGGGATCGATGTCCATCGCCACCAATTCCTGCAATTGCTGGAGCGAATGTTCTGTATCGCGCTGGGCCAGCGCCAGAAGCAGGCCGTCCCGGGATCCAAAATGGTACTTTACCAGAGGTGCAGTCACGCCAGCGCGCTTTGCAATCTGGTGCAGGGACACATCAATCGAGCCAATCTCGGACATGAGTTCGCCCGCAGCTTCCAGCAATAACTCCCGTCCCGAACGTTCCGTTACGGCATCCGCCAAATCTGTCATTCCAGCCACTCTAAATCCTGATGCTTATTTATCGTTCAGCAAATTGATGAACGAAAAGGTTGAAAGGTGCAAGAAGTGGCTTGGGGATGGCGCCTGTGGATAAGTTGCTCCGCCTGCCGCTTAATTCGTCTCCGGCCAACCTGCGGCATTCCCTAAGTTGACAGGCCGCGGCCGGCAAACGACCCTGCGCCGACTCAAGTTCAGGAAGCATCCGCCATGCTGCGCCAGAAACGCTGCCAATCATTCGCCGCCAGCGCTGCGATGTTCGTTATCGGGGTGCTCGCTGCCGCCTGCTCCCGCGACCCGGTTGAAACGCCCGAGCTCTCGCCTGCAGCAGCCAAAGCGCAGGCTGGCCAGGAAATCGCCGAAGCGCTTTGCGCGCGCTGCCACGCCATCGGTCTGGAAGGCGATAGTACGCATCCCGAGGCCCCGCCCTTCCGCACGCTCTCAGAGAAGTATCCGGTTCGCCTGCTGGACGAGGCGCTGGCCGAAGGCATCACGGTCGGCCATCCAGATATGCCGGAATTCGAGTTTGAAGCAGATCAGATCGATGAGCTGATCACCTATCTGGAATCGGTTCAGCCGAAATAGGCCCTATCGCTCGGGTGTAATCTTCGCATCGCCGTATTCTCCCGGCGCGATTTCACGGCCGGCAGCAAAATCTGCCACCAGATCGAAGTAGCCCGGTGCGTAGCCGCTATAGCGGCGCGAGCGGTCGGGCATGGCTGTGAATTCCCGCATGCCGTGATCGACGCCGGGAAACTCTGCAACGGTCACCGGTCGGCCTTCATATTGCAGCGCCTTCAGCCGCGCACGGGTGTAGGCGGGCGGCGCCTCCCGGTCTGCGCCGGCCAGTATCCACAGCACCGGCGCGCCAAGCTGCCGCAGCACCGGCTCGCCTTCATGGCGCCAGCTGGTGCCGCTCGAACGGAGCGGCCCGCCAACCCGCAATACGTAATCGGGATAACGCAGGATATCTCCCGTGAACTCGCCCTGCACCAGCGGATACCAGGGTTCGTCCTTGTAGATCTTCTTCAGCGCTTCGAGCTCGACATAGCCGCGCTTGAAATCGGACAGCATGACCGTCGCGGCCGCATCCGCCAGCATGCCCGCCGCCATCTGTGCAGATGGGCCATAGCCAGCCTCGGCGACATTGAGCACCGATTCTGCGCGGTTTTCCGCGAGCGGGCTTTCCAGCATGCCGTAGGAAACGATCACGAAATCCGGCTTCAGCGACACCGCTGCCAAAGGGGCCACCCAGCCGCCCTGGCTGGTGCCGTGAAGGCCGAACCGGCTCATCCGGGGCCCCGCCATCCGGCGCGCTTCATCGGCAGCGGCAACGGCATCCATCGCCAGCAGGGTGAAGTCCTGCGTGTAGTCGCCCTTGGAGCTGCCCGTACCGCGCTTGTCGTAGATGAACACGCCGATGCCCTGAAGGGGCAGAAGGTGCTGATACGGATCAGTCAGCAGGGCGGAGCTGCGTTCGGAGCCGTGCACCTGAAGCACAACCGGCACAGGATCATTCCCTTCCGGCAGGATGAGGCGGCCGGCGAGTTTGGTGCCCTTTGAGCCAGTGAAGATAATGTCCTGAGTGGTGACTGGGACCTTCGTGGCCGCTTCCCCTTCGAATAGGGTGAGCCCCTCGGAGCAGGTGAACTGAATCTGGCGCGTTTCGGCGGTATCGGTCCAACCTTGATAGGCGCTCCAGATGTCCTTCTCGAGAACGAAGCGGCCTGTCTGCCCGTCGAGAGAGCGCCAGCGCAGGCCCTCTTCAGCTGGCGTTACCGCCACGCCGCCGCCATCATCCAGCGCCCAGGCGCCGCCGCAGGCAGGATCCCCCGGCACGGGCGAATTTGAAAGACCCGGCACCGAAAGCGACGGCAAAGTCGGCATTTCTGGCAAACTGGGCAGCGCAGTTGAGCAGGCCACCAGCAAGAAAGCCGACAGTCCTAAAGCAAACTTGGCCCGATTACCCATGATCGTCTTCCCTCCGGCCACTTTCCCGGCTGGTTGCCCGGATACAATGATTCCCGTCGGATCACGGCCTTTGCCGGAGCGCCAAAGAATAGGGCTTGATTGCCTTAGCGGCATATCCCGCTCAGATAGATCCGCGGGAGATCAGGGCGGCAAACGCCTCGCAGCAAACACCGCACCAGGGAGGATCGGGCCGGCATTCAGGTGCCGGTGTCAACACATGGAAGGCGATACTCAATCCTTCGCTGTAGAAACAGCGGCCTCGCCGCGCGCACAGCTGATGGCGTTTGTTCGTTCGCCCCGCGGTCGCATGATACTTGCTGGCCTCGCAGCGCTTGTCCTGCTTGTGCTCGTGGCGCGCTTCCTGGTTGACCGAGCCGCTTATGTATCGACTTCAGACGCGCGGATTGCTGCAGAGATGATCGCGGTTTCGACCGACATTTCCGGCAAGATTACCAGCGTGCAGGTGAAGGAAGGCGACCGGGTCGCCGCCGGGGACATCCTCTACACAATCGACGACCGGGAAGCGTATTACGCGCTGGTGCAGCTGGAGGCTGAAGCCCGGCGCCTGCGCGCCGAGATCGAGCGGGAAGAACGGCGTGTCGGCATCGCCAGTTCCAAAGCGGGCAGCGAAGTGGCCGCGCGAAAGGCAGGAACACTGTCTGCCGCCGCGAGCGTGGAAGCGGCGCGCTCGAACGTCGAGATTGCGCAACGCGATTACGACCGAACGAGAGACCTGTTCGAGCGCGGACTGTTGCCGCAATCCAATCTGGATCAGGCCAAGAATGTGCTCGATACCGCTGAGCAGGCATTGCGCCGGGCGCAGGCTGACCGGGAGTCGGCAGCCGCCGACCAGCGCACCGCGAGCATTGCAGGCGAGGAAGTGCGCCTGATCGATTACGACCTGACCGTACTGCGCGCGGCGCTGGAACAGGCCGAGGCGCGTGTGGATGCACAGAAAGTGGTGCTGGAACAGCACACGATCCGCAGCCCGATCGACGGCGTGGTGGATGAACTCTTCTTCGACAATGGCGAGCATTCGCTGCGCGGCTACCGAATGGCGCTGCTGCACGATCCCGACGCTGTCTGGGTTTCCGCCAACATAAAGGAAACCGACATTCGCCATGTGCAGGCCAATGCGCCTGTGCTGGTGCGCGCAGACAGCGACCCATCGCACCAGATTGAAGGCCGGGTGACGCGCGTTCATGACGCCACCATTGCCGAAGCCGCGATGATGCCCAATCCCAACGCCAATGGGGTGTTCACCAAGATCACCCAGCGCATCCGCATCCGTATTGACCTTGACCCGACCGAGGCAGAGCTGCGCCCTGGCACGATGGTGCGCGTGCGGGTGAAGAAGGAACCAGCTGGCGGGGCGCCTGAGTGACCATCGCTTCGGGCCTCTCGCCTGCGGGGGGAGCCAGCCGCCTGCCTGCTGACATTCCGGCGATGGCGGGTCCGGCTGTGCGGGAACAGTTCGAACGCTTTGGCGGCGCGTATCGCTGGATCCTGCTGTTCACGATGCTGACGGGATCGATGTCCACGATGCTGGCGGCGACGACAATCAATGTCGCCCTGCCCGCGATCATCGGCGCGTTCGGGCTGGGGCAGGATCAGGCGCAGTGGATGTCCACGGCATTCCTCGCGTCCTCCACCATTGCGATGCTCGCGAATGCCTGGGCGATGGCCACGTTCGGCGCGCGGGCCACTTATGTTTTCGGCATGGTGATCTTTGTGGCGGGTTCGCTCCTGGGCGCAGTGAGCAGCACGCTGGAGCTGCTGATCCTGTCGCGGGGGCTTCAGGGGATTTCAGCGGGACTGCTGCAGCCAATGTCGATGTTCCTGATTTTCCAGACCTTTCCGGACAACAAGCGCGGAACGGCGATGGGCGTGTTCTCCATCGGCGTGGTGTTGGCGCCCGCCTTCGGGCCCGCGCTGGGCGGGATTGCCGTAGACCTTGCAAGCTGGCGGCTGGTGTTCGTGGCGACACTGCCACTGGCGCTGGTGGCGCTGGGCATTGCGCCTTTCCTTATGCCGCGCGGAGACCGCAATCCCAACATGCCGCGCCCACCGCTCGACTGGCCGGGCCTGTTGCTGCTGGCGACGGCAGTGATCTGCCTGCTGGCGGGCTTTGCCGGAGGAAACCGGGACGGATGGGATTCGGACAAGACGCTGCTGCGCTTCGGTATCGGCGTGGTCGCCGGTATCGCATTCTTCTTCTGGGAAAGACGGCATCCCTTTCCGGCGCTGAACCCGAAAGTGTTCATGTTCCGGCAGTTCTGGTCGGCGGGACTGATCATCTCGGCCACAGGGATTGCGATCTATGGATCGACCTATCTGATCCCGATGTTTGTGCAGCTGGTGCAACACTATTCGCCAACGGCGGCGGGCATCATGATGATCCCGGCGGGGCTGGCGATGGTGGTGGGCTTTCCGATTGCCGGGCGGCTGACAGACCGGGTAGACCCGCGCTGGTTGCTCAGTTTCGGGATCATCTGCTTTGCGATTTCCGCTTTCCTGCTTTCGCATGTGACGGCGCTGACGCCGTATTGGGTGCTCGTGGGGTGGATCATTCTCAGCCGCGTGGGCATCAGCTTCTGTATGCCGCCTTCCAACACCACTGCCGTGCGAGCTGTACCGCCGCACCTGCTGGCCTCGGCAACGGGCGGGGTTTCCTTCCTGATGCAGGTGGGCGGGGCGTTTGGGGTGAACATCCTGGCGATTTTCCTGCAGCGCCGGACGATCTTCCATGGCGCGCATCTTTCCGGCGAACTGAACGAAACCAATGCGCAGATGCTGTACGAGCATGCGCTGCAGGCACAGCGGCTGGAGGTGGGGGGCATGCCACAGGTGCAGGCATTCCAATCGGCCTTTGGCATCTTCAACCAGCATGTGGCCAATGAGGCGATGGTGCTGGCCTTCCGGGACTGTTTTTTCGTGATCTTCGTGTGGTTCATCATCGTGCTGGGCGCGATTGCCTTGATGCCAAAGCCAAAGATGGTACAGGCGCCCCGCTAACCTCTTGAGCGGGCAGATTTCGGCTTTGGCACCAGACGATGAAGACCTCGCCCTGAAGAAGGCATTTATCCGGGCCAATACACGGCTGGGGCCGGTGGATGGCCTGACGATCGGCGTGGGCAATCTGCAGCAGACACTACAGATATGGCAGGCTGACGAGATAACGCCGATCTGGGCCGCCACAGAAGACGACCTGGCGCGGCAGGGGCTGGAGCCCCCCTTCTGGGCGTTCCCCTGGGCGGGCGGACAGGCGGTGGCCCGGCTGGTGCTGGCAAGGCCAGAGCTGGTGCGGGGCAAGCGCGTTCTGGACATTGCCTGCGGCAGCGGAATGGTGGGCATTGCCGCCGCATCCGCAGGCGCTGAGGCGGTGCTGGTCAACGACATCGACCCAATCTGCCGGGCGGCAGCGGAACTGAATGCGCAGGCCAATGGCGTGGCGCTGGGCTGGCTGGGCGGCAACCTGCTGGAGGGAGCAGCGCCGGGCGTGGATGTAATCCTCGCCGGCGACATCTTTTACGAGATGACCATGGCGCAGCGTTTCCTCGACTGGCTGGGCACAGCCGCCAGGCGCGGGATTGCGGCCTATGCCGGCGATCCGGGACGGGCCTATGCGCCGCGCAGCGAGGCGGGGCTGATGGCAGAATACGACATCGCCACGACGATGGAGCTGGAGAGCACCACGTTGCGCCATGCCCGCGTCTGGCAGATTGGTGTTTCTGAATTCTGATTTTCGTTTTTTGATTTGAGTTTATTCTAGTCGGCGGGCGCATCCACCGGATTGGCGGCAGGCGTTGCTGTTGGACAGGGACGGCGCGACCTGCAGCGGGCCCTGACCTTTCGCCGTGGATAAGGGCCGTGGGCGGATGGATAAAAATGGTGGACAGGCCGTGGACGCCGCCGTGCCCTACCGTGCCCACATCGTGTCAAACAGTGTCAAACAGTGACTTTTTGAGTCCGTTTGGGGACGCGCCGTGTCATTCCGGATACGATTCGATTCAATTGGTGCATGTTTGGTCCCTTATGAGGACACTGTGACAGAAAACCTGCATGGGATGCGTACACCTTCCTCCACGGAGATGGACCTTCGGGGAGAGTCTCATGTCGGCGGCGTCATGCTTCTCTCCGCACCCGGAGGCTGTGGACAAATCATCAACCGGTGACCCGAGGTTTCAATTTCGCGCCTGACGCAGCCTTCCGCCCCCTTTGAGGGCGGCCATCTGCGAGGTGATAGCGGCTGGAATCTTATTGGATTTGTATCCAGCATCCTAAATCGCGCGGGCCGCCGTCACACCAACCTGAACGTGAACACACCCGGCAGACGTGGCACAATCGCCACAGCCAAGAACCCGTAACATTTTAATATTTTCAACGCATTAGTTTCGCAAAACCTTGATTTGAACGGCCCCGGACCGCTCGTTAACGACCCGGCAACTGGCGCGCTTTGTGCGCCGCAACACCGGGGTCTGACATGAAACTTCGCATCCTTACCGCCACCGCCGTTGCCGCCCTTGGCGTCTCCGGCCAGCTCGCCGCCTTTGCAGACACGCCGGACGCAGCAGAAGACTCGCGCCGCCTGGAAGTCGTCACCGTGACGACCCAGAAAACCGAACAGTCGCTGATCGACGTTCCGATCAACATCTCGGTGACCAACCAGGACCTGATCGACAAGCTGGGCGCAGAGGACATTGAAGACCTCGCCAACTTCATCCCCGGCCTGCAGGTTCAGGCACAGAGCCTCAACGCGCCGACCTATTCGCTGCGCGGCGTTGTCGCCGACGGCGGCGCCCCGCGCGTTGCCATCTTCCAGAACGGCGTTTCGATCGGCACGCCGGGCTATGCCACGAGCATCGCCATCTATGACATCGAGCGCGTCGAAGTGGTGAAAGGCCCGCAGGCAACCCTGTTTGGCCAGGGCGCCCTGATCGGCGGCATCAACTATATCCAGAACCGCGCCTCAACCGCCGGCACGGAAGGCAAGCTGTTGGTGGAAGCGGGCGATTACAGCGCGCTGCGCGGCGAAGGCTACTACAACCTTGCCCTCAGCGACACGCTGGCGGTGCGCCTTGCCGGCCAGATCAAGCAGATGGACGGCTATGTTCCGAACACGGCCAATTCACCCGACCTGATGGGGCAAGACACGGCAGCCATTCGCGGCGCCCTTCACTGGGAACCCACCCCGGCGATCACTGCCGATGTTTTCGTCAACTATCAGGAAGACGATTCCACCGGCACGCAGTTCACCTCCGGCTTCTTCCCGGTCAATGGCAAGGTTGACCCCTTCGGCCCGACCGCGATGAACATCAACCCCGATCAGGTGCGCGACAAGCTGGGCAATGACCGCAAGATCTTTGCGACGACTGCGAACCTTGAAATCGCCCTGAACGATGCCTGGACGCTGACCTCGCTGACCGACTATCGCGACCTGATGTCGAACGAAGCCTGGGACTCCGACGGCGCGGCAATCAACCTGCTGCAGTTCTACCAGACGCGCGATGGCGAAGCCCTCACGCAGGAACTGCGCCTGAACTATGACAATGGCGGCAAGCTGACCGGCTTCTTCGGCGCCAACTATTTCGACTATGAAACCAATGACTCGCTGACCTTCTCGACCGACGAGGCCTATGCGCAATCGCTGTTCGGACCGCAGATCGCTGCATCTGTCGGCGGCATGGATCAAGCACGCCGCATCCTGGCACTCGCCGGCGCGCCCGGCGCGGCCAACTTCGGCGGCTTCGAAACGCCGTTCCAGTATTCGGTCGCTCACATCCTCTCACAATACGGCGCACAGGCTGTAAACGGCGTTGCAGAGGCCGACATGGTGTTTGCCGCGTTCCTGCCTCTGAACCCGGCCCACGCCGAACAATCCAGAACCAGCGACGCACGCACCAGCTATGACCTGTTCGGCGACGTGACCTATCAAGTGACCGACCGCCTCGCCCTGACGGCGGGCCTGCGTTACACGGTCAACGAACTCTCCGGTTCCAGCGTCGGCGAACTGCTGCGCGGCAACCCCTACCTCGGCGGCGCGGCAAATGCTGTGACCTTCGCACCGGGCTTCCTGATCAACCGGGATCTCGTGGACAATCCCTACAGCGCATCGGCCGAACCCGATGGCGCGTTCACCTGGCGCCTCAACGCGGCTTACCGCGTGTCCGACACCGTGAACACCTGGGTTTCCTATGGCCGTGGCCGCCGCCCGGAAGCGCTGTCGATCGCCGGCCGCACCTTCTCCGTGGTTGACGCCGAAACTTTGGACAACGTGGAAGCCGGCATGTTTGGCCGCTTCTTCGACGACCGCCTGCAGATGACCACCTCGGTCTATTACGGCCAGTACGAGAACTTCCAGACCAGCCGCTTCGACCCGATCAACGGCGTGTTCATCGTCGAGAACTCCGGCAACGCAACGCAATATGGCTTTGAGTTCGATGGCCAGGCCCTGATCACGGACAATCTCCGCCTGCTGGGCACCTATGCCTACAACTTCTCCGAATATGACAACAAGGACAGCAACGGGAACCCGTTGCAGTTTGCGGGCAACAAGTTCCGGATGAGCCCGACCAACAGCTTCTCGCTGGCGGCGGACTACACCCTGAACGTTGCCGACAAGGGCACGCTCTCGATCACGCCGAGCTATATCTGGAAGAGCAAGCAGTATTTCGAAGACGACAACGGCTACGATTACACCGCTGACGGCAATGGCGGGTTCATCCGCGTGCGCGAGACCTATCCGGATGGCACGCCTGTGTCCGAGGAAGAAGGCGCTTACGGCCTTGTGAACCTGCGCATTGCCTTCGACGACGCCGGCGACCGCTGGGGCGTCTATGTTCAGGGCGAGAACCTGCTCGACGAGGAATACCTGATCGACGTGGGCAACACGGGCGGCGCCTTCGGCCTGCACACCATCATCCGTGGCAAGCCGCAGATGCTGAAAGCCGGCGCTTACATCAAGTTCTGATCCGGGAACGGAGGAGAGACTGACATGAAATACGCAACTGCCATCGCCGCGCTGATGCTGGCGGCCTGCAATGCCGCCCCCGTGGCCGTCGCGCCGGAGGAGGTGCCCACCTCCCCCGCCGTGACGGAAGCGGCCAAGACCTTCGCAACGCTTTCGGGCGAGAAGCCGATCATCATCGCCCATCGCGGCGCGAGCGGCCTCTATCCCGAGCACACCATCCTGGCCTATGAAACCGCCATCGCCCAGGGCGCAGACTTCATCGAGCCCGACCTGGTGATGACCAAGGACGGCGTGCTGATCACCCGCCACGACCCCTATCTTTCGGACACGACCAATGTGGCCGACCATCCCGAGTTCGCCGATCGCAAGAAAAAGCGCACGACGCCAATGGGCGAGATGGAAGACTGGTGGGCCGACGACTTCACGCTGGCCGAGATCAAGACGCTGAAAGCCCGCCAGCAATTCCCGGCACGGACGATGGAGTTCAACGACCAGCTGGATATCGTTACCTTCGACGAAATCATGGACGTTGCCCTGAAAGCCGCCGCCGAGGGCAAGACCGTTGGCCTGCACATCGAAGCCAAATGGCCGAGCTATTATGCCTCGGTCGGCCTCGACATGGTGGACCCGATCATCAGCGCGCTGAAAGCCAAGGGCATCGAAGAAGCCGGTATCCCGATCTTCATCCAGTGCTTCGAACCGCCCTTCCTGGAAGCCTTCAGCAAGAAGAGCGACCTGCCGACCATCCAGAACATGGTGGGCCCTCCCTACAACAAGATGCTGGGACTGGAGTATGACCTGGAGACGATGCCGACGACCGGCGTTGGCGCAGAGAAATCCTTCATCCTGAACGAAGATGGCACGACCACGGATTTCGTGGACCGCGCCCATGCCCGCGGCCTGCTGGTGCACGTCTATACCGTGCGCGATGACCAGCCGCTGAAGGGCTATGCCAATGCCGAGGCCGAGCTGAACGCGCTCATCAAGGCCGGGGCTGACGGAATCTGGGTTGATTACCCAGAGACCGGCGTTGCCGTTCGCGACGCCAACTGACCGCCGCACTGCGGCGTTTCCTCCCGCACCTTACGGGGCGTCCTTCGGGGCGCCCCTTTTTTCTTTGGATTCAAGGCAGGTAATCGGGGGCGATCCCGGCGCCTGCAGAAAAGCTGAAAAATGCTCAGGAGTTTCCCCTAGGTCGCCGCTTGTCAGAAAAATTAGAACATGTTCCAATTTTATCCATAAATGGGAGGAATGACATGACCGCAGCCAAGGAACTCTCACGCGTGCGCAGATCTGTGCTGCCCCAGGCGGGCGACACATGGGCCAGCATCGCCGCGCGCGAACTGGCGGAGATGGACACGGACACCGCCGTTTCGAGCCTGCAGAGCTGGAACCTGCATGTGTTCATGCGCGCCGTGGGCGCGGCGGGCGGCGTGCGCGGGGATAACCCGATCCTGCCGAGCGATGTCATCTTCGTTGAGCCGCCGCTGGCGAAGAAATGACCATCGCCGTGATCAGCCAGGTGCAGATTGCCGCCGCCCATGATGGCGACGCCGAACTCATCGTGACGCTGACTTACGACAATGGCGGCACGACGCTGATCACGATGGACGAATACGCCGTTCGGGCGCTGTTCGATGCGTGCGGAACGAACGTGCCGGAAGAGCTTATCGGGGCAAGCTGGGAGCGCGTGCGCGACGCGCTGGTTGCCTCATCACAACGCTATGCCGGAACACCGGCAACAGGACACTGAGGGAGGATTTGGAATATGTATGATCTGGTGATCAGAAACGGCACGGTGGTCGATGGCTCGGGGATGCCCTCTTACAAGGCGGATATCGCCGTGACGGGCAACCGCATCGCCAAGATCGGCCGCGTGGCCGAAACGGGCCGCAAGGAAGTGGACGCCGCCGGCAAGGTGGTGACGCCCGGCTTCATTGATCCGCATACGCATTTCGACGCCCAGCTGCTGTGGGATGGCTATGCCAAGCCTGCCCTCTCGCACGGGGTTACGACTATCGTTCCTGGCAACTGCTCCCTGTCCCTGGCGCCGCTGAAAGCGGAACACCGTATGAAGCTTGTCGGCATGTTCAACCAGATTGAAGAAATGCCGTACAAAGCCTTCAAAGAAGGCGTCGTCTGGGACTGGGAGACATTTTCCGAATACATTACGCGTATCCGCAAGGGGCTGGCGATCAATGTGGCGCCGCTGGTGGGCCATAGCGTTATCCGCCTCTGGGTGATGGGCGATGCTGCAATGGAACGGACAGCAAACGCTGACGAGATTGCCGCCATGCAGGGCGTGCTGCGCGAATGCCTCGACGCAGGCGCAATCGGCCTTTCCACCAGCTATGTGGATATGGACGAGACGCTGCTGCCAGTGCCGAGCCGCTATGCGGACGCAGGCGAAGTGGACGCGCTGGCGAGCGTGCTGGGCGAATATGGCCGTATCCTGCAGATCGTGCCGGAATTCTATGATCCGGACCTGACGATTGCGCGCCTTGATCAGCTCGCCGAAATCTCTCTGAGATACGCCATCCCGACGACCTTCTCGCCGCTGTTCATCAATGCGGACAATGTGGACGCCGTTGAGAAAGTGATGGCGCGCGTGGACGAGCAGTTTGCCCGCGGCGCCCGCGTTTGGCCGCAGGTGCAGACGCGGCCGATCGACATCAGCTTCAGCTTTGCCGTGCCGAGCCTGATCTTCGTGCGCCTGCCGAACTGGTACAAGCTGATGCGCTTTGGCACCCCGGAGCAGGTCATCGAAGGCTTCACCAATCCGGAAAGCCGCGCGAAACTGATCGCGGAAGGCACGCCGAACATGACGCTCTGGTCGTTCCTGACGCTGCGCTTTGCACAGACCGAGGCGAACCAGAAATATGTCGGCAAGACACTGGGCGAGATCGGCAAGATGCGCGGCTGCACGCCGCTGGAAGCGATGATCGACCTTTCGGTGGAAGAGAAGCTGGACGCACACTTCATGGCCGCCAGCATGGGCCACAATTCCGACGAGCGCGTGAGCGCGATGCTGAAGCATCCGCGCGTACACATCGGCGCCAGCGATGGCGGGGCGCATATCCTCTCCTTCTCCACTTATGGCGACACGGGATACCTGTTCGGACACTTCGTCCGTGACCTGAAGTCCATGAGCCTGGAAGACGCGGTGAAGAAAGTGACCCATGACACCGCTTCCATCTGGGGCATTCCCGACCGGGGGCTGGTGCGCACCGATTATGTGGCCGACCTTGTGATCTTCGATCCGGCGACGATCGATCGGGGCGAGGAGACCTATGTTCAGGACGTGCCGGGCGACGGCAAACGCTATGTGCGCGACTCCCGCGGCGTGGACACGGTGGTCGTCGGCGGCGGCATCGCCTGGACGGCGGCGGCGGGCTATGCCGACGATACGCGCGGCGCCATCCTTCCGGGTGAAGCGGCTGAAGCGCTGGTGGCCGCATGAGCTGGCCGGGTGTTTCGCAGCGTCGGATCGCCACCAACGGAATTGAGCTGAACATTGCCGAGGCGGGCGAAGGCCCGCTGGTGCTTCTGCTGCACGGCTTTCCGGAGAGCTGGTATTCCTGGCGGCATCAGTTCGCGCCGCTGGCCGCGGCGGGCTATCATGTCGTGGCGCCGGACATGCGCGGCTATGGTAAGAGCGACAAGCCGCCGAACATTACCGACTATGTTCAGACCGAAGTGATCAAGGACATTATCGGCCTGATCCCGTCGCTGGGCTACGAAACGGCGGTGGTGATCGGCCATGACTGGGGCGCACCGACGGCCTGGGCGACGGCGCTGTTCCATCCGGACAAGGTGCGCGCCGTGGGCGGACTTTCCGTGCCTTTCATGCCGCGCTCCCCGGTGCAGCCGATGCCGATGCTGCGGGAAATCTATAAGGGGCAGTTCTTCTACCAGCTCTATTTCCAGGAGCCGGGCGTGGCGGAAGCCGAGTTCGAGAAGGACATGTATACGGGGCTGCGCAAGTTCCTGATCATGGCGGCGGGCGAGACTGACCTTTCCAAGCTGCCGCCGAAGAAGGAAGACGACGACCTTCTGACCAGCCTGCCCTATCCGGAAAGCCTGCCGAAATGGCTGAGCGATGCGGACCTCGACTTTTATGTGTCCGAGTTCAAGGCATCGGGAATGCGCGGGCCGATCAACTATTATCGAAACCACGACCTGCATTGGCAGCTGACAGAAGGCGCGCCGATGGAAATTCATCAGCCTGCGATGTTTATCGCGGGCACGGCAGACGGCGTGGTGATGATGGCGGCAGCGGCAATCGAGGCGATGCCGCATTTCGTCAAAGATCTGCGGATCAACAAGATGATCCCCGGCATTGGCCACTGGACGCAGCAGGAAGCGCCCGAAGCGGTGAACGAGGCAATTCTGGAATTCCTGCAGAACATCGACTCCTGACAAGGTGGGGGGACGCATGCGTGAAAAAGTGATCGTTATCGGGGCCGGCATCGGCGGGCTCTGCACGGCCATGATGCTGGCGCCTTCGGGGCGTGAGGTGGTCGTGCTGGAACGCGACGGGCCAGTGGAGACCGCCGACCCGGACGAGCTGTTCAAGACGTGGAAGCGCGTGGGCGTGGGGCACCTGCGCCAGAGCCATGCCTTCCTCGCGCGCCTGCGCACCATCATGAAGGCGGAACATCCGCGCCTGCTGGAACAGCTGATGGATCTGGGCGTGCGGGAGTTGCCGTTCGAGAACATGCTGACCGAGAAGCAGCAGGCGAAATACCAGGCAACTGATGGCGACGCGGAGCTGACCATCATCACCAGCCGCCGCACGACGCTCGAAATGGCGATGCGGCGCTATGTTGAGAGCATGCCCAACGTGACGTTGCGATCCGGCTTTCTCGTCCGCACGCTGATCACGAACAAAGGAGACGACGGTATATTCGATGTCAGCGGCGTGGAGGGCGAGGAGAACGGCGCACCTGTGACACTGACCGCCGATGTTGTGGTCGACGCCGCCGGCAAGAGCGGCTTCACCATCGAGCAGCTGATGGAGGAAGGCGCTGGCATCCGCGAGGAAAGCGAGACGGCGGGCATTCTCTATTTCACGCGGCATTACCGCTTCCTGCCGGGCAAGAGCGAACCAGACCGGAGAGCCAATCCACCGCCGACGGGCGATCTCGGCTTTCTGAAGTTTGGCGTGTTTCCCGGCGACAACGGCAATTTTTCGATCACCATCGCCATTCCCGAAGTGGAAATGGAGATGCGCAAATCGATCCTCGATCCGGAAATCTTTCACAATATCACCCTTCTCCTACCGGGACTTCGTCCGTGGACGACTGCCGAGCAGTCCGAGCCGACGAGCAAGGTGTTCGGGATGGGCGATCTGATCAGCCGCTGGCGGGATATGGTGGTGGACGGAAAGCCCGCCGCGCGAGGCTATTTCGCGCTGGGCGATACGCTGGTGCGGACCAATCCGCTGTACGGGCGGGGCTGTTCTTTTGCGGCCGTTTCGGCGCAGGCCCTGCGGCAGACGCTGGACACGACGGCTGATCCCGTGGCGCGGGCACTGCGCTTCCACCAGCGCGTGATGGCAGAACTGCACCCCTTCTATATCGTGCAACGCCGGCAGGACCGCAGCGCGATGAAACGCGCGCGCCGGGCCCTGACGCCTAATGCCAGGCAAAGCTTCCGCTCGAAACTGATTGAGAGCTTTGTGGAGGACGGCGTGAAGATCGCGCTGCGCTCCGACACGCGGCTGCTGCGCGAGGCGATGCGCGGATTTCACATGCTGGAACATCCGGAAAAGTGGCTGCGCAAACCGCGGAACCTTGCCGGCGTGCTCTATTACTGGGCACGGGGCAAACGCCTGAACGCAGCGGCCTATCCGCCCAAGCCAGGGCCGGAGCGGACCGAGATGATGATGGCTCTCGAACTCGATTACAAAGCTGATATGGCGCGCACAGCCGAAGCGCTGGCAGCCTGAACCGCGCCCCCTTGCGCCAACGGCGGGAAGGATATTTGATGGCGATCAAACCTCTGGAGGCTTCCCCGAAGATCATGTCCACGCCCGCCGCCGACACCGGACGCCGCGAACAGGCGAAGGCGGAACGCCGCGAGAAGATCATGCGGGCGGCGCGCGACATGATCCGCGAGACCGGCGACATGAACCTATCCATGCGGGAACTGGCACGGCGCGCGGAAGTGAGCGTGGCAACTTCCTACAACCTGTTCGGCTCGAAACGCGCGGTGATGCTGGCAGTTCTGGAGGACGAGCGCGACTTTCTGCAGCGGTACCAGAAGCTGCAGGTGTCGAATGCGATCGACCGCATCTTTGAGGCCCATGCGCTGGGATACCAATACTTCGTTCAGGACCCGGACTTTTACCGGCCACTGTGGCGCGCCTTGCTGAGCGCAACAACCAATGACGATTCCGGCCTGATGAGCCCGGAGCGGCAGGCGCAGACGCGCGCCGCCTGGCACGCCCTGCTGACGGCGGCGCAGGATGAAAAGCTGCTCTCACAGGAGATGAGCGCCGAAGTGCTTGAGCGGATGCTATCGCACCTCGCAGGCGGCACCCTGCTGTCATGGTCGAGCGGAGGCGTGGAAACCGAAGACCTTATGGCGTCGGTGGGGCTTGGCTACGCGCTTATCCTATCGGCCTGCGCGACGAATGAAGGGCGCGGACTGCTGGACGCCAAGATTGCGGCCTATCAGGCGACACTGGGCAAAGGAAAGAAGATCGGCGCTTCACGGGAGTGAGAAGCGCCGATCTGAAAGGCGCGCCTACTGGGCCGGATAGAAGCCGATATTGTCGACTTCGAACCAGGCAGACTCGCCCCCTTCCCGGTTGATCATGATGCCAACCTGGAGAAGGTCGTCACCCGACCATGCAGGGGCGGACTCCGGGTTGCCTGCGAATGCAAAGTCCGTGAACGGCACTTCAAAGCGGTTCCAGCCTTCACCGGCCGTGACCTTTGCTTCCCAGTTGCCATTCAGCGACAGAATGCGGAGCGTGTAGTCACCGCTGCCGAACAGTTCCGCAGTGACGCCAGCATACGCGGTTGCATCGACAGGGACGACCGAGCCGCGGCTGAGCGGGAAGATGACACCGGCCATGGGTTTGTCCTTACGGGCCATCTGCGCGGTGACGGTGAGGACGTGATCGCCTTCCTCGCGCGGGCGGCGAGCATAGGTGATGACCGAACGCTCCATGCCGAAGTCGAGATCGGTAACCGGCAGGCTGTCGACAGAGGTACGGCCATCGGCGCGCTCGAAATCGTCGATCAGGGCGGCGGCGGCGCGCGGCGCAGGCATCGCAGGAAGCGCCGCAGGCGGCTTGGCGGCGTCGTAGAGGACCACGCCGTCCACCAGCGTCAGCGAGATGTTGCGCACATCGCTGATCGTCTCCCACGGCTTGCCCTTGATGAGTACGAGGTCTGCCCGCTGGCCGGCGGCAATCTGGCCGCGATCTTCGGCGAGGCCGAGCGCGCGGGCGCTGGTGGCGGTCGCGGCGATCAGCGCGTCGGTCGGCGAAAGGCCGGCGGCGACGAACAGTTCGATTTCGCGGAGGGTCGCATCACCATGGACGAGGCCGCCGATACCGGCGTCTGTGCCGAGGGCCACGGGGACGCCGGCTGCGAACAGGGTACGGAGGTTTTCTTCCGCGATGCCATATTTCCAGACGCGCTGGCGCACGGCGGCGCTTTCCATGTCGAGTTCGGGCGCGCCGGGGCGGCGGGGCTCGTAAATGGCAAGGGTGGGCGCGTAGAAGACGCCGGAGGCGGCGATCTCGGCGGCTTCCTCAGCGGTCAGCGCGCGGTCCTGAAGGCTGTGGGCGATGATGTCCACGCCGGCGCGGGCGGCGAGCGCGCCGCGCATCGAGGTGACCGTGTGCGTGAGGATGCGGATGTTGTTCTCATGCGCCTCGTCGGCAAGCGCGCTGAGGGTTTCCTCGTTCATGCTGGTTTCTTCCGGCGACATGCCATAGCGCCAGCCATCGGAGAAAACCTTGATATAGTCGGGCTTGTAGGGGAGCAGTTCCTGCACGGCGCGTTCTGCGGACTCCGGAGTGGACACCCATTTCGTCGTCGATTGGTCGCTCCAGTCAGCGCCATGGCCGCCGGGCGTGCTCATCCGGGCGACGAGATTGACGTGCGGCGAGGGCACAGCTTCGAGCCATTCACGGCGCGGCTGAAATGCCTCCGGAGGCTGATGGAAATCGAGAACTGTCGTGACGCCTGCAGCGAGGTAAGCGGCGGAGACATGCGGCAGCGCAGACGGCGTGGCGCGCGGCCCCCAATGCGTGTGCACATCATAGAAACCCGGCAGGAGCGCCCTGCCCTCACCCTTGATGACCTTGGCGCCGCGCGGCGTTTTCACCTTCGGGCCAGCCTCGATGATACGGCCATCCCGAATCAGGACCGTGCCCTTCCAGGGCGCCGCGCCGGTGGCGTCGAACACCTCGACATTGGTGATGGCCGTCACCTGGCCGGGCTTGGCGAAGGCAAACTGCTGCCCGATGAGGCAGACAGTCGCGAGAAGCAGAACACTAAAGAGGCGCAGCACAGATTTCTCCTTTTTCAGGGGCATTTCGGTCTTGTGCAGTGACAAGGGTCTGTCTGTTAAGACGTACGGGCGCGCAAAATCCTCCGGTTCATCGTCAAAATTTCCGGTTGTCGCCGCCAGTCCTAACGTCTTTATGGAACATTCCAGCAGGGGCAGACTCCGGAATGAGTTTTCAATCGCGCAAAAATCCGGGGCAGAAACAGGCTGCCCTCGATCTGGACATGCTGGCGCGCCGGTATGGTCGCGCCTTGCGCAACTATTTCCAGAAACGCGCCCCGGCCTCGCTGGACCCGGAAGACCTGGTGCAGGAGGTTTTTGCCAAGATCGCCCGCCGCGCCGACACCAGCGACGTGGTTGCCGTGGAGCCTTACCTCTTCCGGACGGCCAACAGCGTTCTGATCGACAGCCTGCGCCGCGCCGAGGCGCGCGGCGGCAATGCGCATGAAACTTTTGAAGAAGATGTGCACGGGCTGGCGGATTCTGATCCGGAACGCGTCTTGATAGGTAAGGAAGGAGTCGAGCGCCTGATTTCTGCGCTCTATGAGCTGCCTGGACCTGTGCGCCAGGCATTTGCACTTTATCATTTTGAACAGATGCGCCACGCAGAAATTGCAAAGCGCCTTGGAATTTCCATCAGTACAATTGAGAAATATATGGCACGCGCTAACACACACATTCTCGCAAAAGTGGACTTCGGCAACCGGTCTTGATGCTAGCGCCATGACAGACAAGGGATACGACAATCAGTCCGCGATAGAAGCGGCAGCAGCAAGCTGGGATGCCCGGCTGCGCAATCCCGACTGCAGTGATGCAGAGCGCGCGCGTTTTCGTGCCTGGTGCGACGAGGCCCCGGCACACCGGGAGGCATTCGACCGGCTGCAACGCGCCGTCGTTGCGATGCGCTCTGTGGCGCACCATCCGGAAATGCGCGCCCTGCGCGACGCGGCCCTCAGCGAACGAAAAGACCTGCGGCGCGGACGCATGGCGCTTGCCGCAGCCAGCATCCTGATTGCCGCCGTTTGTGCGCCCCTCGCCCTGCACCAGTTTGGCAACTCCACCGGACAAGGCGGCACAGATGCCGATGCGGCAGTGCTTTACGCCACCGCCATTGGACAGCGCACCGGCATCACGCTGGACGACGGCTCTGTCATCACCCTCAACACCGACAGCCAGGTTTCCGTAGATTATTCCGGCACCGATCGCCTGATCACCCTGCTGAAGGGACAAGCGATGTTCGAAGTGGCCAAAGACCCCTCGCGCCCCTTCATGGTAACCGCCGGCAACAAGCGTGTGGTTGCCCTTGGCACGACCTTCGACGTGCGCCTCAACAATTCGGCCGTCGAAGTTATCCTGTTGGAAGGCAAGGTTGCTGTTGAAGCGGTGAGCAAGGCAAAGAACACCGTGCCGGTTTCGCTGGCGCAGATGACATCCGGCGAGCGGCTGGTTTCCTCGCCGGCCACGCCCATGCCGAATGTGACACAGATTGACGCCGACAAGGCGACGAGCTGGCGCGATGGCTATGTCACTTTTGAAGACACGCCACTGAGCGAAGCCCTTGTGGAAATGAACCGCTACTCCGCGGTGCAGATCTCCGGGGAGGCGGCCGATTTGGACGAACTGCGGATCACCGGCGTGTTCCGCGCAGGGCAGCAGGCCCGCTTTGCAGACACCCTGCAGAGCTATTTCCCGATCGAGGCGACGCGGTCGGGTAACAAGATCGTGCTAAAAATGTCACATCCGCTCTAGTTTATTGCAGACCCGTCACATTTGTGAGGAGGGTCGTGGATTCCGCTGCGTCTTTAGGGATGAAGAGGCCGCCCCCAGCGAATAGGGGCAGCCTCCACCCAGCAAGAGGCACAGAGGACCAAGATGGCAATCAGGACTCCCAGAAATAAACTGAAACTCGGCGCAATGAGCGGCGTTGCTCTCTCCGCGCTGATCGCCGGGCCCGCACTGGCAGACCCAGTGGAGTTCACAGTTCCGGCAGGCACGCTTTCCAAGGCGCTGACGGATTTTTCCCGGCAAAGCGACCGCGAAATTCTGGTGTCCGCCGACCTGGTGGCCGGCAAGCAATCGGTTGGCCTCAATGGCACATTTGAGCCGGAAGACGCCCTCACCGCGCTGATCTCCAACGCCGGCCTCAGCTATCGCGTCACCTCTTCCGACGTGTTCCTGATCGACGCCTCCGCCGTTCAGGAAACCACAGCCGAACCGGATGTGACAGAAGAGAGCAGCATTCAGGCTGAGCCCGTTGTGCAAACCGCCTCTGCAGCTTCCGAAGAGCGCCGTGAGCAAACAATCGTCGTGGTCGGCTCCCACATCCAGGGCGCCCGCACGACCGAAGCGCTTCCCGTGACGCTGATCGGCGAAGAACAACTGGCCGCCATCGGCGCCGATTCCGGCGACGACCTGTTCCGCGCCATTCCGCAAATGGGCGACGTGACCTTCAATAGCGGCTACCTGCCCCAGTCCAGCAATGCCGCACGCGGCGATGTCGGCTCGGTCAACCTCCGCAACCTGGGCGTCGGCAACACGCTGGTACTGCTGAACGGCCGCCGCGTTGTGCTGCACCCGACTTCACGCGCCAACGAAAACCTCGTTCCGGTGCTGACCTACAACACCAACGCCATTCCGACCGCCGGCGTCCGCCGCATCGAAGTGCTGCGGGATGGCGCCGCCGCTATCTACGGCGCTGACGCCGTTGCCGGCGTGGTCAACACCGTTCTGCGCGAAGTGAAGGATGGCGGCGACCTCACCGTTCAGTATGGCGGCGCGGAAGGCACCGACCTGCGCCAGCTCGACGTGAACGGCACCTTCGGCACCGACTTTGCCGATGGACGTGGCAACGTCTCGCTTTTCCTTGGCTATACGGGCCGCTCCGAGCTTTCATCGACGGACCAGAGCTGGACTGCAACGGCCGACCGCCGCGGCTTCTTCACCGGCACCGACTTTGAGAATGTCGGCACACTCGACCGCAGAAGCACAATCAGCCCCTGGGGCAACTTTGCAGCGATCGGCACGGGCACCATTCGCCAGAACGGCACTGCACTGAGCACTTCGGGCGGCGCTTTCTCGATCATTCCCTCGACGAATGCGAACTGCCTTGTCGAAATTTCGGACGGGGCCTGCCTGCGCTCGGGCAACCGCGCGACGACCGGCAATGATCGCAACACCCGCTATGACACCAATGCCGTCGGCTCCTACCTCATGCCGGAAGTGGAGCGGATCAACCTGTTCTCCACCTACCGCTATGAAATGCCCAGCGGCATCGAGACGTTCGGCGAACTCGGCTACTATTTCGCCGAGACCACCTCGCTGCAACAATCGCCGACCATTCTCAGCGCGGCCCGTATTACTGTTCCGTCGACGAACTACTGGAACCCTTTCGGCCCGGAGTTCTTTGAAGACGGCACGCCCAACCCGAACCGTCTGCCAGGCCTGAATATCTCGCCGGACGGCGCTGACGTTACCTTGACGAGCTATCGCTTCGCGGATTTCGGCCTGTCGAACGTGAATGTTGAAAACCACCAGTTCCGTTTCCTGACGGGTCTGCGCGGTGAAGTCGCCGGTTTCGACTGGGAAAGCGCCTTCCTCTATTCGCGCGCCAGCGTGACCGACGCCCAGGATGGCGTGTCTTCCACGCGCCTGCAGGAAGCCCTCTCCTGGTCGACGCCGGACGCCTACAACCCGTTCAATGGCGGCAACCCGCTAGACCCTTCGGGCCTGGACACATCGCTCTCCAATGTCGCGGCGCTCGACTATGCGCGGATCCAGACGGAGCGGTATTCGCGCACCTCGCTGGCTCAGATCGACGTGAAATTCTCGCGTCCCGACCTCTTCACCCTGCCGGGCGGCGATGTTGGCATGGCAACCGGCCTGGAACTGCGCCGCGACATGCAACTCGACGATCGTGACCCGCATGTTGACGGCACCTTCACCTTCACCGACAGCGTGACCGGCATTGTGTCCCCCAGCGATCTGGTCGGCACCAGCGATACGCCGGACACCAAAGGTTCGCGTACGGTCGGCTCGGCATATGTCGAGTTCGCTGTGCCGCTGGTTTCGCCTGAAATGAATATTCCGCTGATGCAGAGCCTCGAAATGCAGGCCGCTGCCCGGTATGAGAACTATTCCGATTTCGGTGACATTGCGAAGCCGAAGGTGGCCATGTCCTGGACTGTAGTCGACGGCCTGCGTTTCCGCGGCTCGTGGGCGCAATCCTTCCGCGCGCCCAACCTCGAACAGCTGAACGCGACAATCGTGTCCCGCTCCAACACCCGGACCGACTGGGTGCGCTGCGCCGCAGACCAGATCAACAATCTGATCACGGACTTCACCGAGTGCATGGGCTATGGCTATGCCACGACTGGCCGCCGTTCGGGCAACCCCAACCTCAAGGCGGAAACCGCTGATACCTGGACCATCGGCACAGTTCTCCAGCCGCGCATCCTGCCGGACGATGTCGGCTCGGTGACCTTTACCGCTGACCTGTGGAACGTTGAACAGGAAGGCCTGATCGGCATCTACGGCGAAGGCAATGCCCTGATCCTCGACTACCTGCTTCGCACGCAGGGCTCGAGCAATCCGGACGTTGTACGCGCAGATCCGACGGCGGACGAGATTGCCGCTTTCGCGGGCACGGGCCTCGATCCGGTTGGCCGGGTGCTGTATGTCAACGACTCCTACCGGAACCTGCAACCGCAGACCGTGAAGGGTCTCGACCTCTCCGCATCGCTCGCGCTCCACGAAACGCCCATCGGTCGCTTTAACTTCGATGTGAACGTTGCTCACCTGCTGAAGTATGAGCGCGCGCCTTCGCCGGATATCCAGGTGCTTCTGGATGCCCGCGCCAATGGCGACATCGATATCGGGACGATCATTCCGGAAGGCGGCGACCTGCTGCGCCAGAATGGTTCCCCGCGCTGGAAGTGGAATGCCTCGATGACCTGGCAGCCCACCGATGCGATCACGATTGGCGCGTACACTCAGTACACCGGCTATTTCTGGGACACCTCGGTCGTCAACTCCGCTGGCGAAAACTGGCGCGTGGACGACCAGCAAACGGTCAACCTCTACGGCCAGTACGAGTTCGATGAAGGCTTTGCGCGGAACACCCGCGTGCGCCTCGGCGTCCGGAACATCGGCAATGAACTGCCGCCGCTGGACTCCAGCACGACGGGCTATAACGGCGCCCTGTACCAGCCTTATGGCCGCTACTGGTACGCCAGCGTTCGCAAGAGCTTCTGATCGCGCGCTAGAGCGCCAAAACAAATGCGGGCCGGAGACGGCCCGCATTTTTTGTTTCTGCAGTAAAGATCAGCGCTCGAGACTGACCTGGGGCGTCTTGCCCGAGAGACCGTCTGCAACGATACGGGCCGAGCCGCAGGACATCGTCCAGCCAAGCGTACCGTGGCCTGTATTCAGCCAGAGATTCTTCAGCTTCGAGCGGCCAACGAAGGGCACGCTGTTGGGCGTCATCGGGCGGTGGCCGCACCAGAAGGCACGCTCTTCGGTCTTCGCAAGATCCGGGAACAGGCTGAACACGGAGCGTTCCAGCGTGCGTTGGCGCTTGGGGTTGAGGCTGCGGTCAAAGCCGGCAAGCTCTGCCATGCCGCCGACACGGACGCGGTCTCCGAGGCGCGTCGTGGCAACCTTGAAGGTTTCGTCCAGCAGGGTCGATTGCGGCGCCAGCGCGTCTTCGGTGACCGGCATCGTGATGGAGTAGCCCTTCACCGGATAGACCGGCAGGTGGACGCCGACCTGACGCGCAAGCAGCGGAGACCAGCTGCCGCAGGCGAGTACGAAGGCGTCTGCCTCCACACGCTCGCCAGCGATGCGCGCGCTGACGACGCCGCCACTTTCGGAAAGCGCATCAACCGAGGTGTTCCAGCGGAACTTGACGCCTTTCGCTTCGGCAATTGCCGCGAGCGCGTTGGTGAACTTGAAGCAATCCCCTGTCTCGTCGCCCGGCAAGCGAAGGCCGCCGACGAGCGGATCGGACGCATGGGCGAGGCCCGGCTCGACGCCATGACAGCCTGCGAGGTCCAGCAGTTCAAAGTCGATGCCACCTGCCTTTAGGACTTCAATGTCGCGGGCGGCAGCATCGTATTGCTTCTGCGTACGGAAGAGCTGGAGCGTGCCCTGCGTGCGGTGATCATAGGCGATGCCTTCGGCGGCGCGCAAATCGCGCAGCATATCGCGGCTGTAGGTGGCCAGGCGCACCATCTGGGACTTGTTTTCGGCGTAGCGCGCGGGCGTGCAGTTGCGCAGCATGCCGAGCCCCCAGGCGACCATGGCTGGGTTGATCTTGTGGAACTGAACGATCAGTGGGGCATGTTCCATGAACAGCCATTTCAGCGCCTTCTTGGGCACATCCGGGGAGGCCCAGGGCGCCGCGTATCCGGGGGAAATCTCGCCGGCATTGGCAAAGCTCGTTTCCAGCGCGGGGCCGGACATCCGGTCGATGACCGTTACATCATGACCGTCACAGGCGGCATAGTAAGCGGTGGTGACACCGACAACGCCTGCGCCGAGGATGACGACTTTCATGACAGAATCTCCTTCCCGCGCGCAGGCGGCTCATTTGATTATACCCGCTTGAAGCGGCGCCCAAGACCGGTGAGGATCTCATGCGGCGCCGTCTTCAGGCTCACTGCAATTTCAGACACGGACCGGTTTGGCCCGACCAGCTCCACAGCGTCGCCAGGGCGGATACTCCCTTCCGGGAGGTCCGTCACGTCCACCGCGCAGCTGCCCATCGAGACACGGCCAAGGATGGGCAGGCGTTTCCCTTGAAACCAGACTGCGCCGTGGCCGCTGAGCCGGAGCGGCGCGGTGGCAACATAGCCAAAACCGCAGCCAACGCCTGCGGCCGCATACGCAACGAAGAAATCGCGGCGGCCTCAGTGTCCCTCCGGGATCAGACCCAGAACTGCGAGCTTCTCGACCGGCGGAAGGGTTCCGGCATCGCGCACGACCCTGAAGGCCTCATCGGCAACCTGAAGGGTGTGGTCGATGTCAGCCTCGGTCATCGCGGCGCAGATGAACATGTTGTGCCAGGGGTGGAAGTAGACACCGCGTTTCATCAGCGCGTCGTTCCACGCATAGCCTTTGGAATAGCCCGGATCATCCTGGAACATGACGAGTGGAAGTTCCGCCGGGCCGGTCTGGCGCAGGGCAAAGCCGTGACGGCTAGCAGCCTCATCAAGCCCGGTGCGCAGGCGCTGGCCGAGGGCCTGCGTACGTTCCAGATAGTCCGTTTCGCGGATCAGCTTCAGAGTTTCGATGGCAGCCGCCATCGGCGCCGCCGAGAACCAGAAAGAACCAGTGACATAGATCTTGGTCGCGGCCATGCGGGCCTTCTCAGAGCCGAGCAGCGCCGAGATTGGGTGGCCGTTGGCGATGGCCTTGCCCCAGCTGGAGAGGTCCGGCTGGATGCCGACGCGGGACCAGCTGCTGTCGCGGGCGAGGCGGAAGCCTGCGCGGACATCGTCGACGATCAGCAGGGCGCCAGCTTCGTCGCACAGCTCGCGCGCGCGGCGGGCATATTCCGGTGACGGATCTTCCTGATCGACGAAGGTGTCGTGCTTGATTGGCGACGCGAAGATGGCGGCGAGGTCGTCGCCAGCGTTTTTCACTGCTGCCTCAAGGCTTTCCACGTCATTGTAGGTGTAGAATATCTGGTTGGCGCGATCATTCGGCGTGGTGCCGAACTTGACTGGCGTGCACCAGGGCGCGGCGCCATGATAGGCGCCCTTGGCCAGAACGATCGTCTTGCGCCTGGTGTAGTTGCGGGCAACCATCATCGCCATGGTGGTGGCATCAGTGCCGTTCTTGCAGAACATCGCCCAGTCGGCATGGGTGACCATCGAGGTCATCTGCTCGGCAAGCTCCACCATGACGCCGGCAGGGCCGGTCATCGTGTCGCCCTTCTTAAGCTGGGCGATGTAGGCCGTGTCGATGCTCTCATGGCCATAACCGAATAGATTCGGTCCGTATCCGCACAGATAGTCGATATAGCGGTTGCCATCGGCGTCCCACATATAGGCGCCCGAGGCACGGTCGAAGAACTGAGGATAGTCATCCGGCAGGAGGCGCACAGACTGGTGGCCATACATGCCACCGGGGATCACTGCCTCTGCCCGCTCGCGCAAAGCCTTGTCTGCCGAATTCGTCCACATGTTGCCCTCGCAGTATTTGCCAATAAGATAGCAGTAACTATCCTACTTGAGGCCGCTATGGACGCAAGGTAAATTCCGGCGGAAATCGAGTGAAGCCGGACCTGCTCTGGGTTGGCCTCACAATGCTGAATGTTGGTGGGCGGCCGATCACCGAAAATCCGAAGGATGAAGGCGGGCACCTGATCGTTTGCGATCTCCTTGCACCCCGGCCACGCGCGAAAGCGACTCTGCTTCTGTCTGCGCGGCGGCGGCGCGGGACCACAGGAGGGCGACAGCGCCCGTACCGATCAAGAGGGCCCTCATCTCGGGCCCCTTTTCCCCATCCCTATTCGACGGAGATTGGATAGCGATCACCAGCAGCTTTATAATAGCTTTAATTATCGTTTTATGTAATTTGGTTTCAGTGGACGCATTGTGAGCAGCAGAAGTCTGGGGAACGCAGAAGAAATGAGCAGTGCGAAAAAGCCGTCTGCCAGGAAAGCCGCTGAGCCCCCGCCCCAGGTCGTTACGACCACAAAGCAGCAGCCACAGCAGGCACGGGCGCAGGATACGTTCGAGCTGATTCTCGAAACGGCAGGCCATCTGCTGGACGAAGTCGGCCTTGAGCGCCTGTCCACGAATCTCGTCTGCCGACGCGCGGGCCTGTCGCCGCCTGCCCTTTATCGTTACTTCCCGAACAAGTATGCCATCCTGCGAGAACTTGGCGACCGCCTGATGGCGCTGCAGGATCAGGCTGTGCTCGACTGGATCGGCGAAGGCGGGATGAACACGCGCACGATTGAGGACGCAATCGAGAGCAATATACGGCTTCAGGAACGCGTGAACGATATTACGCGCCAGTTTCCCGGGAACATCTTTGTACTGCGCGCCTTGCGCGCTATCCCACTGCTGCGCGAAGTGCGCCTTGCTTCAAGCGACATGGTGGCCGAGCGGATTGCCGACGGCATGATCCAGAACGGCCACAAGGCTTCGCGCGAGCGCCTGATTGCCAGCGCGCGCCTGACAACGGAACTCGCCTACAGCGCCATGGAAATGGTGCTGGAGGAACCTGACCGCGACACGCGCCAGATCCTCACCGATGTTTCCCGAATGATCGCCCTGCACTATGCCGGACTTAACGGCTGAACGCCGGCAGCCGCTTCCCCTACTTGAAGGCGCAGCCTTGCTTGACACCCAGCGCTTTGAAGATCAGCGCCGCCGGACAGAAGCCGGTGATGGATGCCTGCAGCATGTTCAGGCCGGCAAAAGCCGTCAGCAGGAACCAGTAGGGCGACACGTAATAGCCCAGCGCAACGCTCGCCAGCACCATGATGCCGGCAAAGGCGAGAACAGCACGATCAAGATTCATTTTCGTTACTCCGTTGAGAGATCAGTTGGCAGATGGCGCGAGCCCGAACAGACCACGCACCCAGCGTTCCAGCGCACCGCCGCCCGGCGCACCTGCCTGCTTGGCAAGCTCGCGCCCGCCCTTCCAGGCAACAAGGGTTGGTACGCCACGGATATTCAGCCGGATGGCGGCATCCGGGTGTTGGTCAGTATTGATCTTGTAGAAGCGGACTTCGCCCTGAAGGTGGCTGGCTGCCGCCTCATAATGCGGCGCCATCATCCGGCACGGACCACACCAGGGCGCCCAGAGATCCACCACGAAAGCGCCGGTGTCCTTCTTTTCCAGAAGGCGCATCTGGTCGTTTGTGATCTCCGCCGGATGCGGCGTTGCCAGCGGCGCGGAGCAGCGTCCGCACTTCGCCGCCGTGAGGGATTTCTCGCCGGGCACGCGATTGACCGCTTCGCACGCCAGACAAACGATCATTCTATCTTCAGCCATGTATGCCTCTCCTTGAAGGCAGCTCAGCCTTTCAGCTTCTGGGTCTTGATGAGCGCCAGCGCAGCATTCTCGTAGAATGTCTCCGCCTTCCCGGCTTTCACCTTCCCTATAAAGTATTTCTCGAATCCGACTTTTGCAGTGTGCACCCAGCCGCCAGAGCCCGACCAGTTCACATTACGCGGTGGAATTTGCGGCTGCGCAATGAAGGCGACGCCCTTGTCGCCAAAGTCTGCCAGGCAGATGGCGTTCCAGGTCGCCTCATGGGTCGGCTCTTTGCCAGCGAGGATTTCGGCGATGTTTTCCGCGGTCGCTGTGACCATGGATTCGATCATGAAGCCCGTCTTGGGGACACCCACCGGAACCGGCGTCTTGCCGACCGGCGGAATGGCAATGCACACGCCGATGCCGAATATCTCGGGATATTTCGGATTGCGCTGATGCTTGTCCGTCAGGATGAAACCACGAGGGTTCGTCAGCCCGTCGATGCCATAGACGGCCTTCACGCCCCGGAATGCCGGCAGCATCATCGAGAACTTCATTGGCAGTTCGTGAACCTGCTTCACGCTGCCATCCTCGTTGACTTCCTCAACGGTCATCTTGCCGGGCTCAGCCTTCAAAACGCGGGCGTTGGTGATCCATTTGATGTGCCGCTCGCGCATTTCGCTTTCGAGCAGGGATTTCGTATCGCCCACCCCATCGAGCCCCAGATGGCCGATATAGGGTTCGGAGGTCACGAAAGTCATCGGAACCTTGTCGCGGATCTTCCGTCGGCGCAGTTCGGTCTCGATGATCATCAGAGTTTCATAGGCCGGACCATAACAAGAAGCGCCTTGCACGGCGCCAACAATCACAGGGCCGGGCGCCTTGCAGAACTCCTCGAAGGCCGTGTTCGCGCGCAGGGCGTGATCTATGTGGCATACGGACTGTGTGTGACCATCAGGCCCAAGGCCTTCGATCTCGTCAAAGGCCAGTTCCGGTCCGGTCGCAATCACCAGATAGTCGTAATCGACAAAGCTGCCATCGCCCATGCGAACACGCTTGGCCTCCGGCTCGACGCGCTCGGCCTTTCCTACAATCAGGTTGATGTTTTTCTTTTTCATCGGGCCTGAAATATCGACCACAATGTCCTTCCGATCCCGCCAGCCAACGAGCGCCCAGGGATTGGAGGGGACGAACTGATAGAAGTCATGTTCATTAATGACCGCCACCTGATCTTCACGCCTCACAGCCTTGCGAATTTCGTAAGCCGCAATGACGCCGCCAAGGCCGGCGCCAAGCACAACAATCTTTGCCATCTTTCCACCCTTCCTTCTTGATTTTCCGAACCGCATTATTTTATTGTTTTATAAAATACGCATTTCGTGCTAGCAATCAAGCGTGATTTGAAACGGCCCGATGCGACACACGAACAGAGGACCGCAGGAGCATTAGAATGAGCGACCCCAGAGACCTTGATTCCAAAACTGTCTTCGAAGCGCTGAAGCGCGGCGATGTCCTGCTTGTGGATGTGCGCGAACCGACAGAATTTGCAAACCAGCGCATCCATGGCGCCCTGCTCCATCCCCTCTCCACATTCGAGCCGCGCGCCATTCCCGCAAATCCCGGCCGGCAGATCGTCTTCCAATGCGGCTCGGGCAAACGCTCGCGCATGGCGCTGGACAAGTTCATGGCGGAGACCGGCGCAGAAGCTGCCCACCTTGCCGGCGGCATTGCCGCGTGGCGCGCCGCGGGGCTACCCTGCGTTTCCATCAACCCGGCGACCGGACAGGTAGAGGATCATGGCCGTTACTAACATGCGCGCACTTTTCGCTTCAGCTATTGCCGCCGCCCTCTCGGGCGGCGCCTTTGCGCAGACACTTACGGTCGAGGATTCGATTGTCGTGGACTACCGCCCTGTGATCGCCCGTATTGAAGCGGGCGACACAGCGACTGCCCGATCGCGCCTGCAAGGCGTTGTTACCCGGCTGAACATGGTCGAAGGACAGGTCGTGAAAGCCGGAACAGTTGTTGCCGTCGTGACCGACGACACGATTGCGCCGCAGCTTTCTTCACTCAGCTCACGCATCGAAGGGCTGAAGTCCCAGATCCGCCAATCGGAAGAAGACCTTACCCGGAATGAAGGCCTGCTTGCGCGCGGCTTCTATCCCAAAGCCCGGCTGGACGAGGAGCGCACCGCGCTTGACGTGCTCCGCCGCACGCTTTCCTCCGCCGAGGCCGAGCGCCGGGCGATTGCCGCCCGCGAAGCGGAAGGCCGCATCCTTGCGCCTGCCGATGCGCATGTGACGGATGTGAACGTCGTGCAGGGCTCGGTTGTCTCGCCCGGCGAAGTGCTGGGGAGCTTTGCCACAGTGGACGGTATCGTCCGCCTCGCCCTGCCGGAGCGCCACGCCGCAACGATTGCCGAAGGCGAAACGGTTTCCCTCCGCCTCCCCTCTCGCTCGGATGATATTCGCATAGCAACCATCGTGAAGATCTATCCGGAACTTCGCCAGGGGGCGGTGATTGCGGACGCGACCGTGCAAGGCGGCCTGACGGCATTGTTTGGCGAACGGGTAGACGTGCTCGCGCCCGTGGGCGAGCGCCGGGCCATCCGCATTCCCAAGGAATATGTCTCGACCCGTTTCGGCGTGGACTTCGTCCGCGTTGCGGTGGGAGACAGGTTTGTAGACGCCCCTGTCGCGCTGGCCGCGCCCGTTGTCGATGATCAGGGCAAGTATGAAATCCTTTCGGGCCTGAAGCCCGGCGATAAAATCCAGAAACCGGAATAACACCAGATGAAACCGGATCTTTCGGGCTCCATTACACGGTCGACCATCCGGTCGCCGCTGACGCCCCTCTTCCTGCTCACCGCGCTGGCAGTCGGCCTGATCGCGCTGCTCACCATCCCAAGGGAGGAAGAGCCGCAGATCTCCGTGCCGATGGTCGACATTCTCGTCTCGGCGCCCGGCCTGCGCGCGCCAGACGCCGTTGAGCAGGTCACCAAGCCGCTGGAAAGCATCATCCTGGCGATCCCGGATGTCGAACACGTCTATTCCCAGACGCGCGATGACGGGGCGATGGTGACGGCGCGCTTCAATGTCGGCACCGACGCGGATGACGCCATCCTGCGCGTGCACGAAAAGATCCGCGCCAATCTCGATTCCATTCCCTACGATGTTCCGATGCCGCTGGTCGTTGGCCGGGGCATCAATGACGTGCCAATCGTCACGCTGACGCTCTCACCGGATGCAGCCACGGGCAATGTGTGGAACGACACCGCCTTGCGCATGCTGGCAGACGAGCTGCGCAACGAGCTGACGAAAGTGAAGGATGTCGGCATCACTGAAGTGATCGGCGGACGCCCGCTGGAGCTGCGTGTCGAACCGGACATCCGCGCCATGGCGGCGCAGGGCGTCTCCCTGCAAACGCTGGTGCAGAGCGTCCAGAACGCGGCGGCGGCAAACCCGGCAGGCCTTGCCTATGAAGACGGCGGCGCCGTCATCGTGCAGGCAGGCGACCGGATCAATGCCGTCAGCGAACTGGAGCGCCTTCAGGTGCGCGGGGCCGGTGGCCGCGTGGTCTATCTCAGCGACATCGCGAATGTGAAAGTTGCCGGCAAGGAAACCGACGCGCGCGTCTGGACCATGGCACATGGCGAAGACGGCACCTTCAGCGCCGCGCCGGCAGTCACCGTCTCCCTCGCCAAACGCCCTGGCGCCAACGCTGTGGTCGTCTCCGAAGCGATCCTCCACCGCGTCGAAGCGCTGGAAGGAAACCTCATTCCGGAAGGCATCCATGTCGAAGTGACCCGCGACTATGGCGAGACGGCGAACCATAAGGCCAACGAACTGCTGTTCCATCTGGGCCTCGCAACCGTCTCCATCGTCGTGTTGATCGCTTTCAGCATCGGCTGGCGCGAAGCGCTGGTCACGGTTGTCGTCATCCCGACGACGATCCTGCTGACCCTCTTTGCCTCGCTGATGATGGGTTACACCATCAACCGCGTCAGCCTGTTCGCGCTGATCTTCTCCATCGGCATCCTGGTGGATGATGCCATCGTGATCATCGAGAATATCGCCCGCCACTGGGCCATGAAGGATGGACGCACGCGTATCGAAGCGGCCATTGCGGCCGTCTCCGAAGTCGGCAACCCGACGATCATCGCCACGCTCACCGTGATCGCCGCGCTCCTGCCAATGATGTTCGTATCCGGACTGATGGGGCCTTATATGGCGCCAATCCCGGCGAACGCCTCGGCTGCCATGCTGTTCTCCTTCTTTGTCGCCGTGGGCATTGCGCCCTGGCTGATGATGAAGATTGCGGGCAAGGCCCCGCTGCACGGCGCCCATGCCAGCGGCGAACATGGCGAGACGCGCCTCAGCGGGTTCTACCGCCGCGTCGCCGAACCGGTCATCTCCTCGAAGAGGAATGCCTGGATATTCCTCATCGCCGTGGGAATCGCCACGCTGGCCTCGCTGACCCTGTTTGCAACCAAGGCTGTGCCGGTGAAGCTGCTGCCCTTCGACAACAAGTCGGAAATCCAGGTCATCGTGGACCTGCCCGAAGGTGCCGCCCTCGAAGATACCGAGCGTGCGCTCTTTGCCCTCGCCGACGCCATTGGCCCGGTCGAGGAAGTGACCACCATCCAGGCCTATGCCGGCACAGCGGCGCCGTTCAATTTCAACGGCCTCGTCCGGCACTACTTCCTTCGCTCAAGCCCGGAACTCGGCGACCTCCAGGTAAACCTCTCGGCCAAGGAGCACCGCAAGCGTGCCAGCCACGATATCGCGCTTGACCTGCGTGAACGCCTGCTCGCTGTCCCGCTTCCGGAAGGCGCGCGTGTGAAGGTTGTCGAAGTGCCCCCCGGCCCGCCGGTGATCTCTACCCTGATGGCAGAGATTTACGGCCCGACACCGGAAGCACGCCGGGAGACTGCCGCCGTCATCGAACAGTTCTTCAACGAGACCGACTTTATCGTCGATGTGGACAATTCCATCGGCGACCGCGCCCCGCGCCTCACCTTCGGCATAGACGAACCCGCCGCTGCAGATGCCGGCGTCCTGCAGAAAGACATTCTGGACGCCATCGGCATGGCTTTCAGTGGGCAGACGGTTGGCGTCAGCCCGCGCGGCGAGGGCCGCGACCCGCTTAACATTCGCGTCTATCTCCCCCGTTCCGAACGGAGCTGGACCCAGGAGATGTCCGCCATTCCCGTACCTCGCCAGCTTGCCGGCACCGATGCCGTCCCTATCGAGCTGGGCGAACTGGTTGAGGTGCGGGAAGAGGCAGGCTCGCCCACCATCTTCCGCCGCGATGGCCACTTCGCGGACATGGTGATGGGTGAACTCGCCGGACAATATGAAGCGCCGATCTATGGCATGTTCGAAATCCAGGATCGCATCAAGGCGTTCGACTGGGCGTCCGCCGGTCTCGAAATGCCCAAGGTCAGCCTCTATGGCCAGCCAGCCGATGAAACCGGCACGACGGTCCTCTGGGATGGCGAGTGGGAAGTGACCTATGTCACCTTCCGCGACATGGGCATGGCCTTCGGCGTTGCCCTGCTCGGCATCTACATCCTTGTGGTCGGCCAGTTCGGAACCTTCCGTGTGCCGTTGATCATCCTGACACCGGTTCCGCTTACGCTGATCGGCATCATGATCGGCCACTGGCTGTTCGGCGCGGCGTTCACGGCCACCTCGATGATCGGCTTCATTGCGCTGGCGGGCATCATCGTCCGCAACTCGATCCTGCTGGTGGACTTCATCCGACATACGACCGATGGCGAGAAGCCTCTGAAGGAAGTCCTGCTGGAAGCGGGCGCCATCCGGTTCAAGCCGATTGTGCTGACGGCTGCGGCCGCCATGATCGGCGCCGCCGTAATCTTGTCGGACCCGATCTTCCAGGGCCTCGCCATCTCGCTGCTGTTCGGGCTCGCCTCGTCCACCGCGCTGACCGTTCTGGTCATCCCGGCGATCTACGTTGCGCTGCGCGGCCCGGACTGGCGCCCGGCCCAACCTGCCGCAGAGCAAGACACAGGAGGCAAGCCCGATGCCCCTCAGGAAGCCTAAGCGGGAAGAAGCCCTCACCCTCGTCACCGGCCGCGTCCAGGAGGCGGCCGATGTGATGAAGGCGATGGCGAGCGAGACGCGCCTCAAGATCATGTGCGCTCTCAGCAGCGGCGAGCTGCCGGTCAACCAGCTTGCCGAGCTCACCAGCCAGAGCCAGTCGGCTGTCTCCCAGCATCTTGCCAAACTGCGCGCCGCCGGCCTCGTGGAGAGCCGGCGGGACGCCCAGACCATCTACTATCGCTGCCGCCCCGGCATCGCGCAGGAGATCATCGACACGCTTTGCGGCTTCTACGGCACGCACTGACCCCCGCCCCTTGCGCTCGGGCGCGATCCCACCCACCATCGGGCTCAGTCACAGAACCCGATGCAATGTCCGATACGCCGGCCCCCAGCCCCTTCTCCATCCCGCTCTACAAGCGCATCTGGGTCGCCAATATCGCTTCGCAGTTCGGCGGCCTGATCCAGAGCGTCGGGGCCGCGTGGCTGATGGTCCAGCTCGGCGGCAGCGAAACGCAGATCGCGCTGGTGCAGGCCTCGGTCACGCTGCCGATCATGATCCTGTCGCTGATCTCCGGCGCGGTGGCGGATAATTTCCCGCGCCGCACGGTGATGCTCATGGCGCAGGTCTATATGTTCGCCGTTTCCGCGCTGCTCTGCCTCTCGGCCTTCATGGGTTGGCTGAACCCTTGGATGCTGCTGGTCTTCACCTTCCTCATCGGCTGCGGCACGGCGCTCAACGCGCCCTCCTGGCAGGCAACCGTGGGCGACATCGTGCCCCGCAACACGATTGCGGCCGCCGTCGCCATGAACAGCCTGGGCTTCAATATCGCGCGCACAGCCGGGCCGGCCCTTGGCGGCGCCATCGTTGCCGCCGCAGGCGCCGCCGCAGCCTTCGCGGTCAACGTGTTCAGCTATCTCGGCATCATCTACGTGCTTCTGGCGTGGAAACCCGAGAAGCCCCTGAAACCCACGCTGAAAGAAGACCTGCGCACCGCAATGGCCGCCGGTGTGCGCTATGTGTCGATGTCCCCGCCCATCCGGAAGGTCATGGCGCGCGCGGCCCTTTTTGGCATCGCCGCCTCCGCCGTGCTCTCGCTGCTGCCGCTCGTCGCGCGCGAGTTGCTCGGCGGCAGCGCGATCACCTTCGGCATGCTGTCAGGCGCGTTCGGCATAGGCGCCGTCATCGGCGCCCTATCCAATGCGCGCCTGCGCCGCCGCTTCTCTGCCGAGATGGTGCTGCGGATGACAATCTCTGCGATCATCGCCGGCGTACTCATCGTCGCCTTCAGCCGCTGGCTGCCGCTGACATTCCTCGGGCTGGTCATCTGCGGCTCGGGTTGGCTGCTGTCGATGGCGACCATGAACATCACGGTGCAGATGTCTGCGCCGCGCTGGGTCGTCGGGCGGGCGCTGTCGCTTTACCAGATGGCCCTGTTCGGCGCGATGGCGGTGGGAAGCTGGATCACAGGCCGGCTGGCGGAACATTATGGCGTGACCGATGCGCTGCTGATCATGGCGGCGGCGCAATCGCTCAGCGTCGTTGCGGGCATCTATCTGCGCCTGCCCATCGTTGAGGATCTGAACCTCGACCTGAAAGGCCGCTGGCAGCAGCCGGACATAAAGGTGCCCGTAGAGCCACGCAGCGGCCCCGTGCATGTGTCCATCGAATACCGCATCCTTGAGGCAGACATCCCGCGCTTCCTCTCGGCGATGAACGAGCGCCGCCGCATCCACCTGCGCGATGGCGCGCGTGCCTGGTCGCTCATCCGCGATCTCACCGATCCCGAAGTTTGGAAGGAGCAATACAGCTTCGCCCGCTGGCTCGATTACGTGCTCCACAATGAGCGACGGACGCATGCCGATGATGTCAGCATCAACATAGTGAAATCGCTTCATCAGGGCAGTTGGCCGCCGGTGGTCCGCCGCATGCTGGAACGGCAAGTCACCAGCGTCACCTACAATCCGGACCTCACCTCGCCCACATCCGGCGATCCGACACGCCCTGCCTGACGCGGCAGGTTTCCCCTCCGTCGGGGCTGGCCAATGCGAGCGAAGCCATGCTTTCTCGCGGCAAACCACGCTGCCATCGGAGAACCAGGATATGAAAGCTGCTGTCGCCGAAAATCTGGACTCTCTGGAAAGCTATGGCCTGAAAGAGGTTGCCAAGCCCGAAGCCGGTCCCGGCCAGGTGCTTATCCGCGTGATGGCCTGCGGCATCGGCTATGTGGATTCCCTCGTCGCGCTCGGCCGCTATCAGGTGAAGCCGCCCGTGCCCCACACGCCGGGCCAGGAAGTCGCCGGCGTCGTTGAAACGGTCGGTGAAGGCGTTACCCACGTCGCGCCGGGCGACCGCATAATGACCATGACGCAGAAAGGCTTTGCCGAATATGTGGTCGCCGCCGCAGCCATGGTCATCCCGCTTCCCGCAGCCCTGAGCTTCACTGAGGCGGCCAGCCTGCCACTGAACTACCTCACCGCCATCCACGGCCTGAAAGGCCGGGGCGAAGTGGTGGCTGGTGAAACGGTCCTCATCTTCGGCGCAGCTGGCGGGGTCGGCTCGGCGGCCGTGCAGGTGTCGAAAGCGCTGGGCGCAAAGGTCATCGCGGCCGCGTCCTCGGAAGAAAAACGCGCTTTCGCTCTTGCCCATGGCGCAGACCTCGCCATCGACACGGCCCCCGAAGGCTGGCGCGACCGCCTGAAGGAAATCAATGGCGGCAAAGGCCCCAATGTCATCTTCGATCCGGTCTGCGGCCCCCTGTTTGAACCTGCCTTCCGCTCGATCGCATGGCGCGGGCGCCATCTGGTGGTCGGTTTCGTTGGCGGGCCAATCCCGTCACTGCCGTCAAATCTCACGCTGATGAAGGGCGCAGCCCTGATGGGAGTCGACGTGCGCCAATACATGCAGTTTGAAATCAAGAACGCGATTGCCGACCTGCACCAGCTTTCCGCCTGGGCGGCAGAGGGAAAGATCAAGCCACCCGTCGGTACTGTCTATCCGTTCGAGCAATTTGGCGAGGCGATGGTCGCCGCACTCTCCGGCAGGGGAATGGGCAAGGTCGTTCTGGAAATCGCAAAAGGCTGATCTCCGCAACTATCACGTTTCTACTAACGAGCGCCCTCCAAAAACGGGAAGCGCGTTCCCTTTTGGGTAGTTGCCGAACGCCAATCCTGTAACTGCCGCGTCGGACCAGTATAAACGAAGTTAATTCCGGGCCGCGAAATTAACGCGCCATCGGAAGCCGCCATTTGCCTTTCTCGTATATCGTGTCCCTTCAGGTGGAAAACGGCCGGGGCTTACGCGAATGTACGGAATGGTTCACACAGCTGCGCGCAGCATGGTGGTCGAAACCCTCGGCGACGACGCCTGGCAATCCATTCTCGCCGAAGCCCAGCTCAATGGCGAGCTGTTCATCAGTGGCCAGAACTACTCCGATGAAGTCACTTTCGCCCTGATCGGCGCCATCGCAAAAGTGTCCGGCATCGAACCAGAAAACCTGCTGCGCCTCTTCGGCGAATACTGGATCCGCTATGCCGCCCAATCTCCCTATGGAACGATGTTCCGCATCGGCGGCAACCGTCTGGACACCTTCCTGTCCAACCTGAACCGCATGCACGCCAGCATCCACTCCACCATGCCGGCCTCCCGCATGCCCTCTTTCGAGATGCTGCGGCAGGAAGGCAACCGGATCGACATGCTTTATACCTCAGACCGCGAAGGCCTTACACCTTTCGTCGAAGGGCTGCTCAAGGGCCTGATGACGCATTTCGGTGAAACCGGCCATGTCAGCCATTCGCTGACCCACGAGGGCGATGTGTTTTCGCTGAACTGCGAGACCGCAAGCTCCGCCCTGCCAGGAGCCGCATAGTGAGTATTCTAATCAGCGACGCACATCTGGAGCGTCTGTTCCCTGCTTTTGTGCGTCTGTCTGCCAGCGGCATGATTACCAGCCTCGGCCCCTCACTGACGCAGCATCTGGATCAAAACCTTGTCGGCAGCGATTTCTTTCAGACGTTCAGCGTCGAAACACCCCGCAAAATTCAATCCGCAGACGGCCTGACAGACCAGCGCGAAGTCACGCTACTTGCCCGCGTTGGCACAACAGAATTCCGCCTGCGCGGCATCGTACTTCGCGACGCAAGCGGCATCTGGCTGCTGGTCGGCCATGTTCCCGATGTCAACGGACAGGAAGACTCCTTCCTCCTGCATATGTCGGACTTCTCCCCGGCTGACAGCTCGCTCGACTTCCTGGTCGCCGCCCACCTGCGCCAGGGCCTGCTCCAGGATGCCAAGGCACTCGTTGAAGAACTCCGCGAGAAGTCCGAAGAAGCCGAAGAACTCGCGCACCGCGACCAGCTCACCGGCCTGAAAAACCGTCGCGGCTTCTTCCGCAGGCTGGATCAGTTCGTGGCCGCATCGCGCGCTCAATCCACACCTTTCGTCGTCGCCGTCATAGACCTGGACGGCTTCAAGCCTGTGAACGACATTTTCGGACACGCTGCCGGCGACCAGCTGCTCCTTCAGAGCGGCATCCGAATCTCCAGGATTTCCGGAGACGACGCCCTTGTCGGCCGCCTCGGCGGTGACGAGTTTGGCATTATCATTCCAAACCTGCAGCATGAGGACGATATCCTCAAACTCGGTGAAGAAATCTGCAAAGCCCTTGCAGAGCCGTTCGAGGTAAAGGAGGGCATCGCGCGCATTGGCGCCTCCATCGGTTTTGCCGCATACCCGCAGGCCGGCGACACGCCCGAAATCCTGTTCGAGCGCGCCGACTACGCCCTCTACCACTCCAAACAGAACAATCGCGGCCGCCCCATTCTGTTCACGGACTGCCACGAACGGGAAATCCGCTACCAGTCCTCCATCGAGCATGGGTTGCTGGAAGCGCGCGACGAGGAGTTCCACCTCGTCTACCAGCCGATCATCCGCTCCGAAGATGGCATGACGGTTGGCGTCGAAGCCCTCGCCCGCTGGACCTCACCATCCCTCGGCATCATCCCTCCGGATACGTTCATTCGCATTGCGGAGCAGACAGGCTCGGTCTGCCGCCTGACGCGCATCCTGCTGAAGAAAGCGCTGAAAGATGCGCACGCCTGGAAACAGCCGTTCGACCTGTCGTTCAATCTCTCCGCCGTCGATATCTCCTCTCCGGAAGCGGCAGAACAGCTCAAGCAGATCGTCATTGCCTCCGGCTTCCCGCCTGCGCGCCTCGTCTTCGAGATCACCGAAACCGCCGTGATGCAGGATTTCGAGCGCGCGATGAGCTGCCTCTGCCTGTTCACTGAGATGGGAATCCGTATTGCGCTCGACGACTTCGGAACCGGCTATTCATCCCTCGGCTATCTCCAGAAGATGCCGATCAACCGCCTCAAGATCGACCGCGCCTTCACGCGCGGCCTCACGACACGCCACGGCACGCGCAGCATCATGCAGTCAATCGTTGCCCTGTGCAGCAACCTGAACATCGACTGCGTGGTCGAAGGCGTGTCCAATGCGGCGCAGGCGCGGGTGCTCACTGAAATGGGCGCGCCTTATCAGCAGGGCTTCTTCCATTCCCGCGCGATGACTCACGCCCAGCTCCTCGCTTTCCTCAGCAGCGCCGGCGAACAAACCGCCCTGCTCGCGACCGATTGTGAAGCCGAGCGCAAATCCGCCTGACCGCAGCGCCAACGCGCCCTATCCCCGCGCGAACGCCACAAAGCCCGCCAGGAACTCGCTCAGCCGTTTGCGGGTCTCTTCATCTGTCAGGTTGCCCTGCGCGTCGAACATATTCCCCGCGCGCGAGACCATGAGCCGCCCTTCGGCCCATTGCCGCGTGCCCAGCGTGCGCAGCACCGGCAGCCAGTGCGCCTGCGACAGGATCGTGCCAAAGCCGCCCGGCGACGCGCCGATCACCGCCACAGGCTTGCCCTTGAACAGGCCTGTGCCGCCCGGCGGCCGGCTCATCCAGTCGATCGCATTCTTGAAAACGCCGGGAATGCCATTGTTGTATTCCGGGCTCACCAGCAGCAGGCCGTCGCAGGCAGCCAATGCGTCCTTCAGGGCAGCAACGGCAGGCGGCACGCCCTCGTCGGCTTCCACGTCGGCATCAAACAGCGGCACGCCCTCAATGCCGCGCGCGTCCAGCTCCGCGCCCTCTGGCATCACGCCTGCTGCCGCGCGCAAAAGGCCGGAGTTGAACGACGCCTTGCGCAGGCTACCGGAGATGCCGAGAATGCGGGTCATACGGGTTCGCTCCTGAAACTTGCGCTTCAGCCTATACCCGAATTCGCCCTTGCGTCACCCGCGCAGCCTGCAGGTTACTCTGCCGCCACCAGGTCAAACTCCGCGCGCCATTCATCCATCAGCGCCCGGTTGTCATGGTCCCAGGGATGGAAGCCCGGCTTGAACCAGGTCACCCAGATCTTCCAGCCACGCGCGAAAAAGCCCGGCTTCTTCCAGAGGAACCCCTTCACGGCCTTCTTTGCGTCTTCGGGCGTATAGCCGTCCGCTTCCAGCATCCGCGCAGCATAACCGGCGATATTCTTGGTGAAGTTATAGCTGATGATCGCCATCGCCAGCGAGCGGCGCCAATAGCGCTTCCAGCCGGACCAGCCCTTGGTCACTTCGAGGTATACATCATAGGTGACCGCCTTGTGCTCGGTCTCTTCCATCGCATGCCAGCGCCACATCCGCTCGATTTCCGGATCGGTCTTGCTGAACATGTCGGCATGGATCGCGCGCATATCCGCCAGCATGGCCGTAAAATGCTCCAGGCAGATCGTCGCCATCAGCATCCGCATCGGACCGCCGGATCGAGAGAAAGCAATCCGGTCACGGATTTCTGCTTCAATCGCCTCCACGGGGTATTTCTCGCGGTCGATCACCTTGTTGAGCAGATGGTGTTCGCGCGAATGGATTGCCTCCTGCGCGATGAAGTCCTTCACGTCCTGCGCCAGCTTGCCGTCCAGCTTGTCCTTGTAGGCCCGCACGGCATCAATGAAGAGGCGCTCTCCATCAGGAAAGGTCAGCGACAGCGTGTTCATGACGGCGGTCGCCACCGGGTCGCCATCCATCCAGTAGCCGGTCTTGGCCGAAGCCATATTGAACCGGATATCGCGGGGATTGATCGTCACTTCGTCAGGGGTGCGTTTCATGGCCAACTCGCAAAAAATGCTGACAGGAGCGGCAGTTAGCTCGTAAGCTCTTGCCTGATGACCATGTATAGCAATTACTGACAAAAATGTCGATAGAGAAATCCAAGACGCCCCGGATCCGCCGTTCGCCCGAAGCCTCGCGCGAAAATATCCTGATTGCGGCAGAGACCCTGCTGGTGCAGCAGGGCCCGCAATCCCTGCGTCTGGTCGATGTGGCCAAGGCCGCTGGCGTCGCCAACGCGACCGTGCTCCACCATTTCGGCACCATCGACGGCGTGCAGAGCGCGCTGATGGAAAAGATGATCGCCGAGCTGGTCACTGGCATCCTGGAAATGGATGTGCCGCAAAACCCGCGCGAGGCGCGCGGCATTGCCCTGAAAAATCTGTTTGATGCGTTCGAGAACAAAGGCGCCGCCCGCCTTGCCGCCTGGCTGGAGCTGACAGACGAGTCCCGCCGCCTGCGCAGCGTCAAAGAAGCGGTGCAGACGATCATCCGCCAGAAAATCAACCAGCCGGAAATCCCGGAAGACTATCTGGAAGATACGATCCTGATCAGCGTTATCCTTGCTGTCGGCGTCGGCCTCTTCGGGCCGACCATGGCTGCCCTGCTGGACAAGCCGTCAGACCGCGCACGCAAGCTGGCGATCAGCCTGCTCGAATCTGGTTTCGAGCCGCGCTGACGCCCGCCTGCGGCGGCAGTCTGGTTACTTCTTCTTGCGGCCGCTGGTCGGGATGTCCTTGAACGGAACATCCTTGTCGATGCGAATGTCGCCGGGCAGGCCCAGCACGCGCTCGCCGATGATATTCCGCAGGATTTCGTCCGATCCGCCCTCGATCCGGGTCGCAGGCGAGCGCATCAGCATGCCCTGGAAGCGGCCCTTCTGCGGGCTGTCATCATTCCAGATCACGCCGGCCTGGCCCTGGATATCCAGCGCGAACATGGAAAGCTCCTGCATCGCGGAGCCTGCCACCAGCTTGCCGATGGAGTTTTCCGGCCCCGGCGTTTCGCCCTTGGAGAGGGCAGAGATTGCCCGCATGCCGGTATATTTCAGGCCGCTTTGCTTGACAGCAAACTGCGCCAGCTTGGAGCGGACACCAGCATCTTCAACAGCTGGCGCGCCGTCTATCTCCATTTCCATGCAGAAGCGGAAAAGTTCCGGAAAGCCGGTGGACATGCCCGAGCCGATGGACAGGCGCTCGTTCATCAGTGTGGTGAGCGAGACTTCCCAGCCCTGCCCCACTTCGCCCAGCCGCTGCGCGTCCGGAATGCGAACGTCGGTGAAGTAAACTTCGTTGAAGCTCGATTGGCCGTTCGCCTGCTTGATCGGGCGCACTTCCACGCCGGGGCTTCTCATGTCCAGGAAGAACATGGTCAGGCCCTTATGCTTGGGCACATCCGGGTCGGTGCGGGTGATGAGCAGGCCCCAATCGGAAACCTGTGCGCCGCTGGTCCAGATCTTCTGGCCATTGATGATCCAGTCGCCGGAGCCGTCATCCGCCTTCACGGCGCGCGTACGCAGGCCGGCAAGGTCAGACCCGCTGGCCGGTTCGGAGAACAGCTGGCACCAGATCGTCTCACCGCTCGCAAGCGGCGGCAACAGTTCGCGCTTCTGTTCTTCCTTCGCCCAGGTCATCACGGTCGGGCCGCACATGCCATGGCCAATCGTGAAGGCGCCGGTAAGGGCCGCATACAGACCTTCCTCCTGGCCCCAGATCACGCGTTCGATCGGTGTGCGGGCGCCGCCGCCATATTCCTTCGGCCAGTGAAGGCAGGCCCAGCCGGCCTCGGCCTTTTTCTTCTGCCACGCCTTGCCGGCAGAAACCGGGTCTTCGCTGACAACGCCGTTGGATGCGAAGCTCGCATTCTTCAGCTCGGCCAGCAGGTGCTTGGGCGCGTTCGCATCGATCCAGGCGCGGACTTCAGCGCGGAAAGCGGCTTCCTGGGGTGTATCTTCAAAATCCATCTTTCATTCCTCCCTTACGCGGCCGTCTCTGCGTTGCCTGCGCTCATCCGTTCGATCAGCAGGCTCTCCCAGGTCGACAGTGACCCCAGGGCGAGCGCCAGCGCGTTCGACCGGCGGTAATAAAGGTGACAGTCAAAGGCCCAGGTGAAGCCCATGCCGCCATGCACCTGAATGTTGTTCTTGGCGCAGTGCTGGAACGCCGTCGTCGCCGACACGCGCGCCGTTGCAGCCGCCACCGGGAATTCAGCCGCGCCGGAATTCAGCGCCCAGGCGCCGTAATAGCAGTTCGACCGCGCCAGCGTGGCGGAGACATACATATCCGCCAGCATGTGCTTGATCCCCTGGAACGAGCCGATCGGGCGCCCGAAGGCCATCCGCTCCAGCGCGTAGTCGCGGGCGATTTCCAGCGCGCGGTCAGCCCCGCCCACCTGCTCGAACGCCATCAGCACGGCCGCCCGGTCCATCACCTGGCTGGCAATGTTCCAGCCATCGCCTTCCCCGCCCAGCAGTTCGGCCGCCGCGCCATCGAAGGTCAGCGCCGCCTGTCCGCGCGTCGGGTCCAGAGTGTCCAGCGTGGTGCGTGAAACGCCCTTGCCGCTCAGGTCCACGAGATAGAGCGACACCTGCCCCTTCTCGTTCTTCGCGGCAACAACCGCCACATCAGCCACATCGCCATCGGCCACCGGAGACTTCACACCGCTCAGCTTGCCGCCGCTCACGCTTGCCTTGATCTTTGCCGGCGTTACGCGGCCCTGCCCTTCGGCGAAGGCGAACGCGCCGACAGCTTCAGCCGCTGCCAGCTTGGGCAGCCAGGCCTGCTTCTGCGCCTCGCTGCCCGCCAGCAGCAGGAACTCCGCCACCAGATAGATCGAGGAAGACACCGGCACAGGCGCCAGCACGCGGCCCAGCTCTTCAGCCACCACGCACAGCTCCAGATGGCCAAGGCCAACCCCGCCATATTCTTCCGGGATCGCCGCGCCCAGAACGCCCAGCTCCGCCAGGCCCTGATAGAGCTTGCGGTCATAGCTTTCCGGCCCCTCAAGGATGGTGCGGACAGTTTCCGATGTGCAGTTCTCGCTCAGGAAGCGGCGCACCTGCTCGCGCAATTGCTTCTGCTCGTCCGAGAAATCCAGGTTCACGAAGGGCCTCCAGTTTCTGACAGGTGGCGGCAATCGATCTGCCCACACCTTCTCCCGTTTTTATGATTTGCGCGACAATCAGGGCGGCCCCCGCGGCAGGTCAACCCATGCCGCAGAGACAGGCGCCCTAGGAATAATTGGGCTTCCGCTTCTCGAAGAACGCAGCGATCCCTTCGGCGAAATTCGGATCGGTCGAGGTGAGGATCTGGTTGCGATCCTCAATCGCCATCGCCGCCTCCAGCCCGCCAGCGTCCACCGCCTGGTTCAGCCCGTCTTTCGTCAGGCGCAGGCCCAGCGGCGTGGCGTGCAGCATGTCCTCGGCGAAATCGTCTGCCTCCTTGCGCAGCTCCGTATGCGGCACGACGCGATTGGCCAGCCCGATCTGCATCGCCCGTTCCGCGCTGATAAACCGCCCGGTCAGCATGTATTCGCTCGCCAGCGACATGCCGATCATGCGTGGCAGAAAATACGACACACCCATGTCGCAGGCCGACAGGCCGATGCGGATGAAGGCGGCATTCATCCGCGCGTCTTCACTCAGTATCCGGATGTCGGAGGCCAGCGCCAGCGCAAACCCGCCGCCAGCCGCAGAGCCCTGCACAACCGATATGATCGGCTGCGGGCAACGCCGCATGGCCACATAGATCTCCGCAATCGCCCGTTGCCCGTCCAGGCCCTGCTCCGGCGTGCGGCGCTTGCCACCCTCCTGCCGCCCGGCCGACTCCTTGAGGTCCAGCCCCGCGCAGAACGCCCGCCCCGCGCCTTGCAGGATCACCACCCGCACAGACCGGTCGTAATAGAGATCCTGGAACACTTCGCGCAGCTCGCGCACCATCTGCGTGTTCAGCGCGTTGAGCGCGTCCGGTCGGTTCATGGTGATGCGCAGCACGGCCCCGTCCTGCTCCAGCACCAAATTCTGGTAGTCCTTCGCCATTGTCCGTTTCCTCCTGCTGCGCGGTTCATCTGTGCGGTGATCCAATCGCCCGCCCCGCCCGCCGTCCAGCCCGCACGCCGGGGAAGCCCCGTCGTTACAGGGGCTCCCGTCGCGTCAATATTCCTTCCAGGGCGGGAGTGTGTATGATCGAGTTGCACAACCAAAAAATGTCAGAAAAGGGATTGGGAGACGCCATGCATTACGCCGAACTTCTGAAGGCGCGCGATGAACTGACCGGCCCCGGCGGCGCCTTCGAGATTGTCGAGGCAGACGTGCTGGGCAACAAGATCCGCATCTACAAGAACGCGCCCCCCAGCGTGCGCGAAATCTGGCTCTCCACGCTGCAGTTCGCCGAACGTCCCTACCTCGTTTATGAAAGCGAACGCCTCACCTATGCTGAGGCCCACGCCATCACGAACTCCACGGTCAACTGGCTCTTCGCCCAGGGCGTCCAGCCGGGCGACCGCGTTGCCATCGCCATGCGCAACTATCCTGAATGGATGCTGATCTACTGGGCCTGCCTCTCGGCGGGCATTACAGTGGTCGGCCTGAATGCCTGGTGGACAACCGAAGAGATGGCTTACGGCCTCTCCGATTCCGCCCCCAAGATCGTGTTCCTCGACGCCGAACGTCTCGCCCGCGTGCAGGAGCGTCCGGATATGGTGAAAGGCATGCAGGTCGTCGGCATCCGCATTCCCGATGCGCCCGCCGGCATCACCCCCTGGTCTGAGGTTGCCTCCTTCGGCGGCGATCTCCCGGCTGTCACTGTCGACCCCGATTCTGACGCCTGCATCTTCTACACTTCGGGCACCACCGGCTTCCCGAAAGGCGCCCAGCTCACCCATCGCGGCTGCGTATCAAACCTGATGAACATGATGTTCGCGGGTGCCTCTTCCGCCCTCGCGGTCGAGCGCGCCACGGGCGTTGCGCCGCCCGCCGTGCCACCGGTCCCGGTCACGCTGATCACCACACCACTCTTTCACGTCACGGCCAACAATTGCGGCGCCTACGCCACGACCGCTGCCGGCGGCAAGATCGCACTGATGTATCGCTGGGAACCGGGCGAAGCCCTGCGCATCATCGAGGCCGAGCGCGTCACCAGCATGAGCGGCGTGCCCGTCATGGCCCGCGAACTCATCAACCATCCAGACTTCGAGAAGACCGACACGTCCAGCCTCCTTTCGCTCGCTGGCGGCGGCGCACAGGTACCGCCAGACCTCGTCCTGAAGATCGAGAAGCAGATCTCCACCGCACGCCCATCGACGGGCTACGGCATGACCGAAACCTGCGGGATCATCACTTCGGTTTCTGGCGACTTCTTCGTCGACAAGCCCGACAGTGCCGGCCCAGCCATGCCGAGCTTTGAAGCCAAATGTGTGGACGATAACGGCAATACCGTCGCCCCCGGCGAAGTGGGCGAGCTGTGGGTGCGCGGTTCTTCCGTCATCAAGGGTTATATCAACCGCCCGGACGCAACTGCCGACTCCATCACGGATGGCTGGCTGCATACGGGCGATGTCGCCCGCATCGATCAGGACGGCTTCATCTTCATCGTCGACCGCAAGAAGGACATGGTCCTGCGCGGCGGTGAGAATGTTTACTGCGCCGAGGTTGAATCGGCCATCTATCGCCACAACGCGGTTGCCGAATGCTGCGTGTTCGGCGTGCCCGATGCCCGCCTTGGCGAGGAAGTTGGCGTGGCCGTGGTGCTGAAGCCCGGTGAACAACTCGATGCAGACGCCCTGCGCGCGCATTGCACTGCCATCATGGCAAAGCACAAGGTGCCCCGTTACGTCTGGTTCCTGGAAGATGCCCTGCCGCGCAATGCCAGCGGCAAGTTCATCAAGCGCGACCTGCGCGATCAGCTGAGCAAGCTGGTAGTCTCCGCCTAGCGCAAATCCCGCTCCAGCGGGAACTGGTTGAGCGGAAGAGTTTGCGGCACATCAAAAAGCCTGAAGCAAACGATCTGGTTTCATCAGATCGCTTGCTTCAGCCAAAGGATCAGATCGACGCGAGCAGTCCGCCCCAATCGGCGGCGCCCAGCGCCGAGATAACCAGCGCAACCAGCGCCGCAAACGAGAACGTCCACACAAGGCCGCGCAGGTAAGGCACGCCCATCGCATAGAGCGGCAGGTAAATGATACGAGCTGAGGCAAACACCAGCGCCGAAATTCGCGTCACGGTCGTGCTGTGATCCATCAGCGCAAGGATGATCACGACGCCCAGGAAGAAGGGCAGCGTTTCATGCAGGTTGCGCAGCGCGCGTGTCAGCCGGCCCAGCAGCACGGAGTCTGCCTGCGCAGACGGCGCGTCCTGCGCGGTGTTGGCATAAGGCACGCCATGCACGCGGCGGAACTCCCCCGCCTGCAGGACAACCTGCACAATTCCCAAAGCGATAACGACAAGTGCAGCGAGTAGTTCGACAGTCATGAGAGCCCTCCCCGGATGGCCATTTTGAATGGTCAGGAAGATGGGGCGCTTCCCCCATGGCTGTCAAAGGCAGGAATTGAAAAGCGAGCAAGTCCACCTCAGGCGGCGTCCAGCGCCGCTTGTTCCTCCTGCGTAAACACGCGCGAGCGTGTCAGGAAACGTCGCTCCCGCCCGTTATCCAGCGAGAACATGCCGCCCCGGCCGGGCACCACGTCAATTATGAGCTGCGTATGCTTCCACAGTTCAAACTGGCTGCCGGAGATATAAACCGGCATCCCGCCGATCTCTCCGAGCTTCACATCTCCCTCGCCAACCTTGAAGTCGCCCACGGGGTAACACATCGGGGATGAGCCATCGCAGCACCCACCAGACTGATGAAACAGCACCGGCCCGTGGTCGCCCACAATCTCCGCGAGCAGCTCCAGCGCGCCGGGCGTTGCGCTCACGCGCGCAGGCTTGTTCGGTGTCATAAAGGTCTCCTTCCGACATTGGCCGGACTGGAGGGGAACCAGTCCGGCCTGCTGCCTCGCCAGGGGAGATCAGAAGAAGCCGAGCTTCTTCGGCGAGTAGCTGACCAGCATGTTCTTGGTCTGCTGGTAGTGGTCGAGCATCTTGGAATGGTTTTCCCGTCCGATGCCGGATTGTTTGTACCCGCCGAAGGCGGCATGTGCCGGATAGGCATGGTAGCAGTTCGTCCACACGCGGCCAGCCTGGATGCCCCGGCCAAAGCGGTAGCAGGTATTGGCTTCGCGGCTCCACACGCCGGCGCCGAGGCCGTAAAGCGTGTCGTTGGCGATGGCGAGGGCTTCCTCATCGGTCTTGAAGGTCGTCACCGAAACGACCGGCCCGAAGATTTCCTCCTGGAACACGCGCATCCGGTTGTGCCCCTTGAGAACCGTAGGCTGAACATAATATCCATCCTTGAGGTCGCCGCCGAGGTCTGCCGCCTTGCCGCCGATCAGCACTTCTGCGCCTTCCTGACGGCCGATGTCGAAATAGGAGAGGATCTTCTCTTTCTGCTCCGAGCTGGCCTGCGCGCCGATCATCGTTTCCGGATTGCGCGGATCGCCCTGCTTGATGGCGGCGACGCGTTTCAGGGCGCGCTCCATGAAGCGGTCATAGATCGACTCATGGATCAGCGCGCGCGACGGGCAGGTGCACACTTCGCCCTGATTGAGGGCAAACATCGTGAAGCCTTCCAGCGCCTTGTCCAGATAGTCGTCATCTTCCCGCATCACATCGGCAAAGAAGATGTTGGGAGACTTCCCGCCCAGCTCCAGCGTCACCGGAATGAGGTTTTCGGACGCATACTGCATAATCAGGCGGCCCGTGGTCGTCTCGCCGGTGAAGGCGATCTTGGCGATGCGGTTGCTGGAGGCGAGCGGCTTGCCCGCCTCCAGGCCGAAGCCGTTCACGATGTTGAGCACACCGGGTGGGAGGAGATCCGCGATGAGCTCAGCAAGCACCATGATCGAGGCCGGCGTTTGCTCGGCCGGCTTCAGCACGACACAGTTGCCCGCCGCCAGCGCCGGCGCGAGCTTCCATACCGCCATAAGCAGGGGGAAGTTCCAGGGAATGATCTGACCGACAACGCCCAGCGGCTCGTGGAAATGGTAAGCCACGGTGTCATGGTCGATTTCGGAGATGCCGCCTTCCTGCGCGCGGATGCACCCGGCGAAGTAGCGGAAATGGTCGACGGCCAGCGGCAGGTCTGCCGCCATCGTTTCGCGGATAGGTTTGCCGTTATCCCACGTCTCGCACAGCGCGAGGAGTTCGAGATTTGCCTCCATCTTGTCGGCGATCCGGTTGAGGATCAGCGCGCGCTCGGTGGTCGAGGTCTTGCCCCAGCGCTCCTTGGCAGCATGGGCGGCGTCGAGCGCAATGTTGATGTCATCGGCATTGGACCGGGCCACTTCGCAGATCACCTGTCCGGTGACCGGAGAGCTGTTCTGGAAATACCGTCCACCCACCGGCGGCAGGAAACGGCCGTTGATGAAATTGTCGTAACGCGCCTTGAAAGGCGAGGTCGCAAATTGGGCGGGTGCGTGAAGAGTATCAGCCATGGGTTCCTCCGTTAGCTTGTGACATGTCAACTTGGTGACTGGCCCTCGTCGCTGGGTGCGAGAGCATGGAGGAAGGATCAGTCCGCCCGGCGGCGCTGTCATGACCCGAAGAGTCCCGAAATGTCACTGATTGTCTCGAAAATGAGACAGTCCGGCACGGGAAAGTACCGGTTTGTACGCAAACGTACCCAAAAGTACTCAAAAGTACTCAGTTGTCCGGGAGCAGGCCCAGCTTTTCCATACGCCGGTAAAGCGTCGCCCGGCTGATGCCCAGAAGGCGCGCCGCAGCGCTCATATTGCCATTGGCACGGGCCATCGCGCGGCGCAGTTCCCGGCGTTCCGCGCTCTCCAGCCCCATCCCGCGATGCTCCTGATCCCCGAGGATATCCATCGCCGGGCGCGGAGCCGAAAGTGTTTCATCATCAAGGCCGTAGCGCAGCCGCGCGCCCCGTGTCGCCCCGATGACAAGGTCGTCCCCATCCACCGCCAGCAGCACCGGCCCCTGCTGCCCGTCGCCATCCCCGCGCAGAATGCGCGACCGGCTGAACGCCTGGCAGAAATGATCCGCCTCGATCCGCGCCGCCGCCGACTCCACCGTCTGCGAAATCAGCGCCACGAAGGCGGCATCCAGATCCCCCCGGCAGGACGACACATCCAGCACCGCCGCGAGCTTTCCGGTCTCCCCGAAGATCGGAGCCCCCAGACAGATCATGGAAGTGTTGTGCGTGCGGTAATGCTGGTCTTTCAGGATGTGCACAGGTCTGCCTTCGGCGATTGCCGTGCCAATTCCGTTGGTGCCCTGACCTTTCTCAGACCAGTCCTCTCCTGTCGCAAGTCCGGCAGATTCGAAGTCTTTTTGGTCGCCCGCACGAAAGCGCTGATCGAGGATGATGCCCGCCGCATCGCACAGCAGGACACTGCATCCCGCCAGCCCGAGACTGGCATGGAGCTGGTCCATCGTCGTCTGCGAAACATTGAAAATCCGCCCGATCGCATCGCAATGCTCATCGATCTCGGATTGGGTCAGACGCCCCATACCGCCGGGCGCATCCGGCTCCAGGCCATACTTGTGAAACGAGCGGACCCAGGACGCCGCCACAGGCGAGCGGGCGGCGGCAGAGCGTGATGCCACGATCTCTGCAACCCTGTCCGCATGACTGGCGGAATATCCTGAGCGGCGGCCAACCATGAAAGCACCGTATCAGACCTCCTGATGGAAATACACTGGGGGTCACGGCAAGCTCTGAAGCGCCCCCTTCACGATTGCGGTATTGACTCTGGCCCCAAAAGAACAAAATAAGAACAAATGAACCTCGCCACGCTCAAATCCAAAGGGCTCATCGGCCCGTTAAGCGCCCCGCCTGCGCAGGAGACGGCCTTTCCCTTCGGATTGGGCCAGCGAGGTGTGCACGAGATTGCCGACGCGGCCTATGGCGACCGGGCGGCGGCCACCGGCTTCCTGCTGGCCGCCGCCAGGGCTTCAAAAAAAGGCGTTATCCTCTGGATTTCCCAGACCGGCACAGCGCGGGACATGGGCCACCTCCCGGAGGCAGCCCTGCGCGAAATGACAGGCCCGCAGAGCCGCCGGCTGAACCTTGTGGCCCGCCACCTCAACGATGCGCTCTGGGCAATCGAAGAGGCGGCCGTCTCCGGCGCGGTCAGCCATGTGATCGCGGAAATCGACCAAGCCGATTTTACCGCCACGCGGCGCCTGACACTCGCCTCCGAGCGCCATGGCGTGCCGGTCACCCTGCTCCTGCCCCAGACGCGCGAAGGCGCAACCGCAGCGGCCACCCGCTGGCGCATTCGCCCGCGCCCGTCGGCTCCCAACCGGTACGACCCCGGCGCGCCGGGCCATCCCCGCTGGCAGGCTCAGCTGGAAAGGTGCCGCGCTGCGCCTTCCCTCGCCGGGAAAGTTTTTGATCTGGAATGGAATGATGAGACGCTATCTCTCGGTGTGGTTTCCGGAATGGCCGCTGGACAGGCTGCGCCGCGCAAGGCGCCAATCCCGTCTTCCATCAGGCTCGGCAAAACCGGCTAAGCCGCGCCCCTTCGTTCTTTACGAGAAGTCTGCCCACGGACTTACCGTCGCCGCCGCCAACCAGCCTGCACAGGATGCCGGGATACACCCCGGCCTGCGCTTTACCGATGCCCGCGCCACCCTGCCCGGCCTGATGGCCGCCGAGATCGACCGGGCGAGCGACGCAAAGGCCCTGACGGCGCTGGCAGACTGGATGGTCCGCTTCTCTCCCCTCGTCGCAATTGATGGGGAAGATGGCCTTATCCTAGAAACCACGGGCTGCGCGCATCTGTTTGGCGGGGAAGCGGCCATGGCGCAGGAGCTTTCCCGCCGCCTGCAGGCAGCAGGTTACGGCCACCGGCTGGCCTGCGCGGGAACACGCGGCGCGGCCTATGGCCTGGCCCATGCCGCCGGCGAAGACGCGCCGCCCGCCATCCTTCCGCCTGGCGGGGAGCGGGACGCCCTCGCGGACCTGCCCACGCATGCCCTGCGTCTCTCCCCCGATGCACTTACCCTGCTGCGCCGTTTCGGGCTGACGCGGATAGGCCAGCTTTACGGCATCGACCGGACAGCGCTCACCCGCCGCTTTCATTCCCGCGAGACGGCCGATGCCCTCTGCCTCCGGCTGGATCAGGCCCTTGGCCTGCGGGCAGAGCCTTTCGCGCCTTTCCGGACGCCGCCGGACTATGTCGCGCGCCTGCCATGCCCGGAGCCGCTGACAGAGGCGACTGGAATTGCCGCCGGTGTCGCCCAGCTTGCGGAGAAAATCTGCCATACGCTGGCGGCCCAGGGCCTCGGCGCGCAGAGCTTTACCGTGTTTGCCTTCCGCGCGGATGGGGAGGTGAGCCGCATTCGCGTCAATGCGGCCCGGCCCGTGCGCACGCCCGAACACATCCTGCGCCTCTTCGGGGAGAAAACAGAGCAGATAGACCCCGGCTTCGGCATAGACCTCCTGCTGCTGGAAGCCGCCCGTACCGGACCAATGGAAACCGGCAGCCACCCGCTTTCGGGCGACCTTTCGCATACGGAGATAGATGACATCGCCCTTGCCGCCCTGGCGGACCGGATCAACGCCCGGCTTGGCGAAGGCAGCGTCACCGTTATTTCCCCGGCGGCTCATCATCCGGTGGATGTTTCGGAAGAAACGTCCCCGTTCACTGGTACGCTTCCTGTAGGCACGCCGTCGCTTGCAGGATTGCGGGGGCTGCGCCCTGTCCGCTGCTTTGCGCGGCCCGAGCGGGTGGAAGTCATTGCCGAGGTACCCGATGGCCCGCCATTGCGCTTTGTCTGGCGGCGGATCGTTCGCCGCGTCGTGCGCGCAGATGGGCCGGAGCGGATTGCGCCGGAATGGTGGACCTACCTTCCCCCCGCCCCCGGCGAGACCGGCAAGATGCCCCGCACGCGGGACTATTACCGAGTGGAAGATGCAGACGGGCGCCGCTACTGGGTCTTCCGCGAAGGGCTTTATGGCGATGGGCGCGGGCAATCCCCCGAATGGTTCGTTCAGGGAATTTTTGCATGACCCGCTATGCCGAGCTTTGCACCCTCAGCAATTTCTCCTTCCTGCGCGGGGCCAGCCATGCGCAGGAAATGGTGCTGCGCGCCGCCCAGCTCGGCCTTGAGGCCATTGGTATTGCAGACCGCAACACGCTTGCCGGGGTTGTTCGCGCCCATGTTGCCGCAAAGGAAGCAGGCCTCAGGCTGCTCGTCGGCGCGCGGCTTGTGCCTTCAGATGGCCCGGAAATCATCGCCTACCCGATGGACCGCGCCGCCTATGGCCGCCTCTCCCGCCTGCTTTCGGAAGGCAAGATGAAGGAAGAGGCCGCCAAGGGCGAATGCCTGATCACGCTGCAGGATATTCTGGCGGCAAGCGACGGGCAGATCCTGATCGTCCTGCCGCCGGACGCCCCCTCGCTGGCCTTTCCCGAAACGCTTGCCCGCATCGCCGGCGCTGCGCCAGGGCGCACCTATCTTGCCGCGCGCCCTGCCTTCAGCGGCCGCAACCGGGAACGGCTCGCCCGGCTGGCGGAAACCGGCGCCCTCGCCGGCGCCCCGATCATCGCAACGACAGACGCGCTCTACCACACGCCCGAGCGCCGCCCCCTGCAGGACGTGCTCACCTGCATCCGCGAACACTGCACGGTCGACACCGCAGGCTTCCATCTGGAGGCCAATGCCGAACGCCACCTGAAGAGCGGCGCGGAGATAGCCCGGCTGTTCAAAGGCTTCGAACCGGCAATTGCGCGGACACTGGACATTGTAGAGCGCTGCCGCTTCAGCCTCGACGAGTTGTCCTACGAATATCCCGACGAACCCGTCCCGCCCGGCTCCACGCCGCAAGAACATCTGGAACGCCTGACATGGGCCGGCGCCAACTGGCGCTATCCGCAAGGCATTCCCCAACAGGTCACCGCCCAGCTTCGCATGGAGCTCGACATGATCGCCGACCTTTCCTACGCGCCTTACTTCCTCACTGTTCACGACATCGTGCAATGGGCACGCGCGCAGAAGATCCTCTGTCAGGGCCGTGGCTCGGCTGCCAACTCCGCTGTCTGTTACTGCCTCGGCATTACCAGCGTGGACCCGACGATAACAAAGCTGCTCTTTGCGCGCTTCCTCTCCAAGGAGCGGAAGGAGCCGCCGGACATCGATGTCGATTTCGAGCATGAGCGGCGCGAGGAAGTAATCCAGTATGTATACGACCGATATGGCCGGCAGCGCGCCGCCCTCACGGCGACCGTCATCTCCTACCGCTCCCGCTCGGCCATCCGGGAGGTCTGCAAGGCGCTGGGGCTGAGCGAGGATATTTCAGCCGCGCTAGCCAATGGCGTCTGGGGCAGCTGGAGCGACCAGCTGCCGGACAAGCGCATCGTGGAAGCAGGGCTTGACCCGGCAAACCCGCTGATCCGCCGCGCCATCCAGCTTGCCCGCCAGCTACTGGGTTTTCCGCGCCACCTTTCACAGCATGTTGGCGGCTTCGTACTGACGCGCGGGCCGCTGATCGAAACCGTCCCCATCGGTAACGCCGCGATGGAGAAGCGCACATTCATCGAATGGGACAAGGACGATATCGACGCGCTCGGCATCATGAAGGTGGATGTTCTGGCGCTGGGCATGCTGACCTGTATCCGCAAGGCGTTTGCTCTGCTGGAGGAACACAAAGGGATAAAGCACGATCTTGCCAGCATCCCGCCGGATGACACCGCCACTTATGACATGCTCTGCGCCGGCGACAGTATCGGCGTCTTCCAGGTGGAAAGCCGGGCGCAGATGGCGATGCTACCGCGTCTGAAGCCGCGCAAATTCTACGACCTAGTCATCGAGGTCGCGATCGTGCGCCCCGGCCCCATTCAGGGGAACATGGTTCACCCCTATCTGCGCCGGCGGAAGGGCGATGAACCCGTCACCTTCCCCAGCCCTGCCCCGAAACACGGCCCGCCGGACGAACTGGAATCCATCCTTAAGCGGACGGAAGGCGTCCCCCTGTTCCAGGAACAGGCCATGCAGATCGCAATTGATGCGGCCCGCTTCACGCCGGATGAAGCCAATGGCCTGCGCCGCGCCATGGCGACCTTCCGGAATGTCGGCACGATCGGGCGGTATGAAGAAATGCTGGTCGGGCGCATGATCGCCCGCGGCTATGACCCGGCGTTCGCGCAGTCCTGTTTCGAACAGATCAAGGGCTTTGGCGAATATGGCTTCCCGGAAAGCCATGCGGCCTCCTTTGCCCTTCTGGTTTATGTCTCCTCCTGGCTCAAGTGTCACCATCCTGAGGTTTTTTGCGCCGCGCTCCTCAATGCCCAGCCCATGGGATTTTATGCGCCCGCCCAGATCGTGCGGGACGCGCAGGAACATGGCGCAGAAGCCCGCCCGGTGGATGTGAACTATTCAGACTGGGATAATACGCTGGAACCGGTCGAGGGCCACGACGGCGCGTTCGCCGTGCGCCTTGGCTTCCGACAGGTCAGCGGCCTGTCGAAGGAGGATATGGAGCGCCTGATGGAGATGCGCGGCCCCGGATATGACACGCCGGACAGCCTGATGCGCCGAACCGGCCTGCCGCGCAGCGTTCTGGAACATCTCGCAGCGGCCGATGCCTTCTGCTCCCTGGGCCTTTCGCGGCGGGACGCGCTCTGGAAAGTGCGCGGCGAAGCGCCCAGCCGTAGCCTGCCCCTCTTTGCCGCCGCAGACCTTGCCGAGCAAGGGCAGGACGCCGAAGTGCCCCTGCCCGAAATACCGCCGTCGGAGCATGTGATCCAGGATTACCAGACCACGCGCCTCTCCCTGAAAGACCACCCCATGCGCTTCCTGCGGCCCGTCCATGCACGCCGCGGCATCCTCAGCACGCACGAAGCGACCCATCAATCAAACGGGAAACGGGTACAAACGTCCGGGCTGGTGCTGGTGCGCCAGCGCCCCGGCACAGCCAGCGGCGTTGTGTTCATAACGTTGGAAGATGAAACCGGCATCGCCAATCTCGTCGTCTGGCCGCGCGTCATGGAACGCTTCCGGCCTGTCGTGATGCGCTCCCGGATGATCCATGTGAAAGGCCGCGTGCAGACAGCGGACGGGGTCACCCATATCGTGGCAGAGCAGCTGATCGATTGCACCGGCGATCTCGCCCTGCTCTCGGAGGACGTGCTGCGTGATCCCCTTAAAGGCATTCTGGCCCAGCCGGACGAAGTTGCCCGGCCAGTCCAGGTGCGCAAGGGCCCCGCCGGACGCCGCCAGAGCGGCGGCCATCCGCGCGATGTCCGCGTTATCCCCCCCAGCCGGGACTTTCACTAGGCATGGCGGCGCTAGCGCAGCGTGTAACGTATCGGCAGGCTCTTCAGACCGGAGACGAAATTCGCACGCGTGTTTTTCGGCTCGCCCGCCAGCTCGATCGACTCCAGCCGCGGCAGCAATTCCTGGAACAACGCCCGCAACTCCATCCGGGCCAGGTGCATGCCCAGGCAAAGATGCGCGCCATGCCCGAAGGCGACCTGTTTCTTCACATCCCGGTCCACGCGGAATTCGAAGGGCGCATCGAACACCTCCTCATCGCGGTTTCCGGACCAGTAGAACAGCGCCAGCCCGTCGCCCGCCTTGATGGTCTTTCCGCGCAAGTCATAGTCCTGCGTCGCCGTGCGCATGAAATGCTTCACAGGCGTGATCCAGCGGATCATCTCCTCCACCGCGTTCGGCAGAAGAGACATGTCATTCTTGAGCTTCGCCATCTGGTCCGGCCGGCGGATCAACTCCAGCAATCCACCCGACGCAGTCGAACTCGTCGTGTCATGCCCGGCAGTGGCAACGATGATGTAATAGCTCATCGCTTCCCGGTCGCCGATCGGCTGCCCGTCGATCTGGCCATTGGCGATCACAGAGGCAACATCATCACGCGGATTGGCCCGGCGATCCTCGGTAATGGCGCCGAAATAGCGGAACAGCTCCTGCGCCGTCTGCAACAGGTCCACACCCTGATCGCTCGTCATCGAGACTTCGTCAGATTTGTTGGCGCTCTGATCGGCTACGTCGGGATCACCAGGGCCAAAGATTTCCTGTGTCATCTTCAGCATGAATTGTTCGTCCGACCTCGGAACGCCCAGAATATCCATGATGACGCGCAACGGATACCAAAGCGCCACTTCCTTCACGAAGTCACACTCACCGCCCAGGCTCGCCATATGGTCGACATGCTCCTTGGCGAGGCCCGCAATGCGCGCCTCAAGCTTCTTCAGGTTCGGTGGCATGAACCAGCCTTGCGTCAAGGCCCGCAACTTCATGTGAACGGGATCATCAAGATCAACGAGTGTCCGGAACAGGTGTGTGTCGCCGGTCATGGATTTGATCCATTCCTCGCCGGCAACAGGGCTCAGATATGTCCGGGCACTGTTGATGAAGATGCTGCTCTGCCGCTCAATCTCCAGAATGTCAGCATGCTTGGTGACAGACCAGAATGGCCGGAACCCATCCGGCTGCGTCCAGTGCAGCGGATCTTCCTGCCGCAGGCGCGTGTAAATGTCCTGGATTTCCTCGCTCGCATAGAGGTCGGGATTGACGATCTCATCGTCAGTGTTCCCGCGCCTGAACCCCGGAAACGGGGTGGGTGTTCCGTCGGCCATGTTTTCCTCCCGGTGTTTTTCCAGCACGAGATGTCGCTACGGAATGCGCGTCAAGCGGTGCCGCCGGGGAAATTCCTGGCCTGCAAAGTTGCCGCCCGTATAGTAGGAAGATCATCAGATACGTTCCAAACATAAGCGCAGAGGAAACGCCGATGAATTTCCCTTTCCGTTCGCTCGCTGCCAGCATCGCAGTTCTGGCGACCGCCTGCGCAACAGCTGCAGCGCCAGCGTCAAAACCAACACCCGAACCTGTCCCCGCGCCCGTTTCAACCTCTTCAGAACCCATTCTGGCAGATCCTACCAGCGTCAACGGCGCAAAGGCCGGAACTTATAAGCTCGACAAGCATCACGCGAGCATCGTCTTCTCGGTCGATCACCTCGGCTTCTCGCACTATGTTGGCCAGTTCACGCGGTTTGATGCGACGCTCACGATCGATCCGGAAACCCCTGAAACGGCCCACATTATCGCGACCATCGATCCGACCTCCCTTATCGTCCCCACCCCGCCGGAGGGTTTTCTCGCCGAGCTGCTTGGCCCGAACTGGCTGAACGCCGAAGCCTTCTCCGAGATCACTTTTGAATCCAGCGCAGTAACGCTAACCAGTTCGACGACTGCGCAGGTGACCGGCAACCTGACCTTCCTTGGCGCCGTCCAGCCGATCAGTTTCGCGGCGACATTCAATGGTGGATATGCCGGGTTTGATCCCTTCGACCCAAACTCGCGCGCCGGCTTTGCAGCCGAAGGCAGCTTCAGCCGCTCTGCTTTCGGGATGGTCTATGGCCTGCCGCCAGAAGGCACCAAGATGGGCGTTGGGGACGGGGTAAATTTCCGGGTGGATGCAGAATTCACCGGCCCGCCGCTTTGATCACCCCGTACGCACGCTTGCGTTCCCCGCCGACATAAAGTCACGACAACCTAAGGGCGGTAGCGCGCTGCAGCGCCTCCCCCCTGAGACAATGAGCGCAGCAAATCTCGCACAGAATGTATTTGCAATCGCTTCTCATTCGCTGCAATGACGGGTATAGATTGCTTCAAATGCTACCTCCTATGACCCTCAACGACCTCCAGATTGGCAAAACCGGGCGTATTATCGGCATTTCTCCGCAGGCAGGGGAATTTGACGAGAAGCTGCGCGAAGTCGGATTTTGCGAAGGCGACTCTGTCGAGTTGATCACACGCGGGCCGTTTGGCGGCCAGCCGCTGGCTATTCGCCTGAACCGGAAGATCTTTGCTTTGCGGTCTGAAGAGGCAAACGCCGTACTGATTGAGATCGCGTGACACATCATACCAGACTAGCCCTCATCGGGCCGCCTAACAGCGGCAAGTCCACCCTCTTCAATGGCCTCACAGGCGGCCGCGCGAAGACGGCGAACTATGCTGGCGTGACAGTTGAACGCCGGGTTGGGCAGTTCACGACGGCAGGCGGTCACAGGATCGAGCTGATGGACCTGCCGGGGGTGTATGGCCTCCGTGCCAACTCACTGGACGAGCGCATCGCCATCGACACCATCCTTGGCAAGAGCGGTGAAGAGGCGCCAGACGGCCTGATTGTGCTGCTCGACGCAGCTGACATCCGTACACAGCTGCAGTTCATCCTGCAACTTCGCGCTCTGGGCCGCCCGATGATTGTGGCGCTCAACATGATCGACCTGGCAGAGCGCGATGGCGTGCAGATCGATGTTGCCAAACTCGAAAGCGAACTTGGTGTCCCCGTGGTGACAACACGGGCAACCCGCAGTGCGGGCCGCGCCGGCCTGCTCGAACGTCTGGATGCTCTGCTCGGCGCCGAGGGTTGGACTTCGCGCGTTGCCGGCGACATGGAAGTGCTCTCGGCAAAGAACTTCCAGAAGGAAGCCCGCCGGATTGCGTCGGCCTCTATCCTCGCCGAACCGGTGATGAACCGGGTGACCCGCGCGGTGGATTCCATTGTGCTGCACCCTGTAGCCGGGCCATTCATTCTGGCGGCCATCCTGTTCCTGATTTTCCAGGCTGTGTTCACCTGGGCCGTCTGGCCGATGGACATGATCGATGCGGGCTTTGCCTGGCTTTCCGAGCTGATCGGCGCCTCCCTGCCTGACGCCTGGTATCGCGGCCTGATCACCGAGGGCATCATCGCAGGCGTCGGAAGTGTCGTGATTTTCCTGCCGCAGATCGTGATCCTCTTCATGTTCATCCTGGCGCTTGAAGCGTCCGGTTATATGGCACGCGCGGCGTTCCTGATGGATACGCTGATGGTGCGCGTGGGCCTCAATGGCCGCGCCTTCATTCCGCTCCTGTCCAGCTTTGCCTGCGCCATTCCCGGCATGATGGCCGCGCGCGTGATCGAGAATGAGCGCGACCGGCTGACGACGATCATGATTGCGCCGCTGATGACCTGCTCAGCGCGTATCCCCGTATATACGTTGATTATCGGCGCCTTTATCCCCGCAACGAATGTCGGCCCTTTTGGCCTGCAGGGCGTGGTGATGTTCTGCCTCTATCTGGCGGGCGTGCTCAGCGCTGTGACGGTGGCATTCGTTCTGAAACGCACGGTGACCAAAGGCCCGCCGCAGCCGTTGCTGATGGAATTGCCGACCTACAAGCTGCCTGACCTGCGCGACTTCCTGACGAACCTCTACATGAAGGCCTGGGCGTTCCTGAAGCGGGCCGGCACGGTGATCTTCACGGTCTCGGTCGTACTGTGGTTCCTCGTCAGCTATCCGGATTCGACGAACGGTATCCGCGGGACTTTTGCCGGTATGCTCGGCTCTGTGCTGGAGCCTATCCTGCGGCCCATCGGGTTTAACCTGGAGATGGCGATCTCGCTGGTTCCGGGCCTCGCCGCCCGCGAAGTGGCGGTCAGCGCACTGGGGACGATCTACGCGGTGCAAGGCGAAGATGAAGCCGGACTGTCGGCGATGCTGTCTTCGGCCTGGTCGCTGCCGACGGCCCTGGCATTCCTGGCCTGGTATGTGTTTGCCCCGCAATGCATGGCGAGCCTTGCCGTGGCACGGCGGGAGACGAACTCCTGGCGCTGGACGGCGTTCATCGTGGTCTACCTGTTCACGCTGGCCTACATCGCGGCGGGGGCAACCTACTGGATTGCGACAGCGGCTGGCCTCTGATCTGAGCAGGCCAAACCGAGCCCTTTCAGTATCAAACCGTGTACTTTTGAGGCATTTCCGGTCCTTTCCGTGCACTTTGCGTATCCATTGGAGGACGCAGTGCACCGGGCCGTGCCGCTTCAGTTCCGTTCAGATATCCGACCGTTCGAACAACATGACGGACACAAAAAAACGCCCGGCCAGGATAACCCGGCCGGGCGTTTCTTCAGGCGATTGCCAGAAGCTTAGAGAACGCGGTCCTTGAGGTCTTTCGACGGACGGAACGCAACTTTCTTGGAAGCCTTGATCTTGATGGTTTCGCCGGTGGCCGGGTTGCGGCCTTTGCGAGCCGGACGCGCGCGGACCTGCAGGATGCCGAGGCCGGAGATGCGCAGCTTCTTGCCTTTTTTCAGGTGGCCGCCCATGCGGTCGATGAAGTCGCTGACAACAGCTTCAGCTTGCTTCTTCGGCATTTCGTGAGCTTCGGAAATCTCAGCCGCGATATGCTTCAGGGTCAGCACGTCCGGAACAGCTTTCTTGGCAGCGGCAGCTTTCGTTGCAGCGGCCTTCGGTGCGGCCTTAGGAGCAGCAACTTTCGGGGCAGCAGCTTTGGTGGTCGCCGCTTTGGTGACAGCAACTTTTTTCACCGGTGCTTTTTTCACGGGAGCTTTTTTAGCCGGAGCTTTGGCGGCCGGTGCTTTAGCAACCGGAGCCTTTTTTACGGTTTTCGATTTAACGGCCATGACAGTGTCCTTGGTAAGCCTGTGGTTCGAAAAGCAGCCAGAAATAAGGTGTTTTGACTGCTTCAGTTCTAGGTATTGAAAGTGTTTCGTCGAAGAAGGCGTCGCATATCTTCGCTTCGCTCTTTATGCAAGGGGCGCTTAACTGGGCTTAATTCAATGCAGAAAATTCAGTCGTTTCCGAAAGAATCAGTCTGCGCAGATGCCAAAACCCCACATTTTTCGGGCCTTTGTAGCACATTTTCATCTACCGCCGAAGCAAAGCGGGCGCGCGGCGGCGGCCCAAGACAAGCCCATCGCCCCATCAGAAGATGCATACAAAACATGCCGCCCCCGCCAGGAAACGCACGTTTTCCCAGTAAAAGCGCAAGAATCGGTCAAACCAGACCAGTGCCTCACCCGCCTCGGACGAGGGTGAACCCGCGCCAAATCCGCCCTCAACTTATATCTCCGTAAACGAACATTATCTTCATTTCATCCGGATACGCCCATCACAGAAATATATGAAACTCTTTTGCAAACCGAAGAAAACACACACCGGAGAACGCGTTGACACGCGCCAGCGGCGTAAAGCAGATGCAAGACAGGCAGGAGAGCAAGGGATGCTGGCAGCAATCGAACTGGGCGGAACGAAGGTCATCTGCCAGCTCGCAGATACTTCCGGCGACCAGATCGCCGAGTTTCGCTTTCCGACTGAAACGCCAGAGCGCACGCTGACAACACTGGGCCAACGCATCGTGGACGCTCTGCCTCCCGGAAAGACGATCACGGGAATCGGCGTCGCCAGCTTCGGACCGATTGATGTGGCCCCCGCATCTGAAAGCTTCGGTGTTTTTCTTCAGACGCCAAAGCCCGGATGGAGCGATTTTGATCTGGCAGGCGCACTCAACAAAGAGTTCGGCGCGCCAATAGCGATGGACACCGATGTGAACGCAGCCGCGCTGGCCGAACACGCCTGCGGCGCCGGGCGCGGGCTGCATTCAGTTGCGTATGTTACCGTTGGTACAGGGATCGGCGCCGGGCTGATCGCCAATGGCGCGCCGCTGCGCGGATTGCTGCATCCGGAGGCGGGCCATCTGCCAATCCTGCGCGCGCCAGGCGACGCGTTCGAGAGCCGCTGCCGCTTTCATGAGAATTGCGTGGAGGGGCTGACGGCTGGCCCTGCGCTTCAGGCGCGTCTTGGCGGCAGGGCGTTGGACACCGCGCCGGAGACGCAGGCCCTGGCCGCCGATTATCTGGGCCAGCTCTGCGCGTCCCTCGTGCTTGCCTGGGCGCCACAGGCGATCATCCTGGGCGGCGGCGTGATTGCCGGGAACGACCTTATCCCCGCCATTCAAACACAGATGACGGCTCACCTTGGCGGCTATGGCCCAGCGGCGCGCGTGGCGCAGCCAGGCTATCTGCGCCGGGCAGAACTGACCGATGCCGGCCTGATCGGCGCCCTATTGATGGCGCGCGCGCAGGCCGGCACCTGACGCGGCTGATGACGCCGCCAAGCCCGCGGCAGACCTACACACAGTAATTCTGGAAAATGCCCTGAAATCGAGGTTGACGGGAGCGGCCGGGGCTTATAAATCCGCGCTTCCCTACCCCGTGCCCAGATGGCGGAATTGGTAGACGCGCACGGTTCAGGTCCGTGTGCCGCAAGGCGTGGAGGTTCGAGTCCTCTTCTGGGCACCATTTTCCTTGAGACGTTCAAGGATTTCCCGAAAACTGAAGATGCGGCGCGGTGAGCCCGCAAGACATCGCAGGCCCGATCCGGCGGCGCGATGTGCGGCTGTTACTTGCCGATCGTCTTTTCATAGGCCGCCAGATCGCGCCGCAGCTCCGGCAGCAGGATGAAAACGGCGATGAGGTTCGGAATGGCCATGCCGAACAGCATGGCGTCGATAAAGTCCACGATGTGCGTGAGCTGCACCGTGGCGCCCAGCGAGAGCACGCCGCAGAGGGCGAGCTTGTAGACCACATCCACCCGCGCATTGCCCCCTGAGAGGAAGCCGACCGCCTTGGAGCCGTAATAGGCCCAGCTGACCGCCGTGGAGAAGGCGAAGAGGATGACCGAGGCGCAGAGGATGTAGGAGAACCACGGGAAGACCGACTCGAAGGCGAGCGAGGTCATGCCGATGCCCATCGGCACATCGGACTGCCATGTGCCCGTGACGAGGATGATGAGGCCCGTGGTGAGGCAGACGACGATCGTATCGATGAAGGGCTCCACCAGGGCGACATAGCCTTCTGTCAGCGGATTATTCGTGCGCACAGCCGAATGCGCGATGGCTGAGGAGCCTGTGCCTGCCTCACTGGAATAGGTCGCCCGCTTCAGGCCATTGATCATGGCGCCGACAGCGCCGCCCGCAGCCGCATCGAGCCCGAAGGCCCCTTCGAAAATCTGCCGGAAGACTGCGGGGATCTGATCGGCATTGATCGCGAGAATGAAAAAGCCAGTGCCGAGATAAAGCACGCACATGGCAGGAACGAGCCGGGACGTGACCCGCGCAATCGACCTGATGCCGCCCAGCACGATGATGGCAATGAGGACGGAGAGGACAATGCCGAACAAAAGCGGCGCCTCAATGGCCGTGACCCGCTCAAACTGGGCGTACGCCTGGTTGATCTGGAAGATGCTGACCGATGCCCCCACCGCCATAAGCGCAAAGAGGACACCCAGCACCTTGCCAAGCGCCGGAAGGCGCAGGCGGGAGAACGCCTCTTCAATGTAATACATCGGCCCGCCGGAGACCTGACCATCGGCGCCGACCTTGCGATATTTGACGGCCAGTGTGCACTCGGCAAACTTGGTGGACATCGCGAAGAAGCCGGCGAGCAGCATCCAGAAGATGGCGCCGGGGCCGCCGAGCACGATGGCGATGGGCACGCTGGCAATATTGCCGAGGCCTATCGTGCCAGAGAGCGCGGCGGAGAGGGCCTCGAAATGCGAAATCTCTCCTTTCGTGTTGTGATCGACCGGGGCGCCCTTGATGAGGATCCTCCAGGCATGGAGGAAGCCCCGGATATTCAGGAAGCGCAGAGCCAGCGTGAGCGCAATTGAGCCCCCGCCAAGCCACAGGACGACGAGCGGGACATCCACCTCTCCCAGCCGGACGGAGAAGAACACCACACTGTTGAACAGATCCGCAACCGGAGCAAATGCGCCATCAAGAGAGAACATACGATCCCCGCAAACTATCCATAACGGACTGGGAACGCGCCCGGACCGTATGCTTGTGATCTGGCCCGCAAGCCTCCCTGCCCTCTGCCGGGAGGCTGGACCGATTTATTCAGGCTGGGCGCCGGCCTGCTGGCGGGCGGCCGGAACATACCGGGCCTGGAGATCGTCCTGCCGGGACTGGAGCGATTGCCCCTCGCCGCCGATATAAAGCGCGCGAAGATCCGTTTTCGGCTCGAACGGGTCGCCCGACCAGATTGCAAGGTCTGCCTTCTGACCCGGCGCGATGCGGCCAAAATCCGACGCGCCCCAGATGCGGGCGGGCGTCGAGGTGACGGCCTTGAGCGCCGTTTCGGGCGGGACGCCGCGCGCAATGGCCATGCCTGCGAAATAGCGAACCTTGCCGGCATCATGAGCCGCCGAGCCGCCGCGAATGACCAGCTCCACACCGGCAGCATGAAGCTTTGCGATATTCTCCGAGATCGAACCGATTTCATCGAAATCGCCGGGTAGATTGTCGCTCGGGTCGATGGCGACGGGAACGCCTGCCTTCGCGATACGGTCTGCCACGACCCAGCCTTCGGCGGCGCCGACCAGCACGAGGCGGATCTTTTCGGCGGCAGCGATGTCGATCAGGGTCAGGATATCCGAAGCGCGATCGACACGCACGGCCAGCGGAATTTCGCCCTTGATGACCGGCACGAGGGCCTGAAGATCAACCTGGGACCACTCACGCGCCATCAGCTCGCCCTTTGAAAAGAGCGAGGCATCCCGCGCATAGCGGCGAACGTCGGCGAGGTCGGCGCGGAACTGCACGAAGGTGGCGCCGCGCCCGTAGGCTTGCGTGCGCATATCCCAGATCACACCAACGCGGGGCGTGATATCGGCCTCGACACCCTCTCTCAGGCTCAGAATGGCGGCCTGACCGGCGAAGGTCGCGTTATCCGCACCGGGATTCGGCATGACGATGGCGCGCGTGACGCCGCCCTTGCGGGCGACGGGGAGCGTGGTGGACAGAGGATTGATTGCATACTGAACATCATAGGCGGCGGAGATGCGGCCTGTGCCGCTGGAGGTTTCGGCAGCGTTGGCGCCGCCGGAAATCTCCACCATGCCGATGACGGAATCGGTGGCGACGAAGCCGGGGGTGATCGTCATCCCGGTGACATCGATTTCCCGTGCACCAGAAGGCAGTTTCACCTTCTGGCCGACCGAGACGACACGCCCCTTGTCGATGACGACCGTGCCGTTTTCTATGACGCCAGTTTCACTGGCGGTCATGATCCGGGCGCCGCGCAGGGCTACCGGTTCGGCAAGGGCGGTGGCCGCAAGAGCGGCTGCACCGAGTGCAAGAATTGTCGCGCGTCGCATCATTTCACCGCTCCCATGACCGGCTGTCCAAGCATGAAGTCCGAAGACGGCTCCGTGGCAGGAGCATCCCTGTCCACAACCTTGACCCCATCGATAAACACCTTTTCCGCAACGGCGTAGACGCTGAACGGATCAGCAGACCACAGAACAAGATCGGCCATCTTGCCAGGCGCGAGGCTGCCCGTTCGGTCGGCAATGCCGAGCGTGGTGGCGGGGTTGAGCGTGATCCAGCGGATAGCCGTTTCGGGGGTGATCTCCTCCCCGGCGCGCTGGCCGCTGGCCATGGCCATCGCCGCTTCCAGGTTCAGGCGCTGCACCAGCACGGCGCTGTCTGAATGGAGCATCGTGTGGACGCCGGCCCATTCGAGCGCAGCCACATTCAGAGGAACAGCGTCATAAGCTTCCAGCTTGAAGCCCCAGCGATCAGCCCAGGTGGCGACAGAGATGCCTTCCTCGGCGAGCACATCGGCGATCTTGTAGGCCTCGGTGGCGTGGTGGAACGTGCCGATCTTGAAGCCGAACTCCTTGGAGAGGTCGATCATCTGCATCATTTCATCGGCGCGGTAGCAGTGGATGTGCGTCTGGATCTCGCCGGTGAGGATGCCCGCGAGGGTTTCCATGCGCAGATCGGTTTTCTGGCTTTCGCCTCTCTTCTTCTTGTCGAGATAGGCCTGGGCATCGATGAAGGCCGCCCGGAAGCCCGCCATGTTGCCCATGCGCGTGAACGGATCATTTCCGCGCGCGGCGTAGTAGATCGGGTTTTCACCGCAGGCCATCTTGGCACCCTGCGGCGCATCGGGGAACTTCATGCCCTGAACACTGACCGAGGACACGTTCTTGATAGTGACCGAGCGGCCACCGAAGAGATTTGCCGAGCCCGGCAGGATGGCGAGCGTCGTGACGCCGCCGCGGCGGGCCATCTCAAAGCCCGGGTCCTGTGGCCAGATCGAATGCTCCGCCCAGACTTCGGCCGTGTTCTTTCCGGTCTTCTCGTTGCCATTGCGCATGGACGGCACGCCCGGAGAAGAGAACACACCCAGATGGGAGTGAATGTCGATGATGCCCGGCGTAATCCATTTTCCAGCGCCATCAATCACCTGCACATCCGGCGTGAGCTGAATATCGCGGCCGACCTCCACGATCTTGCCATCCTTGAACAGCACGGTGGCGTTTTCCAGAACCGGGCCTTCGGCCGTCAGGACATGCGCGCCCACAATCGCCGTGGGCGGCGCAGGCTTTGGCGAATAGGTCGATGGGTATGGACCTTCGGGATCAGCAAGGGACGCCAGACTAATGCCGACAGCCATTGCGACGCCCAGAATGGAGGCGCGAACAATCATGGTTCCGGTTTCCTGATTTCAGTGTGTCGAGGAGAAGAAAAAAGCCCGGCGCTCCAAACGCAGCGCCGGGCTTCTTGAAATCGTCAGAACTCTTTCTGAACGCTCACATACAGGTAGCGCGGGGTCGCCGGATAGAGGGAGCCCATGTACCCGAAGGTTTCGTCCGCAAGCGGCGGATCCTTGTCGAACAGGTTCCGAGCACCGATCCGGATGCGGCTGTTGGCGAGCAGGCCATCCTGCTCGAAGCTGTACTGACCGTAGAGATTGACCAGCGTGTGATCATCAACCCGGTAGTAATTCCCAAGACCCGCTGACAGCGACGTATCATCGACGCCGCTTACATAAGTGGCGTTGGCTCCAACGCGGAACTGATTGTAGCTCCAGGTCAGCGAGGAAGACAGACGCCATTTCGGGTTGCCGTTCTGCTCGATCAGGTCTTCGCCTTCCGGCAGGGTCGTCAGCTCGTTGATCAAATCCGAGGCCCGTGCATCGATCAGTGCCTGAATGTCCGGAGAGACACCCCGTTCATACTTCAGCAGACGCGAAGCGTTGAGGCTGAAGTCAAAATCGCCAATCCGGGTACCGTCAAGGTTCCAGATGAAGCCGAGGTCAACACCTTCGACCGATTGCGGCTGAAGGTTCTGATAAAGGTCGTCGACATACTGAACCTGCCCGACCGGCGTAAGACCAGTTCCGGCAAAGCGGGCAATATCATCAGCCGTCGGATCCAGGCGAACAACATTGGAATTGCTCGTCCCCTGAACACGATTGAGATAGTCAACAATGAGCGCGTTGCCCTCACCGAACACCCCAACAATGCCGGTCTGCTCGATGGACCAGAAGTCGGCAGTGAATGTCATGTTGCCGGCAAAATCAGGCAGGCCCTGCGGCTGAATGACGGCGCCAACGGTCCAGTTCGTCGACTCTTCAGGCTTCAGGTTTGGGTTGCCCGCGCGGCGGGCGGTTGCCACGACGCTGGCGTTGCAGTCGTTGAACGACGCGATCCGGCCAGCCCGGTAGTCGGCCTCACACATGACCCAATCGGTCCGTGTGTTGCCGCGCGTGATGATGGTCGCGTTCACCTGTTCCAGGTTTGGCGCGCGGAAACCTTCCGAATATGCGCCGCGGATGCGGAGGCCGTCGATCACGTCCCAGGACAGGGCTGCCTTCGGTTTGGCTACGCTTCCAAAGTCGCTGTAGTCCTCGAACCGTCCAGCCAGCTGAAGGTCGAGCGCCTGCACCAACGGGATATTCATCTCCGGCGAGACCAGCGGAACAGCAAGCTCGATGTAAGCGGAGGCGACATTGCGCGAACCACTTGTGTCCGGGGTGGGGCTGACGCCGAACAGGTTGCTCCCCTGCGTAATACCAAGAACCGTATCATACCAGGTGACAGTCCCGTCGACATTCCTGTCGCGGTCATCAAGTTGCGTTTCACGGCGATATTCGAGGCCTGCAGCCAGGCCGACGTCACCCGCCCAGATCTGAAGGAGATCAGGGCGCGAAATGTTCGCATCCCACTGGAAGAGCGTCGTTTTGTTGCGGCGGTTGGCTTCAATCGTGATGGCATCGAGCGCCGCCTGCGAGCTGAACGCATTGTCCGATCCCGGATTGAGCGGATCGCCGCCATTAAACGGATTGAATGCATCCGGTGTGGACAGCGCGAGACTTTCCTGGAGCGCCGACGCGCTGATACCGTCCTGACGGTCATCCACTTTTGCTTCGCTGTAGAGAAGCGCCGTTTCCCAATCCCAGCCGCCGAAATCGCCGCGCAGACCGGTCAGAGCGCGGTATTGCTCAGCGCGTACGCGCACGGTCGTCGGCCCAAGGTCGGAAAAGCGCAGGCCGGTCAGAACGATAGGCAGGCCTTCGGCAGGCGCATCAATGCCCGGAAGCCGGTTCGGATTAGGATCGCCATTCGCAAATTGAGTCGGACCGAAGGGGTTCCAGTAGTTCGTTTCCGGAATCGTCATCCGGATCGAGCCAATGGTGAAGACAGAGTCCTGAACGCTGACAGTATCTGCGCGGTAGAAGCCTGCTTCACCGAACAGCTCCATGCCGTTTTCCAGCTCATACTTACCCATTGCGAACAGGTTTGTGCGCTCCAGATCGGGAGAAATGGCGATCGGATAGCTCTTCCGCGCATCCCAGCGCATGTTGATGTCGCCACCGGTATAGGCAGCCGAAGCATCATCGATGCAGATGCCATTTGGCAGGCCGGCAAGGCACCCGGCGTTCGTGCCCGGCTGAACATGGAAAGCACCCGCAGCGCTGGTCAGCGAGACGCCGCCCTGCGTTACGCGAACGTTTCCGACCGTTTGGAAAGCGCCCCATGGGGTCGTCGTGGAACTATTGAGCAGCGCATTGCTGCCCGCATATTGCGTGCCCGCAAAAAGCGGACGCAAATCTCCGGATGCTGAAAACTCCTGATCGCTGGCCAGAAGCGCTGAGCGGTCTGTATAGTTTGCAAACAAAGTGATATTGCCACGGCCATCGGCAAAGCTCTTGCCGAAGAGGCCATTCAGCGTCAGTTCGTTGAGGTTCGTATCCGGAGCGCCGCCATATTGCGCTTCAATACGCGCACCTTCAAAGTCGTCCTGAAGCACCATGTTGACCACGCCGGCCACAGCATCGGAGCCATAGATGGCGCCTGCGCCATCGCGCAGAACCTCGACCCGCTTGATGCCGTTTACCGGCACCGTGTTCGAGTTGAAGGTGAGAACAGGCGCAAGCGTGTCGCTCGCCTGGCTGCTCGGATAGCTGACGCCCCGACGGCCATTGATAAGAACGAGCGTGCTGCCGACGCCCAGATTGCGCAGATCGACGGACCCCACGTCGCCACGCGCAAAGTTACTGCTGACCTGGCCAGAGGTCTGGTTGAAGCTGACGTCACCAAACTGCGGAATAGCGCGGAACAGGTCTTCACCGGAAACGGCGGCGATTGCCTCAATTTCCTCAGCGCCCACAACCGTCACAGGCAAAGCGCCACCAACATCGGCGCCGGCAATCCGGCTGCCGACTACGACAACGACTTCCTGACGCTTCACTTCATCGGCGGCGGCATCGACTTCCTGCGCCTGAGCCCCCGCGGCTCCGAACACAATGGCTGACACAGTCGCCATCAGAGTCTTCTTCGAAATCATATTGGTCACATCGCTCTCCAGACCATCTTGGTTTTGCCCTCCGGCGAGCGAGATCGTCATGATCCCGCTTTCCGTAAGACCGCCTGTGAGAGCTGTCCCTTTGAAAAGCGCATCCATCGCTTCCCTCAGAGTCATCTGCCCCTTGACCGCGTTCGTTCTTATCGAGCCGACATCTTCTGTCTGGAAGAGAACCGAATGCCCGGTCTGAAAGGACAATGACTTGATCGCATCGGCCGCACGTGCGGGCGCAATGCTGATCTCGTACTTCTCCTGCGCGACCGATACGCCTGCGGATAAAACCGCCAGCGCCGCGAGACCGAACGCGATGCGTGCAGCCTCATTTGACATTGAACTGCTCCTCTTCCTCCTCGTTTCCGCGAACGTCGAAAGCCCCTACTGGCCGTCTCAAGGGTAAGACGGCGCAGCTGCAGAAAGCCGCCATAAAGTTTTGCCTTTTTGTGATGTTTTTTGTCATGACGCAAAGGAAGTTGCAGAGAAACCACATGCCCGGCACCGGGCGGGCGACAACGCCACCACCTGAGCGGGAAATACTCATTCGATCAGTGCGCGGACTTCAGAACCAACCGGCTGTCCGGCGTCTCTTCCACCACAACACCGAAGGAAAGCTCAAGCGCCTCGAAGAAGGCATCGGTTTCGCCGATGCGGAACACCCCGCCAAACCGGAGATCAGCGAGCTCGCTGCCTTCAATCTCGATGGTTTGCGGGGTGTAGCGCTGCATCTCCCGCACGACCTCACTCAGGGGCGCATTTTCAAAGTCGAGGAAGCCCGATCTCCAGGCGAGGTCGCGCGATATTTCGTTTGCCGGAACACGCTCGATCACTTCAGCCTGGCTCTTTGGAATAACTTCAAGCCGCTGCCCCGCCCCGAGCATTGTGCGCGGAGTGGACGGCTGCGAAGCGGCCGCCGGGACCAGCTCTGGCGCCCCCGCCTCGGTCTTGCGGACACCCGGCGCGTTGCCATAGGCGACCCTGCCTTCGGACACGGTGACGATCAGCTCCTCATCGGTCCAGCGCACGGAGAAGGCCGTGCCGACCGCTGTAATCGAGCGATCACCGGCGTACACCGTGAAGGGCCGCGCCGCATCGTGCGCGACCTCGAAATAAGCTTCGCCCTTTTCCAGATAGACGCTGCGCCGCTCCTTGGCGAAGGCAACTTCGAGCTGGCTGTCGGTATTGAGTTTCACGCGGGACCCATCGTCCAACGACACATCCTGCGTCTGGCCGACAAGGGTTGCCAGATAGATTGGGTCGGACACGGGCGCCGCGGCGGGCATGCGCACGACAAGGGCCACAGCAAGGGCAGCAACGCCGGCCAGCCCCACCGCCCCCCATGTCCACCCAGAAGAAACCCGGCGAGAGGTTTGCCCAGGCTGACGCACGACACGCCGGCGGCGCGCCGCTTCCTTCAGCGGCTCGGCCATTCCGGTCAATACATTTACCTCAAGCGAAAGGTCCGCCAGACGGCGGATCTCGGCGTAATGCCGAGGGCTGCGCTGGATCCACTCACGGAACGCGGCCATATCTTCCTTTGACAGTTTGCCCGTCTCCAGCTGCGCCAGCCAGGCCCCCGCTTCTGCCGTGAGGTCCGGCATATCGGGAGAGAGCATGTCTTTTCTTTTCATTTCACACCGTTACTGGCGCCGTCCAATCAGCGCCGACTATTCCCTCACCCCATCAGACCGGCGCTTCTCTTCTCCAGAGCCGGCCTCGGAGAGCCGGCGGTCCAGAAAATCGCTGCAACGCCTCAGACCCGCCGCCACATGCTTCTCGGTGGTGCTGACCGAGATCCCCAGTTGCCTGGAGATTTCCGCATGAGAATAGCCATAGACTTTCTTCAACACAAACACCTGCTGGCACTGTTCCGGCAAAGTCGCCACAGCCTCCCAGAACAGGAGCATACGCTGACGCCCATCCACCTGGTCCTCGATCAGAGGCTCATTGGATGAGACGGTTTCCGGCGCAAAATCCTCAATGAAGTCGATCACTGACCGCGATTTTTTATCCATCGCGTCGCGGACCACGTTTCGCGCAATCGTGTAGAGATAGGCCTTAGGTTGAAGAATGTCGCGCTCTCTCTCTGCCTGGAGCGCGCGCAGGATCGTTTCCTGGGCGATGTCGTCTATGTCCGACACTGACGGAGAAATACGGCGCAGGAAACGCCGGAGGGCGGCCTCCTGCTCCCGAAATACCAAAAAGATGCCACCTTCGGAGTTCTTCTTCCGGTTGCTCACTTTCGATACCATGGCGACCGTTCCGATCCTCAACCAAATCCCGGCAGACACCTGCCGGGGCGCCCTCGCTCAGCAAAGTCAGGACAAAACTTCAACAGCATCCGCTGCAATCCGTTCGCCCCTGCCAGACAAGCGCACAATTCATACTTACCGGGCGACTAGCCCGTACCCCGCTTCATTACAATGAGAGGTCCTTAACGCCCTTGATAGCTGCGCCGGGATTGGCAAGCGCCTCTCCCGACAGAGCAAACCGAACTGCGGCTTTGGCGTGCAGCTCTGTGGAATCATAGCCGGGGAGCGGCAGTGCGCGGGGATCGAGCAGGAGCTGTATCTCCGTACACCCCAGAATGACGCTATCTGCGCCCTGGCTGGCCGCGCGCTCTATGATGCCCATCATTTCAGCGCGCGACGCATCGCTGATGATGCCCTGGCAAAGTTCATCGAAGATGGTCGCGTGAATGCGTTGGCGCTCTTCTGCGGCGGGCACCAGCACGTCAATGCCATGACTGGCCATCCGATCACTGTAGAAGCCATGTTCCATGGTGTAGCGCGTCGCCAGAAGCAGCGGGCGCCGGCAGCCATCGCCCTTCAGTACGTCCGCCGTTTCGTCAATGATGTTGATGAGCGGCAAGCCGGACATGCGCTCAACCTTGTCGGCCACCAGGTGCATGGTGTTGGTGCAAATGAGGATGCAGTCAGCCCCCGCCCGCGCGAGCCGCGCGCCAGCGCCGCCAAGGACACTCCCCGCATCGTCCCAGCGATCGGCCTTCTGCAGCGCGACGATGCTTGCAAAATCCAGAGAACTGAGAAGCAGATCTGCCGAAGAGAGGCCGCCCAACTTATCCCGGACCGCCTCATTGATGTAGCGATAGTAGGTCGTCGTCGACTCCCAGCTCATGCCCCCAATCAGTCCAATCGTCTTCACCTATCCGCTCCATTCGCATTCAAATCTCACTCAAGACGCATCGGTAGCGCACAATTTGCGTAATTGGCGCGCGTTCGTGAATTAAAATAGCAAAAATCACGCAACGCAATTGCGCCCAGACCAACTTTTGTGCAGCCTGAGCGCGTCACCATCACGAAACATGCAAGGTTTGACATGCTCGACGACCGCGACCGGCGCATCCTGGCGCTTCTACAGGAAAATGGTGAGATGCCAGCGGCCGATATTGCCGAGCTTCTCTCGCTGTCGGCCTCCGCCTGTTCACGCCGCATCGCGCGGCTGCGCGCCGACGGGTACATCACCGGCACGATGGCCCTGCTGGACCGGAAGAAGATCAACCTCCCGACCACGATCTTCCTGCTGGTAAAAACCGGGCGGCATTCAAAGGACTGGCTGGATCAGTTCCACGCCGCCGTAACGACCATTCCCGAGATCGTTGAAGTGCATCGCCTGACGGGAAACTTCGACTACATCCTCAAACTGGTGCTACCGAATGTCGAGTATTACGACACGGTCTACAAACAGCTTCTGAAGCGGATGGAGATGTACGACATGTCCGCTTACATCTCGATGGAGACGGTAAAACTGTCTGCCGGACTTCCGACGAAACACATCTGAAACCAGAAGCAGCCGGGCCAGCCCCACCTTCCCCACTCGTTCCATTCCATGAACTGTGACCGCCCATCCGAACGCACACAAAAGCCCACTTGGAAGGCTGATCTACCGGCTTCAGCTGCCCCCCATTCACGTCCCGGCTAGGCGCGTCGAGCCCCCACCTGCTTCACCAGTTCTTCCGCCAGCAAATCATAGACTGCCTTTATCCGCCGGCTGGTCCGCAGCGCTTTGTGGGACAACAACCAAACGGGCACTTCAATCAAGGGCACATCCTGGAGAACGCGCTGAACACCAGGCGTTTGACAGGCGATCTCGTCCAGCATGAGCCCGACACCCAACCCGTGCTTCACCATTTCCCAAATCACAACGGCTTGGTTTGACCCAATCCTCAGTTGTTGAGCGGTCGCCTGGACTGACAGCCCCTTCAAAAACTCCGCACTTTCATCAAAGCTCTCAAAGCCAATGAACTGATCTGCCCGCAACTCGTCGGGGCGCCGCGGAACGCCATTGCGCTCAACCCAATCGGTAGAGGCATAGAACGCCGCAGTCGTTTCAAGAATTCGCTTTCCGACCAGCTCATCTGCCTCCGGACGAATATGCCGGATCGCGATATCGGCTTCTCCCCGCTGCAGGTCGCTGATGGCATTGGTTGACGTGACGACAATGGATACATCCGGCAACTCAGCCCTGATCTTCGCCAGGATCGACGGCAGGATGTAGATGCAGTATGAGTCCAGGGCCGAGATATGCACTCTGCCCTGCAATGTATCCGTGCTATAGGTAGCTGCTTCCTGAAAGGAACGCATCGCCTCCCCCATCAGGCGCACATGGTCCAAAAGGTCTTCGCCCGTCTTTGTGAGGATCAGCGACTTTCCCGCCCGCTCGAAGAGAACAACCTTGAGCGCATCTTCCAGCATCGCCACCTGTCGCGACAGTGTTGGTTGCGTCAGCCCCAGAACACGCGCTGCTTTTGAGAACGATCCGGTCTCTGCCGTCACGAGAAATGCCCGCGCAAGGTTCCAATCCATGGCGGTCGCTTCCCCGGCTTTACAAGCGCTGACAGACGCTGACAGGCGCTGAGCATATGCAATCTTGTCGAACCGCATATAGCGGGCAGTATCGCCCGGCAACTCCCGCCGCCGAAGCCGCTTCAGGCGCCTGCACAAACATGGAGGCTTAAAGCAGCGCGAGCGCCCTGCTATTTCCGCACGAGCGGCCAAAATGTTCGCAGCCTCACAACATGATCCCAACTCTGTACCGGTACAAAGTCGTCCCACGCCTCGCTCAAGCGAGTGGCCAGTCAGATCGGATTATAGTTTTCTCGCCACGAAGTAGGGCCGCATATCCTTGCCCTTAGTTCCGTGCCAGGCCTCTTCCTCAATCTGGAACCCTGCCTCCAAGAGCGCACTCCCGATGCGTGCGGGGTTCAATATCGTTACAGATGGCGCTTTCCCGAAAGCCTGCATCACCGGGATGGCAAGCTGGATCAGCGGGTTCATCAGCGCAACGCATGGCGTCTTGGAAATAAACACGCCCCCCGGCCGCAGCAAACGGTGCACTGTCGCCACCGCGGCCTCCAACGATGGCACCAGATGCAGCACATTGAATGCCAGGGCGACATCGTAGGGCGCCCCCGCCTGCGCCAACGAGCCCGTTCCATCCACCTCAAAATCAAGGTTCTGGCATTGCGCGGCCTGCGCCTTTTGGCGCGCAATCGCAATCATCTCGCCAGAAATGTCTGTCGCCGCATAGCGGCGCACATGTGAGGCCAACTTCAATGCCGTTGTGCCCGTGCCACATCCCATCTCGTAAACCCGGTCGCCGGGCGCCAGATGCTCAATCACTGCCCCGATTGTACGCCTGTAGCCGCCTTCGTCCTTTATGGGATCAGCGGCATAGGACGCGGCGATCCGGTCCCAGAAGCGCGCATCTTTTTCCAGCCTCTTGTCCATGATTTCCGGACACCTCGATCATACGAACTTCACCACGGCCGGTTCAGCAGACTATCGACTTCCAAACAATCGCGACCGTATGCATATGGCATATTCATGGATACGCCGAAAACCTCCGGCGCGGGCGGCCATCAACATGGACACCGCCACAGCGAAACCGGAAACTTGCCAATCATGCCGCCCTCCTTCAATTGACGCGAAGCAAGGAGGACGCACCGAAGGTACTCTAATTCGCGGCGCAAAAGGTCGCTTCGCCCAGACTTTTTCAGAAATGATCCAGCTTTGGGCTGGCCCATCGTTCCACTTGATTTATTGAAAGTAGTCCCTCCCTTTGTCGGGGTCGTGAGATCATCGAATGCCTGATGCCGGATTTCTGCTGCCATGAGTCAAAATCTCACGGATATCCAAGCGCTTTTTGACCGGGTGATCGCAACGGCGCCGCATCAGAGACTTTCGACGCTCTCCCGTCTCACCAAAGATGCCGACATTCGGGACAAAATCCTCAGGCTGGTCGATGCTGCGGAACGCACCGGCGCTTTTATGCCAACGGGCGCTATCGCGCGTCATTCTTTCAAACCGCAACTGAACACCAATGACGTTGTCGGCGAGTGGAAAGTCACCGGCTTTTTCGGATTCGGCGGAATGGGTGAGGTCTATTCGGTAGAGAGACGGACGGACGCCTTCATTCAGAAGGCCGCCCTCAAGATCGTTTCGCCTGAAGCTTCCGAGCAACAAAGATTTTTGACAGAACGCGCTATCCTGGCGCGGCTGGAACACCCCAATATCTCGCGGATCATCGACGGCGGCACGAACCCGAAAGTTGGTGCCTATATGGTGATGGAACTCGTAGAAGGCTCCGATTTTCTTTCTGCAACGCATGACATGCCGGAACGGGAACGGCTCAAACTGCTTCTTGATCTGTGTGCTGCAGTTTCCCACGCGCATGCCCGACTTGTGCTGCATAGAGACATCAAGCCATCGAATATCCTGATCGATGAGGATGGACGCCTTCGCCTCATCGACTTTGGTGTCGGCTTCGAGATTGATGGAAATGCAGAAAGCTCTATTGCCCCGATGACATCAGACTACGCCGCGCCAGAGCAAAAGGAAGGGCGCGCGGTCACTGTGGCCACCGACATTTTTGCGTTGGGGGTCGTTCTAAGAGAGCTTTTATCCGGTCACCGTCAGCCAAGACACGATGCAAGGCTATCCCAGGACGCCGCCGCCATTATAGCCAAGGCAACAGCTTCCGAACCGTCCGCTCGGTATGCCAGCGTAACTGCATTCGCTGAAGACGTCTCTGGCTATATCGCCGGAAAAGCGATTGCCGCCCGCAATGGCGGCGACGCCTACCGCGCCAGCAAGTTCATACGTCGCCACTGGCTGACCAGCGCAACGTCCGCATTGTTTGTGCTGAGCCTTATTGGCGGCTTGCTGCTGACAAGCCTTTGGGCGGATAGGGCAGAGAAAGCGGCCGCCCTCGCGGAGCGCGCGCTCGCAGAGCGGGAATTCGAAGCGCGCACCCTGTCAGGGTACCGTCATGCACTTCAAGCCCTTTACGGAATACCGGAAATTGACAACCTGGAGCTGGATCATGCGCTTGCCCGCATCGCCCACAATGCTTCTGACGGAATACAGAATGGCGAACCGGAGGACATTTTTCTTGTCTACGCGATAGGTCAAAATTTCATGTACCGGGATGATCACGCCTTTGCAGCGGAGGTCCTTACTCCGTTTGCTGATGATAACGTTGGCCATACGGAAGTCATCTTAGATGCAAAATCTAATCTCGCACGCGCTTTGTCGGAATCCGGACGCCCAGAGGAAGCAGCTGCGCTCGTAGGTCAGATCAGACTTATACGCGAAGCCTCCGGGCGGACCGCACCTGCCGATATCGCGCAGGAACTCATGATCGTCGCCAACTGGACCGGAGAATTGGCCGACTATCAAGCAGTAATTGAGAACGCAAAACGCGCCATCAGTCTCGCCGAGCCTACAGAAAAGGTCGGTTATTATTACAACCAGATAGGCACGGCTTACCTTGCTATTGGCGAATGGAATTCAGCTGTCGACGCCATGGCGAAATCCTTCGAAGAAGGCAGGAACCAAGGCATCCGCACTCCTGACGACATTACAAGCGCTGAGAACTTGGCCCTTCTCACAATCTTTCTGAAGGGAGACTCTACCGCCCCCCTAGCTTACCTTCCGGAATATGCAGAAGCAGCAGATCTGCGCTTTCAGTCTCCGCAGAAAGCAAGCTTCCTGTACGGACTTATCGCCGAGTGCGCGCTGATGAATGATCAACCTGAACTCGCCCTGAGCGCATCAGAAAATGCACTTCGACTAATTGGGAATGACTACAGCTATCGTTCTGGTTGGCCGGTCGACCTCTTGTCAATTCAATCGCGCGCCTTTGCCCGAACCGGCAACACACTTGAAGCGAACGACCGCCTGCGGGAAGCGCGTGAACTAACACAGAAGGAGGAAATCATATCAATCCTGGCCGACGATATGCGAAGGGCCGACCTCAACATTCGACTCGACTTTGCCGAAGCGGAGCTGTTCGCATTGTCGGGACAAGCAGATATAGCAAAAAGCCTGATGCAAGAGGCACAACAAAGCTGGGCCAAAGGTTCCGGTATGGACGCACTGACACCGGGCATTCAGACTCTGTTGCGCGAAACGGAACGGGTAATCTCTGCCCCTGCGGGAAAACAAGCGGCGCCTATTTCAGAGCCGTAGGGAGATCGCACTCCAATGCGTCGATGATCCACGCTTTGGCGAAGCCCCAATCGCTGCGAATTGTTCGATCACTGACGCCCAATATTGCCGCAACTTCCGCATCCGTGAAGCCGCCAAAGTATCTCAAAACCACTACTTTTGCCGCTCTCGCATGATCCTTTTCCAAGCTGTCGATCAGGCTACTGATCGACAAAAGATCTTCCGGCGTTTCTGAGGGATCGGCAAGTATTTCCTGAAGCTCGTCGAGCAGTGCGTGCCGGACACCTCCCCCTCTCTTCTGGGCGAGCGTGGCGCGGGCATGATCCACGATCACCGACCGCATGGCCTGCGCGGCGCTGGCAAGGAAATGTGCCTCATCATTCCAATCCTCACGATCGGATATCTTAAGCCATGCCTCGTGAAGGATGTCGGTCGTAAGCATGCCCTGCGGTCCCTGCGCCCGACGACGACGGCTTCGAGCCATCGCCTTCAGCGCATCATAGTGCTGCTCAATAAAGACAGCAGCATCCTTGCGTGAAACGCCTGATTCCATTTTCGCCTCAGCTCCGGGATCTCAACTCGTGCAGAAAATCATACCCCGAAAGGGATGCAAGAATTCTTTCAGAATGCGTTTCCGCCTCAGGGGTGTTTTTCCGTTTTACTGGGTAGGCGGCCCAGTATCGGTCGAACTGGAGGGACGCACGTGTTACGATTTGTTGGAATGATTGCAAGCCTGGCTGCCGGGCTTCTCTTTTACTTCGGAGGCGCGCAGGCCTCAGCGCAGGAGGCGTCCGGAACACCCGATAAGGCGTTTCCCGGAAATATTTTCAAGCCTGACGAAACCGCCTTTCCAGGCAACATCTTCGAACCGGATGCGCAAGCTTTTCCCGGCAATATTTTTGATCCAGGAGCGATCCTCTTTCCGGGCAACATCTTCGATCTGGTCGCTAGCGTTGACGAAGCGGTATTTGCTCTGGCGCAAGCTGCCCCCGATGATCGGGACGCTCTGAATGCGGTGTACGACCGGCGTTCCGACCTACGGAAACAATTGGGCGAGATCGCGGCGCTTTGTCAGCAGGGATATACAGCAGGCGCAGAAGCACGAATTGGCGATGCTGGAAAAATGCAGGATTTCCAGAGACGTTTTACGAGCCTTGCCAAGCAACGTGTAACAACACCTGAAAACGCACAAGCGTGGCTAAAGGAGGCGCACGCGGCCACTCAGGCGCTCATCCTGTTCCAGAAGGAAGTTGACCGTGCCGGGCGCTAAACTCCTGGCGTTGGGCATCTGCTGCGCGTTGCTGTGCTGGGTGCCCAATGCCAGAGCAGAATGTCCAGACGACATCTCGCCGTCCCGGCTGGCAGAGCTATCACAATCACTACAGCTGAACCGCCCCTATCTGAAGGATGTCGCGGAACTTGCGAAAAAACACAACCGCCCGGAAGTCGCTCGGGCAGCCAGCTTTCTCTACTCCTGGTCCGATACTTTCGCGCATAACCTTGAAGCGGCCTCTCAAAATGAGCCGGACAAGGTGTGTCATAATCTGTCCACCCCAAAGACCCAAGCGCTGCTCGAAGACTTTGTTGGACTTACAGTCCTCTATCGGCACGCCCCACTCACTTATTCCACCGATTGGTCAAAATACTGATGGAGTTCACCATGGCTTCCCCCGCGTTCAAAAAGGCGTTCCTGGCATCCGCGTGCGCCCTGCTGATAACCGGCCCATATGCGTATTCCGACCAGAACATCGATCAGGCTTCGGCGCGCGAACAGATTATGGTTGTGCTGGACGCTTCAGGCTCGATGTGGGGGCGGGTCGACGGAAAAGCGAAGATCGAGATTCTGAGAGATTCCTATGCTTCACTCGTCGAGCGCTGGGATGACGAAGCGGTAGATGCTGGTCTGATCGTCTATGGGCATCGCAAAAAGGGCGACTGCAACGATATTGAGCTAGTAGCTTCGCCAGGACCTGTGGACGCGGCAAGCCAGACTGAATTTGCAAGAAAGCTAAACCCCAAAGGAAAGACGCCACTCGGAAATTCCGTTCGAATGGCTGCAGATGTTTTAAAGTACACGGAGCAAAAGGCCACGGTTCTACTTCTCTCCGATGGAGCAGAAACGTGCGGAGTAGATCCTTGCGCACTCGGCCGCGAGCTTGAGGCAGCAGGCGTTAATTTCACCGCGCATGTTATTGGCTTTGATATCCGCGATGCAAATACCCAGGCCCAACTACGCTGTCTGGCGACAGAAACAGGCGGATTGTATTTGTCCGCAGCCAATGCCGATGAACTCGATAATGCCCTGAGCAAAGCTTCGGCAGAGCAGGAACTCACCGCCCCTTCTGGTTATGAGATCCGCGCCGTTATCGATGATACCACGCAGACATCTGGCCCAACGCAATGGACAATTACCGGGCCAGACTTCTCGCTTTCAGAAAGCACGGATATTGGCCGGATCCAGCCGTCACTCCTCGATGGCGCCAACACGAGACCGGGGCGTCTCCAAGTGCATGCTTCGGCGCGCTCAGGCGATTATGTCGGGACTGCCGACTTCGACTGGCCCCTTACTGAAAACACCGAAATTCTCCTGAGAGCCGCCGCTGCGAATGCAGCTATCTCTGTGCAAGGGCCAGTCTACTCGGCCTCCACCATGATAGTGGAGCTCAATATCGCACCGCGCCCCGACGACGTGTTTGCGCTGGTACCCAGAGGCGCAGGCTTTTCGCATCATGTCCGCTCTTTGAACGGCGATATCGTCAAAGGTACTTTTGAAATGCGTACGGCCCCTCATCCGGGAGAGTATGACCTGATCTATCTGTATGATCCCTATGGCATAAGCCGAGAAGACGCCCGCATCCCCGTTACGGTGCTGCCCTCCGAGATTGACCTCTCGGCGCCATCTGCCGTCTCGCGCGGTCAGACCTTCGATGTCCGATGGAAAGGCCCAGCCCTCGCCGATCATACCATCGTGATTGGCCCGGCGAGCGATCCTGACGCCTACGACGCAATCGCATGGCCATCTTCTGGAAATCCCATCTCCCTTGCTGCGCCAGATCAACCCGGCACCTACGAAATTCGATACCGGGAAGATTATGACACCCTGTTTGTGCTACCGATCGAGGTGAAATAAGATGCCCATCAAAATTCGCCATCTGGCCATAGCGCTGCTCGGCGCAATATCCGCCTGCGGAAACGAAACGCCCTCTTCACACGCGAGCGAAGTCGCTACACCCTCTCCTCCGACCACGGATTCGTCGTATACGGCCACTCCTGCAGAGTTGCCACAAACAGGCGGCGCGATCCTGATCCTCATCACGGGGATGGAGGACGGCATGGTCTCAGGGCAATCAGGATGCAAGGTGGCCTACACAGCAACAAACGGAGCGCGGAAGAACATAAAATTTTTGAGTATGGACGCCTTCCCCGCGCTCTCTACCGAAAACCCCGCAGTCCGTTCCGCCGTAGATGCACGAGGGAAAGTCGCCGTTTATCCAGGCAAACTGGCTAAAGGAGAATCCGACAACCGAAACATCGGTATCGCTGCTGCTCGCTGCGATCAAATCGAAGGACTGACGATATCAAACCTGCTCTGCGGCTTCGAAAATAATGATAGCTGCACAGACAAAGTGGGGTTTGAGAACCGGACACGCCTTACGTTGGCGATGGAGTAGAACTCGAATGAAAGCGCTGGCTGGTCCTTCCGTTGCGGGGCTCCTTTTTGCTTTCTGCCATGGTGCGGGGAGCGCGCAGACCCTGAATGACTACAATCCCGAAATGCGATGCAGTGGCGACGGACTCGAAGCTTTCATCGCTTCCGGCGGATGTGATCCGAGTTCTGCATTGGGCCAGACGATTGGGGATGAAGCGAAAAGCAGCGCGAACCTCTGGACCTTGCTTTTCAATGAGGATCAGAAACTAGCGTTGTTGCGGCTGGGCAAGATCGATCCGATCTTCGCTCTCCCTCAATCCTCCCCTCTGGCGCAAGCAACCCAGCGAGCTCAACAACGCGCCGAGGGCGCCCTTTTCTATGATCCAGTTGGAGGAGTCATTCTGGTTGATCCAGATGAGATATTTTCCGCTGCAGGAGATGGCTCTATTGAGGCGATGCTCTCTCGAGCAATTGGCCAAGCTTTGCTTGCGAAATATCCACCCGTTCGTTCCGCAATGCTCCAGGACAATACCTCCCCGGTATACTTATCGGCACTAGAAGGATTGGCAAACATTACAGCGGTGGCAGCCGCGGAGACAGCCCCCGGAGTTTCACTCTCCCGAGACTTTTCTGAGCCGCTTTTTGGAGTGCTCAACCAAAACAACAGCTGGGGTACTGGCCGATTTTGGGCGGATGCATTGCGCCTGACAACCCAGATCACGACAGCTGACATCAAAGACGCGAGCCGTGAAGTCTTTGCGTCCATCGCTGCCGCCTCAGACGAAGCAAACTTGTCTGCGGAAGATCTCATCGAGTATGCGACGCTCGCATTCCAGCAGCTTGGCTGGACGCGGTTTGACGGGGATGGATTTGCTTACGTCTACGCAGAAGTGATGGCTGCACATAGGTTTGACGATTCATCCTTCATTACACCGGTTGAAGAAATATTCTTCACACCCGGGCACAACGACCTCATAGTTGAAGACACACTACCACCAGGTTTTTCTACGGCATTTTATACACTGTCCATCCCGCCCGGCTCATCGCGCGAAAGCCGTATACAGATCGATCTATGCAGGATAGACGAAAACACGGGCGAGTGTTTCGATGACAGCTCACTTCACCTGATCGTTGATGGCGACATTGCCAGCCGCGCCGATAGCCGAAACTATATCGATACCAGGCACGGCCCCATAGAGCGACCCGAACGGAATACCGTGCGTATCAACCTTTTATCGCTCAGCGGAAGTGGTGAGCAGGTCGGATATGAACACAAGATTGCTGTGGGGGTCAGCGCGACCCAGACAGACGGCAAACCAATCGCCTACATGCTGAGTGTTTCAGGCGCCGTCCTGGACCCACCTTGCACTTGGTCAAGCATGGCGTCTACGCTGAACCCATGGTGGCGCGGCGACCTCAACGCATCAAATGCTTTGGTTCCCAACGATGCAGAGTTGCCAGCCAACATCCGTTCAGAACTTTCAGGAAACCTTCAAGGACAATGGTACCTCACGGAAGAATCCTACCGCACAGATATTGACTGGGATGCCCCGATATTTTCAGGAACAACCGGCCAGAAACGCCTGGCCGCACTAAGTAGCTTCTTGAGCGAGGAGCAAATCGCCGACGCTCACCTCTACGGACAGGGGATTCGGAAAGGAGAAAGCGATGCCCTCTTTTCCTTTCTGATGCCATCCCAGGCGAAGGCAACCCTCAGCGGCGCAGTGTCCGATGCCGGAACAGTTTGTGTGAGCCCAGTGTCCGTTTCGGAAATGCCCGATATCATCTCTTTGGCAGGAATGCCTGATGGAGACCCCGGCGCCATTTTGGCCCAAATGGGCTTGCCTCCTGAATTGGCCACCGCAGGCTCCGACATGGAAGTGCTGGCGATCCTTATGGGAACGAAAGGCGCACTCAAGGAGTTGGAACCGTCAAAAGATGTGGTTCTTCAGATATTTACCCCCAACCTCTGGACTCAGCAGCTGGGCTTCCTGCCGCCCGGTGCCGCAAAACCACTGATACACAGCGGCACCTATGGCTGGCGCAACAATGCCGGCGTGAACCTTTATGTCCGGCTTCCCGGAACGTCTCCTCAAGATCTTCGCCCTGGCAGGTTCCGGGCTACCGCTACCATGCAATTTGCCAGTGATCCCAATTCTTCAAGCTTCGCACCAGAACAGGCTTTGCCGTTCTATAGTCGCGGCTGGGGCGACGCTCATACCACGGAGTATGAAGATTATATCGAAAACGGATTGACAGGCTGGCTCACCATTGAACGACAAACCTTTGGCGCCGCAATCGCCAAGCTCGAGCTTTCCGGCCCCGCCTGGCGATACGCCTCACCCGAACCTGCCCTAAATCCGCAAAGCGCGACCCCAGCCGGCCAGGTTCAGATGAACATTGAACGTTTTCTAATGCTTGGCTATCTTGATGATCAACAGCTTCCCGGCATGACCCCGCTTAGCTTGAAATCTGCCATTGTTCCCGCACCACATGGAAGGCAGTAGAATTTTGACTGTTCCCCCGCCCTACGCTTTCCGCTGCGCGCCTAATCCACGCTGATGCGTTTTGGTCGATCGCATAGACCATGATTTCCAAAGCTCTTGTCCCTAGCCAAATCCACCCAATGCAAGCTCAATGCGATTTCCTTGCCCATAGGAACAACCATCGCACCACTTGGCTGGCGATTGAGAAACCTTCCGTACCGGGCGTTCAAGTCCTGACTAAGCTGTGCCTGCTGTTCATTTGACTCAAAGCCGGAGTACATTCGGCCAATACCAATTACACGCCAGCTCATGGTCGTTTTGCCAGCAACCGGCATCAACGAAACCCGAACATCCGTCTTATGCCCGCCCTTTGAAAGGTAGGTTCCCCTGATCTCATTCGGAGTGCAAGCGACCTTAACCCGCTCCATATCATCAAGCAGATCCGAGTCGAACAGCCCAACAATCAGATAGCTTGGAACGCCATCACTCCCAAAACCTGGAAAGGTCTTCGCACGGCGGGCGCGCAATGACTTGCTGACACGCTCTACCCGCTTGGAGGTGTAGTCAACCGGTTGCCAGCCTATCTGGCGCAGCTTGTCTACACTGTCACCTATGCAGATTTCCTGCACACATGGATGCTCCTCTTCCCACTTTTCCGGCTGGGCGTTGGACACCCCGATGAATGTGATTGCGAAGAGTAAAACGCTCAGAAGCTTTTGAAACATACGGATACCTGCAAGGTCTACCAGAGAGCACCGGGGTCAACGTGTGACGACTGCCGGCAAAGCGCCGGACGGAGCCACAGCCCCGCCCGACCCGCACCAAACGATCAGCCGCAACCGGCCAAAGTTTGGGCATCGGCAACTTTGCGCCGTAGATCATTGTACTGACTACGTACCTCATAGATATCCGTTCCTGTAATCCGAGCCGCTGCTTCGATCCGGTTCAGCGCACTGCGCAACTTGCTGTCCTGCGCCGTCAGCTGCGCGCAGTCCATGGCATCAACGTTCTCCTCCTCAGGTGCGGATGCAAACCCCATCATACTGGGATCGATAGCCTGACAAGCCGCCAGCGGCAGGCTCGTCATGATGAATACGGCGGCAGCCATGAGTTTCGATTTCATAGTTCGCGTCCTTTTCTTGAGACAAACATTCTGGATCCAACCGCCCCGACTTCGACAGCACTCAAGAATGCGGAATGACAGGCCTGCAAATAACCACCCATCGCGCTCTTTCTCGATTATTGTTCCGCCTACTACCATTTACCTTGAGATAGACAGCGCACCGTCGCGGCGCGCCCACCCTGACAAAACGTTCGGAAACTCTGGAAGATTACGCCGGCTATGCGCATTACAGGCGGCAATGATCCAGATGGCACCGAAATGCGCGAATGATAGGACGAGCAAACATGCTTGTATGATCAGCGCACCATTCCCGCACGCCCCTCTTGCATACCGGTACTCTTTAGACGGACCTACCCTCCCGCACTAGAAAGCCAAAGTTACAGAATTCGACAGTCGCTCAACTTGTTTATTGGCGCGGGCTCAATCAATGGAACCGACACAGCGAACGCATACCCCTCGCGAAGTCCGCGCGCGTCCAGCCACATACCAAAAAGGAGCACCCCACCGGCCGCGAGAAAATAAATGCTATGAATCAGTATTAGGGCCGCAACGGTCACCCTGATCACTTCAAGTGACATACTGCTCCTTGCTGGGGCGGCGCGTCCTCCGAAAATAGTGGACACCAATCTTCCCCTAAGCAGTGGATCTCCGAAATCGCTCAAGATCGAACGAAGCGATCACCAGACCGCCGCGATCAAGCTCAAACTTAAGGTCACTACTATTAAGCGCACTTGGAGTTGCAGTGAGTGCGCGGCCTACCCAGAGATAGCTCCCAGGCCAACACGCAGATGGCAATAAAAATGAAGTACCGATGCCGCTTAGTTAAGGCACCAAATCTGGCAGCTGGCGTTAACGAACAAGTTGCCCCCGGATGACCGCTGTATATGTCCTTCCGACACGCACTTCTGATCCGTCAAGCAACACAACGATGAGCGCAGCGAAGGGCGCGGGCTTGACCCGGGCGATTGCCCCCCGGCGCACTATTGTTCCCCGATGGATGCGAACAAAATCCGCTGGATCAAGGCGTCGCTCCAAGTCAGCTAAACTCTCTTGATACAGATAGTCTCTATTTTGAACATGAAGCCGAACATAATCCCTGTCCGCCTGAAAACGGATAATGTCTTCAGATGCGATCCGTAAAAACTCACCATTTGACTTCACCCAAAACTCAGGGGGGCGCCTGAATTGTGTTTTCAGCTCACGCTTGAGCGCAGCCAGCGCCTCATTCAATTCTGCAACCTTCTCAGCCTGAGAGCGACGCAGCACTGACGCGGCGGCCCGCTCCATCGCCAGCTTGAAACGGCCAGGCTCTATGGGTTTGGTAACATAATCGACCGCACTGGCATCAAAAGCCCTCAGCGCGTGGTGATCGAATGCTGTTATGAAAACAATGGCCGGCAGATGGTCCGTCAGGCCCGCCAGCACATCGAATCCGTCTCCTCCTGGCATCTGAATGTCCAGCAGCAGGATGTCGGGCCTCGTGTCTCTAGCAAGCGCAGACGCCTCATCAACGTCGCCCGCTTCGCTGATAGTGCCTACCCAATCAAGCTTTTGCAGCAAACGCACAATTCGGCGCCTCGCCAGGGGCTCGTCATCGACAACAAGAACAGAATGTTTGGTCATGAAGTCCGCCAAGGTTTGTCGATCGTCGCGCAATAGCGACCAGAACTGATCGAACCAAATTGAAGTACGCGTCGTTTCTGAAAAAATCACACACCAAGAATTCGGACACGTTTCTTAATCCGGCTCCGCGCCCACAAAAACCCAGATGACACTGCAGACCAAGAAATACGACTAACCAATAGCAGAGCTCAAAAAAACTAGCGCCGATTTCTCCATACCTTTTCATCGGTCGCCGCTGCGCCGCAAGCACTGCTGCCTCCCACGATCTATAGGATCGCCTCTGCAGAATTCATCGATCGTTGCCATTCGTCCCCACAGGACAGCCGTTCGCAGAAATTCTGAACACTCGCTCGCGACTGAATACCATTCATTTAGTCGCGCATAGGCGCGCTCCGCTTCAGCCACTAATGTGTACAGCATGAAAAAGCTGACACCCTTTGCATCGCGTATACACAAGCCCAATCGCCTCTATCTGCAACGTAGCAGCGTGCGCTTACACGCGTCTTCCAGACGAACCCTTTCTCCTCCCGTGCCGCAAGATCAAACGCCGCCCACCATGATCCGCATCGTTGTCGAAACTGATCGAGCTGACGTGGCGCGAATGATCAAATTGAACCTTCCTGAAGGCTCTCATCTCAGTATCTCTCAGCTTAAACACCCAAGTGAGAACGCCAGCAAACCTCTTCCGGCCAGTCACGAGCGCGAGGTTGATCCCACAATCTTTACCACCCGCCAAACCGATGTCATTCGCCTTCTCATCACAGGACTTGCCAACAAGGAGATCGGCCGCAGTCTCGGCTTGTCACACTTTACGGTACGCAACCACGTGTCCCAGATTTTTCGACTGCTAGGTGTATCCACACGCAAAGACGCTATCCTGCACCTAAAGACCCTTAGTCTTTATAAGGAGTTATATTAGCGTATTGCAAATGGATTGGTTGGGCAGTAGGCGCCACGCCACACGCCGCCGCTCCTTGCCGCACTTGCTTCCTACTCTTACGGGCTTCCGAAAACTATGTACCGGTTCAGGGTCGGGCCGTGTCGTCGTGAACCGGGTCCGCTACAGTCAGAAGGGGGCTCTTTTTGACCGGATCGAAAATGCGCATATCTCTCGCAAAAATCCTGCAAGCTTCCTCGGCTCTAGCGGCCCTTGCCATGCTCACAATCAGTGCAGAAGCACAAAGCTTGTTTCCGTGCGGAGGTGGCCCAAACGAACAGCAAGTGGGCGTGGATATGAATGGCCCCGTCACCGTCCCTCTCTGCATTGAGCGGCCGGGCGGCCAGTATGGAAACTCTGCAGCGCGCAGCGGGCCGACAGTCTACATTCCACCGCCCGGAACCCCGCCACCGAGTGGCTGGAAGCAAGCATACGGGGCCTGGAAAGACTTCGAGGTTGAACCAATCCCCGGAACAGACAGATACAAGCACGACTTTGTCGTTTCACTTGGGCATGCGACCCCCGAAGAAGCTATGGCGGAAGTGCGCAGACAATGCGAAGCGCGAACTCGATACTTCAACCAAAGCGAATCCACTTGCAGCGGATATCTGATCAAAAATCCATATGTGCAAATCATTCGGTATCCGGATGGTGACTATTTCGGAAACCAAGCTGGCAGCTACTACGCGAACAACAGCACAATACCCAACCCAACTGGGTTGGTTGCCCGGGAAAATGGCAAGTGGGACTATTGCAGCGAAAAAGTGCGCCCCGAAGGCCAATGCGCCAACATTGTCGCCTTCTTGGAAAACGGGGACATCCCGATAGCGCCCCCCAAAAAGCCCAAGAAAAAGAAGCAACGCTGAACACATACCTGGAAATACTCTTTGAAATGACAAAGAGTATTTCCAGGTTAACCGCTCTTTACACCACGTGATCGCCGATATCTCCAAACATCAGCGGCAATCCGATTTTGACCCTGAACAGATTACCTTCTGCCACTCTTGCATTGAAGTAGCCGCTGTATCCAAACCTGGCCTGAATCCGGTCCGCCACATTTTTGAGCCCAATACCGAGACTTGTCGGCATAGGCTCCCCCGAGCTTGATCCAATTTCATTTTCAATGGTGATCCACAGCGTCTCATCATCCCGCCAAGCCTTGATCCGAATCTCGGTGAGCTCACTAGATCTACCCACCCCGTGCTTCAGGGCATTCTCGATCAACGGCTGGAGGATGAGATTTGGCACCAGCGCCTGCCGGACCTCTGCCGGAACATTGATGGAGAAGCACATCCGGTCCGAAAAGCGTTCTTGCTCAATGCCGAGGTATTCCTGTTGCAGACCAAGCTCCACCTCAAGCGGAACATCTCGCAGCGGATCCAGCTCCAGAGTTGCACGCAGAAAAGTGGACAAGGAAAGCGTCATACGCTCTGCGCGCAGAACCTCGCCCTCTTCAATAAGGCCTGCGATCGAGTTCAGCGTATTGAACAAGAAATGCGGGTTTACCTGATAGCGAAGCGCCTGCATTTGCGCGGCTAGCGCTTCCTCACGAACCATTGCCAGTCGATGTTCCCTCTCGCGCGCTTCATAGGTGTAAACCAGCGCTATGTAGAGGCAGGACCACCCGAAGAACATGGCAGTGGCCGACGTTAGCGTTGTCCCAAAAATCAACCATTCGAATGGCGCGGGTTTCGGGTAGGCCGTCCATCTGAAAATCTCGAAATCGGCATAAGCGTAAACCGGCGCTGACAGTGCGGCCAGACAGAGCCCTACTCCGGCCTTGAGGAGCAAACTTCTATTGCGGAGGCGCCATAGGATTGCCGACACAACATAAGCAAGCAACGCCCCTAGGCCGGTCAGCGCCAACTTACCGATCATGGACTTCCCGAGACTGCTGCCCGCGATACCCCACAAAACACTATCGGTCACCAAGACGATCGCCCAGAAAACCAAGGCGAGTCCGATCGTCGTCCGCCGGAACTCTGGTAGATGAACATCGCCGCTCGAGTAAGTGAGCGGAGAATATCGGTCGGCAGATTCAAAATTCTGTGCGTTCACGGCTCTTTCCGTTCTCTGGGCCGCACGCTCTCACGGGAGACCTGACTTGTCTCTTCAGGACGCCTCACGTTTCTTAAATGGAGATCGCTGAATTTTCTGAGGATAGTATCATTCCCTGCGGGGTCGCCACCAGATAGTGCACCGGTATATTTGTGACCGTTAGCCTACAGGAACGGCCTCCCTAATTTGAAGAACGCGCCGGTCTGCTCAACCGCCCTTACGACAGTCTGCTGGCCGCCCCACCTGAGACGTTCGCCCAAGCTCTCTCGAGCCCGCCGATATGCCTCACCCCTGCTGTGAGACGAGAATGATTAGGTGCCCGCGAACAATCTCGGTAATGGTTTTGGGTGTATTACTCGCTCAGCTGCCGGATGCGAAAGCCGACAACGCATGTTGGCCCGGATAATGTCGCCAGCGCCCGGCCAGAGAACGCACCCCCTGAAATCGTCCTTTCACCTCTCAACGCGGTGAAAGATCCGGCCCAGATGAAAGCAGTAAAGCGACAGTAACATGTGGCCGGGTTCGCTCGTCGGCCGGAACTTCAGCGCGAATTTTCGGCGCCAGAACAGAGCTGCGTCGCGAAGCGACGCAAATGACGCCCTTTGCTAAACGCACCACTGAGGAATAAACCATCCCTGCACCGACGATAGAAATTTATCGACAGTAGGGATTGCTCGGTGGGCAAGGCGCAGTATAGGCGGTTCCGATAGAGCGGACCGAATTCAGATACTGGTTAAAGTCCCTCATGTCCGAAGACGTGTTCGAGGAAGCACCTGAATTGGCCGACCCTCGATAGCTAGACGTGTATCCCCCCGCCCCTGCGTTATAGGCTTCCGCCCCCGCTGCGAGGCCCCCAACGATGGCGGTCAGTGTATTGCCAAGGAAATTTCCAAAACCGCTTCCACCGGACGAGCTTCCAGAATATCGGCCATAAGTTGCGGCGACATTGGCATTGAACATAGGCATCCAGACATCGCAGGCAAAATCGTTGCCTCCATTCATGCAGGCGCGCGGCCCGTAATCCATAATCTTCTGACGGCTGCCAAGGCCGAAGACTGAATAGTAGTTGAAGAATACAACGCCAGCACAAGCGGTATAGTTCTGCTGACTATCGCATGCCCGTGCGTACGCCTGCTCCGCTTTCCTGAAGTCCGACAAACTAAATCTGTTAGGCGCCCGCTGAGCGCCCTCAGCAACGGCATGGGCAAAGTTCAGGCAGCTGTCGCCGACACCAGAGGCACACGCGAAGTCGAGAGCCTTCGCGGCACCAACATAATCGGGGTAAACGCCCGGCGCGCCGAAAAGATCATATTGTCCTTGCACATCACAAGCTTGGGGAAGTTGATCGATCTGGCAAAGACCCGCGGCAAGCCGGCGCGCATCGGTGTGCCTCTGCTGACCAGCCAGCTCGTACACTGTGCGCAGTCCCGGCTTCGGCAGACTAGCCAATGCGGCTTCCGCCATAGGATGGCCCATAAGGCGCGCCTTCTCGTACCAATCCCGGGCCGAGATAATATCCCCATCCGGATTAAACCCCATCTCGTCGAATTTCCCCATCATCATGAACGCCGCAGGATTTCCGAGATCGGCTGCAAGCGTCAGGAGCCTGTGCCCATCGGAGAAATTGGCAACGACGCCTTCCCCCAGGAACGCCATATTCGCTGCGTTGAAGGCGCCATTTTCATCCCCTGCGCGGCCGGCTGTCACATAAGCCTCAAACGCTTTACGTGCATCTGCCGGATGACCGGGATATCCGCTCTTGTACAATGCAGCCAGGTTCATCAGCGAGGGCGTGAAATTGCGCGCAGCGGCCTTGTTCCAATAACTGATGGTCTTTTCATAGTCTGCCGGGACCGCTTTTCCTTCCCGGTAATAAACGCCGAGATTATTGGTCGCCTCGAGATTTCCTAACTCCGCCAACTTCTCCCAGATAACTTTGGCGTCAGCATAATGACCTTTTGCATAGTGAGATTTCGCCGCCTCGTTCTGCAGGTATGACACGCTACCCGGCTCCGCCCAGACCGCCTCTGGAACCGGAGTCACGTCAAGAAACTGCGCGTAGGCCGGCACTGCAATAAGAATCGTTGACCCCAGCAGAAACCACTCCACAAAGCGCACGCTCATATCCTCCAATTCGGCAGGAACTCGCTCGGTTCAGCAAGTCCGGTCCGTAAATACACGCAGAGCGTCTGTATCCTGGGCGGAGCTGCGATCGGATGCAAGCGGGACCGTAGCCTGTCACAGACTGCGCTGCCTCAAACAGGCTTAACATGCCAAATCCGTCGCGATATCCCCCGAACAGGGGGCAGCGCATCACGGAGCACAGGCAAATTAACCAACCTCCACTTTTCGGAGGCGAACAGGCCTACTGTTTCATTGCCGTTATCAGAGCTTCGCCGATCGGCTTCAGCTTCCTCCACGCGATGTCGGTGTCAGCAAAAACGCCCCCTGCGGTAAGCATAAGGTAGTGCTTTTGAGCTCCAGCAGGTCCGCGAGGCACTTCGAATTCCGTGCCGGGCATCACGATCAGCATGTAGTCATAGTCGCTATCAAAGCTCGCCCTCTCGAGCAACCAGGCACCGTCCCGGTCAGTCCCCTGCTCCATGACCATTTCCCTGCTCGACAGCGCCTCGAGTGCGTCATTGAAATCGCCTGCAGCGCTGATGGCATCGTTCAGTGAACCCTCATCTATCCAAGAGAACTGGAAATTGAGCGACTTCGGCTCACCCACAAAAGCGACCTCGCAGGCATGCATTCCGCCATGCGATGCATTTGTTACCCTCTTCGTCGCAACGGGTTTGTCGTAGACAGACTGAAGCAGAGCATCAGGAATGGCATCGCACGGATCCGAGGGGAAAATCGAATCCGGCGTCACCATCACATCGCTATGTTCCCGTACTTTCAGAGTGCTTTCTTCGCTGTCGCTGGCATTGCCGCAGGATGCAAGCAGAAGTCCCGCGATGAGTAAAAAAGAGATGCGCTTCATGATGTTTCTTCCCGCGAGGCCATGTCCTGATGATCAGAACGCGCTCCACAACAAAACTCCGCCATGGCGGCCTTTGTCCTGGATTCACGTTTGTTGCTATGCACATCACACGGAGGCGCCACATGAACCAACGTCACACAGCTTTTCTCGCATTTCTGGCCTTCGGCCTATCCACTTTTTTGCCTGCACAGGCGGTTGAGACCGGCTGCGTGCCAAGCGAACCCATGCAGTCGCCGAGGGCCGATACCGTCCCGGATACTTTTCCAGACAATATTTTCCTCCCTGAGGGCTTAGCGCTCATGAGTTCCGAAGCGGGCGCCCCGGATGAGTACATGCCATACGGATATGCCAGCATCGAATTTGTCGTCGACAGTGACCGGGAGAAGATGTTCGCGCTCTATGAAGCAGAACTCGTCAAAGCCGGCTATCGCGTAGTTACGTGGGAGAGGGATACGAACTGGGGCCTTCGCTTCCGAGGCGACGGTATCGATGAAGGCACGATCAGCTTCTCAGACTATGACTGCTATCCCCTCATCGGTATTCGGATAATGTTCCTACCCTGACAGATCGCAAGACTGAGGTGGCGCCGTTCGGCACCACCTCGCTCCGCGCTACTTAGATTGCGAAAAATCTTCCGAGCTCGTGCCGTCAGGCAGGAATCGATTCCAGTATCTTCCTACTTTGACAATCTTCCCGCGCTCAAGTTCGCCACTAATTGATGCGCAATAGTCGTCCTGCCCGACTTCATAGCCAGGCGTGTCCAGGCACAGGTTACCGCTATGCATTCCGTCGCCCGCCCCGCCCTTGAAAACAGATATCGCCCCACTTGCTTGATCATAAGTGGCAAACCATGGGGCACATTGAAACTCTTCTCCAGTTGCAGGCAGTGTTCCATCTGAAAAGCGATCGAAAAATCGGACACTTAGTGTGTCAGTCCGCTCGGCCCCATTCTCCACCCATGGAATTCCTGCAGCTGCCTCGACCGAACTCACGGGTGAGCGCTTTGATATTTTGCAATGCGCAACAAGGTATGGCTCACCACCTGCGGCCAGAGGATCCAAGCCGAAATGTTTGCGCAAGACAGACAGGGATGGAAGGCCGGAATACTCGATCGGCACACGGATTGTCATGAGCGCCGCATTGTCGGCGTCGCGTTCGGATTTGAAAGCGTCGTCGATTTCGAGATTGGGCAATGGCGTCGTTGAAAAGTCTTTTGGTACAGTCAGAATCGATTGTGACGACGGCAAATTCACACCCGGCCCGCTTCCGGGTGCGACGCGTGCGGCTTCATAAGCTGCTTTCTCGCAAGACCATTTTTTGTCACCGTTGCGGGCTTTGTCACTGCACGTTGCGAAGGCGTGATCATAATCGCTCCTCTGCATCGGCGTCATCGAGGTCATGAAGGCGCCATATGCGGCGCAGTAGGCTGCACGGTCCCTACCAATTTCATTACCAAGGCAAGACTGCTCCCAAGACGATGCAGTCCGCGCAGATTGTGCGCTTACCGATAGCGTAGGCGGAACCTGAGGATTGACGGAGCGCGTCAAGGGCGCAAGTTGGTCCTGTCGCGAAAGAATATCATTCAACTCTTCTGCTGCCATTTCCGATGGGCCGACAAAGGGGCCAGTGGATGCTGGCAACCCTCCCCCAATCGGCACACCGCCTTGTGCGACAGCGGGCCCTGCCGTCACAGCGGCAAGCGCAGTTTCCTCGCATGCTCTGCGGATGACATTCTGCTCGATTGAGGAAATGCTGGTCCGCGATGAAGACTTGGTCCTTTCCGAAACGCACTGCGTCAGCTTCGCATCATATTGCGCGCGCTGCTCAACCGTCAGTGTGGAGACATCGGCGAATGCTGGTATGGATACAATCGTCGCAGCGACTGTCGTAGCTATAAACACCCTCATTGTCATTTTATCTCCAGCTTCATCCGCGCCCGCAGCGCATCTCCGTGATAATTGAGCCTGAACTCATACGCCCCGGGACTATCCAGCCGCAGGTTCAGAACGCCCTCTGCTTGCTGGTTCGTTTGGGCGCTCACGGCAACCTTACCGGTAGCGTCCACGATCGAAATCTTACAGTTGCACGGCGGCATATCCGTATAGCGAAGCTCCACCGTACGTCCGGCGAGAAGTTCAGGCGGCCCGGATATGGTCGGGTGGACGCCGATCGAATTTGGTCCTGCCAGAACGAAATCCAGACAGTCTTCATATTTCGACATATCCGGATCGTTTGTCGTCACCCTGGGCGGAAAGCCGAGACAGACTTTCCAGTCGCCCGTGAGATGCGGCAGGCTGTCCGCTGATCGTTTATAAGCACCTTCGGGCTTCGCCGCGGATGTGTAGAACCAGCCCACAAGTTTCGGCGCCTCGCCTCCCATGTAAAACAGACTTCCAAATCCGCCTCGCTGCGGAAGGCCACGGTATTTGAAATAAATATCCGTAGCGACATCGACGGTTTTATTGTCCAGGCTCAAATAGGTCGAAGAGATACTCCCCGTGGGCGGGTCCAGATATTCAAGCTCGTAGGTAGGGCTTTCGGCAGCCTGCCCGGTCAATGCCTTACCCGCGTAGACAAGGGCAGGCGTTTCGACGACTATCGGCCCAGTCGATATTCCGGTGTAGATCAGCGTCGGCGTCTCGATGGAGACGGGGCCGAATGCATGCCCCCGATAGATGAGTGCAGGTGTTTCAAGGGTCACCGGGCCGGAGGTTCGTCCTTGATAGACAAGCGGCGGCGCCTCTATGACTACCGGCTGGGCCGATACCGGTAAGGACACGGCCAGCGACACTGCAAGAAATATGACCATGCGTATCAAGGGCTTTTTTCCCCCGCACATCGTCTGAATAAACGCGCCTCGCGGAGCGCACTTCTTGCCTTTAAATAGTGCATTATGTCCGCTTCCGCCCCTTGAGTGGCCGCAATACGCGCCTCCACCTGAAACAAACGCGACCAGAGCCCAAATCCCGCCACCATGCTCGCCGCGCTCAATATCTCTCGGCTTTTGTCCCCCAGCCCAAGCCTGTTCCGAGCACGAATTCGCCCGCGCGCAACAAGTCTTGCCCCAAGCTTGCATCCTGCCTACCCATATACAGCTCTGGAGGACTCCGGACACATATCAGAGGGGCGCTAAGTGGCGGATATGGAGGATGATCATTCGGGAGCCAGCGGCAACTGCCGCGAGCTCAGCCTGTCCGAAGAGCTTCTTGCCGAAACTTACGACCTGCTTCGCAGAATAGCGTCGCGTCAATTGACGCGCCAGCCTGCCAGCTCCACCCTGAACACGACGATGATAGTCCATGAAGCCTGGCTAAAACTGTCGAATGACAAAGATCGGCTCTTCGTTGATCAGGATCACTACCTGGCGACTGCGTCACGCGCCATGCGGCAACTATTAGTCGATCACGCACGTCGCAAGCTCGCCGACAAGCGAGGGGGCGGGGCCATCCACCTGAATATGGATGACCATCAGATCCCGGCAGAGGTATCCTCCGAAGCGCAGATACTCGATATCGAAGATGCATTGGCAAAACTTGCAAAACTGTCGCCCGAACTTGAACGCGTGGTCGAGTGCCGCTTCTTTGCTGGCCTAACAGTTGAAGAAACAGCAAATGCTCTTGGCAGTTCTGTCCGAACAGTCGAGCGGCGCTGGGCTGTGGCGCGAGCCTTTCTCGCAGATATGCTGCGTCCACCTCCAGATACTACCTCATCAGGTGCAAACCTACCTTGACCCCCGGCAGCGGCATGGCGTTGGCGGGATTTGGTTTGATTTGGCGTTCTCATATGCAAATCCGCCCCCGTCATCCGAGGCCCAGATAAACGAAATCGCTTGAATTCGGATTACATGCAGAAAACACTTCGTGGAAACACAAGAGCTTACATTGGACTTCAAGGATTCATCAGACTGGGAACGGCTGGACCGCGCACTGAGCGAGGCGCTTGACCTGCCTGCTGCGCAACGCGGCAGCTGGCTCGCCCAGCAACTTGGCGAGGATACCAAACTGTTCGATCAGGCTATGCGCCTGCTTGAGATTGAACGCGAAAGCGAAACCCGTTTCGATATGTTTCAGGCCTCGCGCAATGCCGTGCTTGCCGATGCCGCAATCGAAATGGAAGAGCCTCTCGGCGATCCGCGGATCGGGGCAAAATACGGCGCGTGGCAAATCGTCAGGCGTATCGGGTCCGGCGGACATTCTGTCGTATACGAAGCAAGGCGGGACGACGGCAGATACAACCAAAACGCTGCCTTGAAAGTCATGCACGGCGGCGTTTTGAACGGCGACGCCGTCCGCCATTTCCTGCGTGAACGCCAAATCCTATCGGCGCTGGATCATCCCGGAATCGTACGTATTCTCGATGCGGGTGAAACAGCGACCGGGGCGCCCTGGATGGCAATGGACCTCGCGCCCGGAAAAACCATCACCGAATACTGTCAAGATACAATCCCCCCCCTCAACGAACGCCTTCGTCTGGTGGCAGATATCGCCGACGCTCTCCAGTCGGCCCATTCGCGCCTCATCATTCATAGAGACATCAAACCCGACAATATTATCGTGTCCAATGACGGCAGGATCAGGCTGCTCGATTTCGGGATCGCAAGTCTTTTGAGCGGCGATGAGACGACAAGCCCAATCTCTGCGATGACACCGGCATACGCATCACCTGAACAACTCGCCTTCGACCCTGTCACGACCGCAAGTGACATTTACCAGCTGGGTCGCGTGCTTGCGGATGTCTGCGCCGGAGTGGATATCCCGCCGGAACTGCAGGCAGTCATCAATAAGGCAACAAACGAAACGGCCAGCGAACGCTACAACTCTGCCGCCGGCCTCGCCTCGGACTTGAAAAGGATTGTGAACGGCCAGGCACCGGCCGCTCGTCCTGACACAGGTCTTCAGGCTGCGGTCCGTTTCGCTAAGCACAATAAGGTCTCCGCAGCACTAGCGTCCGTCCTGGTTTTTGGCTCGATCAGCGTTGCGGTCATAGTTACGGCGCACGCTCATGCGCTGGACCATCAGCGGGCGCTCGCTGTTGCCGCAGCAGATCGCGCGGACCGGGGCCGAAGCGTGCTGCTCGACACGTTCCGGAGGCTGGATCCCTTGGAACAGGATGGCATGGCTTCCACGGACGGAGACGTCGCAAGCCTGCTTGAGCCTACGTTGGAAGACGTACGTAGCCGTCTGTCAGACGATCCGCTCCTCGCCGCCGAACTCGTCGGCTGGGTTGCGCGCACAAAGGACCGTTCCGGAGATATCGAAGAGGCGGGCCGGCTGGCACAGGATGCCGTCGATCTACTGTCGGCGGCAAAAATGAACACAAGCACAGAATACGCCCTAGCCCTGGCCTATGCCGGATCCCTGAAGGGAAAAGCGGGAGATCGGGAGGCTGAAGTTGCTGCAGTTGAAAAAGCGCTTTCGATTGCACAGACAGCACCACTCACAGATCTGCCTGCACTCGACACTCTGCTTATTGCAGCCTGGTCGCACGAAGGAGACTGGCTCCAGCAACACGCACTCTTTACGGAGGCGCTTCCCCGGATTTCGGCTACTGGATCAATCCCCAGCGAAATTGAGGCCCGAGCGGGGCTTTCCAGGGCGCTCATTGGTCTTGGCAAGTCCGAAGAGGCGGAAGAACAAAGCCGCCATGCCGTTGAGTTGACGGAAATTTATTATGGTCCACAACATCCGCGACTGGCGCTTCCGCTCTCCGATCTGGGACGCATCCTGACTGCCCGCGGAAAGTATGAGGAAGCCGCGCGCACCCAACAACGCGCACTCGAAATATCGACTTCCGCATTCGGAGTAGATGCTCCAAGTACTGTCTCTCATCGCAACAATCTGACTATCACCTTGATGGAATCTGGACGTCATCAGGAAGCAATTGATCAATACGCACTTTTGCTTGAAACAATCGCCAGGACCAATGGCGCGGACTCACTTGCATTCGGTGAAGCGCTTCAGAACATGGCGGTCGCGCAAACCCAGGCAGGATTGTATCAAGCCGCGCTGGTTTCTCTCGCGGGCGCCGAAAGAATATTCGTTTCGCGCCTGCCAGAGGGCCATCCCAGGCGCGCATTCCCTTCCCTGACCAGATCTGAAATTCTGATCTCTCAGAAGCGCTACTCCGACGCGGAAAAGGAAGCCCAGCGGGCTTTCAGTCTCCTCTCCGCCAGCCTGCCGCCAAGACATTATGCGATCGAAATCGCGAAGTGCAGGATTGGCTTGGCGAAATTTGGCAAAGGTGAATTGTCGAGCGCACGGCCTTTTATCTCGACCTCGGTCGAATCCTTGAGGTCCATGGGTGATCTGCCCGCAAGACTCGTCACCCCATGCTATGAAGTGGCAGCGGCACTTGAATCTGCTCCTTCTCCTTAGTCGCCTGCGATCCGTTTTCGGGCCCCCACCCAGCCAATCGGCGCTTGCATAAGGAGGAACGCAGTTCTGCAAAGCACTCCGCCATCGATGTGGAGGCGTGTATCGCTTGTTTTCGGATCCCGAGAAAAGACTGACACTCCAATTTCCCAATCGATGACAATGCACGAAACTAAATCATACCGGAGAAAGCCGAAATCTCATTCCAAGTTTTGTGCTCATGCTTTCAGCATGCGGATAGCCCGCAACCGAACATGTCGCCAAACAGAACGGTTCGCAGGCACCTGCGGCAGCCACCCCGGAAAACCCCAGCAGCCCCATTGAGCCTGACAGGGCCATCCGATCAGCTGGACTACCATATGTGGGATGCAGATCGCGGGGCAACGCCGACCTAGGTCATTTTTGCGGCAAAAGACCTCAATAGCGGAAGCATCGACATCAACAAAAAATAAAACTGCTCGACTGAGCCAGAACAACTTTGCTCCCGACACAAAATGACCGGAACGCCTGAGGTCATCGATCCTGCAGGGATTTCTCCGACGTTGGCGGGCATCAGGCTCATCTTGCGTGGAGGGAGCAAAAGCAACTGTAATCGTGGGGCACGTTTCATGAAGCTAGCACGTCTTTCTGTCGTATCATTCGTGGCGGTCCTTTTTTTAACGTTGGGAATCCCCCTCCATGCACTCGCGCAGGACACCGGCGGCGACATCTGCGCGAATGTTACCTGTCCAACAGGGAACGTCTGCTACCAGGGCGCCTGCTTTCTCAGAGTCGAACAGGCTAACGCTTGCGCTGGTGTCACCTGCCCAGCGGGAAACACCTGTTATCAGGGGGCATGCTTTCCCGAACCGGACGCATCGAAAGAAACGGATGCCTGCGCGGTCGCCTGTGTTGATGTTGCCTGCCCTGCTGAACAAGTTTGTCACATGGGCGCCTGTTTTCAACCAGTCACCGAGAGCAGATCGACCGATATCTGTAGCAGCGTGCAGTGCCCGGTCGGCCAAACATGTTTCCAGGGGATCTGCCTTTCTCCAGAGCCTCAGCAGACCTCTCCTTTAGACCTTTGCCGGGATGTGACATGCGCTGCCGGTCAGGCTTGTTATGAAGGCGCCTGTTTTATCGAAGAGAAAACCCCGGCGTCCCCTTCGACCGGGCGCCCCGGTCGCAATGACAATGCAGGCGGTTTGGAGATACTACCCCTGCCCGAAGGCCCTCGGCAATCTCGCTACCTAAGCCTCGAAGACGCAACAATTTCGCGCGATCAAACGATCAAAATCTCCTATCGGCACTTGCCCGCGAAGGATGGAATGCTCGTCTTGTTCTTCGTTGGCGGCCCAACGCCGAAACGGGTTGCGTGGTCCTATACACTCGCCAAAAAGCCGGACGGTACATTCGAGCGCGGTGCGAATACGATGCCGGCCTATACCGGTCCCTGGAAAGCCTGCCTTGGCTACGATCCTGCGCTCAAACAAGACACCGCGAGGCCCGCCGATTTCGACGACTGCGTTGACTTCTACCTTGCTGGCGGCGGTAGCCTGGACGCAAAGCCGGAAATCACCTTGCCGACGGATGGAGCCATTGCGAACCGAGAGTTTGAGCTCAGCTGGACGGGATTTCCGCCGTCGGCATCAAGACTTGTCCTCGTCTCGCAGAGCAGGGAAATGACCGTCGCTCATCGCACGACAGCATCCCAGGGCTCGGGACAATGGAAGATACGTGTGGGAGCGCCGGGAAGGTATGAACTACGTGTTTACTTCGAAGGCGACGATCTTAGGGCCCGGATGCCGATAGAGGTGAAGCCGTGAAATTTTTGCATTTACTCTCCGCGTTGAGCCTATTGGGCTTCCTCGTTCTTGCAGGGGCGGACACAGCATCCGCCCAATCGCCGGGCGCAAAACCGCCAGAGACCGTGCGGGTTTGGCGAGAGAGTGGCGATCCGCCAGGACTCGAGTTCAACACCGATACCCCCAGATCATTCTTTGACCCGGTTCCATATGCCCCCTCAGATGAGCCAGCGTGGTCAACTTATGAAGATGCTCTGAATCGGGCAATTGATCACCTGCGCGGCAAGCATGTCTTCGGACCGCCAATGCCGGAGGGGCAATTCATTACTGTCATGCCAATCTCGCGGTCTGGCCCAACCGGTGGAAATAAGCAGCCGTATCCATCTGATCTGGGACGCTTCTTTCCGCCAGATCTGTGGCTGTTTCCAGCCAACTACGCGCGCGCCGATGTGAACTGGGTGCGCACCCTTTCTAAACCCGCCAAAGGTCCCACCGGTCAGGAATTTCTCTGGCACGATCCGTACACGATGCTCGCATGGAATGCCGCCCAGATGGGACAGGTCAGGATCGCTGATAAAGTTAGACCAATGGGCGATGCGTTTGGGAAGCGACTGATCGCATTCGACCCTGCCGGTCGCATGATTTTCAACAGTGCAGGTTACTCGCTGGCGCTGGTCGCCGCCGAAGCTCTGACTGATCCTCGTGCTGCGCCTGAAGTCGCTCGACTGGATCTCTACCACTACGCCAGCGCATTCAAGGGCCCCGGCGATGGAGGAGACGATGGCCCGACGCCGACCAAGCTCCTGACACTTGGACAATCCTGGACGACCCCCTGGATGAGCCTTCCAGACAAAGAAGACGGGCCGATTTCGTCCTCCGCGCTATCGGGCATTTTCAACACCATTCTCGCCCATCAGGAGGCGGATAGCTTCGTCAAAATTTTTATGCGTCCTTGGCCTATGCCAGCCGGAACGAAAGAAATGCCGGGCCGCACAGCCTGGCTGGACTGGCTAGATGACGGCATTCGCGCGTCTGGAACCTCGCTGACCAAACGAAAAGGATATACGGCGGTTGTCGCGGAACGCGGATTGGCCGGCGCTTATGTAACCGCCCTGTCTGATGGACTGGGCCTGGCAAGACGCGTGAAGGCGTATGCCCCTGAAAAGCCATTACCAAGTTCGCTCGCTCTAAATGAACATGTCGAAAATATATTTGCGATGGTTCCGTGCAAGGCGTTCAAGGTAGACCTCAAGAATGCCGTGCATGAGCAAACGCTGACGATTCCGGAAATATCTACGCGCTGCATTCAACTCGAATATACCGGACCGACTTATGGCTCGAAGGGCAGCATCCCTCCCGTATCGATCTCCGCCTACACTGCAGGCTTCGATGCGATCGCCTATGACACCCTCCATCTAGCCACCAGCACCGGCGAAAAAGTCGGACTGGGCGTGGAAGATGCGACGGCTAAGAAGGCGGTAAAGATGTGGACGATCCCTTTCGAGCCTGACGTGCCCGGCGGCGATGTGATGACCCTCGCCTTTGCAAATGTTGCTCCGGTCGCCAGCGCAACGCGCACGTTGGATGTGCGCCTCTCATTCGGCATTTCCGTAACCGGCGCCGTCAGCACCCTGAGCACCTACGTCAACACGGCACCACCGAATGCCGATTGTTCTGCCCAAAAAGTGTCCGGGCCACCGCTCGCCGGGGCCGTCCCCTATCCGACAATTGCCTCGCCCCAAACGCCGCCTTCTTCGACGGCAGGGGCAAGCGGCGATCTGGCAGACCTGATCGGGTTTACAGGCGTCGCAAACAAGGCTGCTCAGAACCGTGAACTGCCCGCCGCGTTCGATATCGCCGCACTTCGCTCAACGGCCGGCCCAGACTTGAAAACAGCGGCGGCGAAGATCGAAAATGCGCTGGACAACCTGAAAGCCCTTACAACCGCACCTCCTACCAGCGCACCGCAACTGCAAGACCTGCATCTGGACTTCACCAATGGCTCCAGCCTGGCGAGGCCGGGTGCCCTTGTCGGTGAGATAAACTGGATTGATCCGTCCCTGCCGGTGTTCCCGAAGACTAGAGGGGCGATGGGACCGGACGACCGGAGAGACGATCCGCACGTGCTGATAGAAGGCACGCTAAGTCTGCAGGTCGCCTCGGAAACCCGGCTGCGAGGGCGGATCGACCTGACTCCAACTGAAGCGGTCTCCTCATGCGAGATGAAACCGGAGGGCAAGGTAACCATCGTGTTCGACCAGGTTGCGGCTCTGCCGCAGGCGCCTTCAACGCGCCTTGTGATGCCACAACCGATCGCCGTGGTGCCGCCCGAAGCCTGGGCCGGGATGCCCGAAGCAAACCGTGCCAAATTGCGCGGACAAGACAGATACCAGCCCGCGCGAACCAGCCAAACTGGGGCATCCAGAACTGATGGGTGCAGCTGTTCCTGCGAGGAGTATGCTGATCCGGTTCGCGCCGTCACTTGCAAGGCCGCGTGTGATGGCTACGCGGTTCAAGCGCCACTTTGTGCAATCGAATCCGCAGTGGTGAATGGTGTTTCGCGTGGCGAGGCCGTTAGACGGATCGAAGTTTGCAGCCGCTCATGCCCTGAACTGCTGGCAGGTGATCCCATCTGCCGAGCGGCGATGCCAGAGCTTGCGGAGGCCTGCCAATCAGACGGGCTGAGCGATAGCGAGTTGGCTTGCTATCTCGACCTCATGAGCGCCGGAATACCCGATGCCTTGCGACCAATGCTGGAAACCAATCTCCGCAAATCGGTTGCCGCAATGGACGAGGCGACGCGCAAGAAACTCATCCGCGACGAAATCAGCAGCCGGAAGAAGGATGGCCAGACATGCAACTGAAACATTTCATTCTAGCCATCACCCTCGTGTCGTCGACGGCTGTGGCACAGGTGCTCGATGTAAACGATTTCGGCGAAGCACCGGCTGAGCCGGTACCGGCGACATCGGTACCGTCTTCTTCTTTGCCCCCTCCGCGCGAAGCCTGCGTGTCCCCGAAAGAGCGGGCTGAAGCATTGTCCGGTGGCGTGTGCGACTGTAGCTGCGCTGCTTTGGAAACAGGCTGGACGGAACGATGCGAACTTGTGTGCGGGATGGACTGGTATGCCTGTCGCGTTCCCCAACCAACAGATGATGAGGTCATTGAAAGATACATGAAGGGCTATGAGTCCTTCACAGAAGCAGACATGAAGCTGATCGAAAACAGCCTCGGGGCAACGTTATCTGATCCCTACATGCTGGCAGAAATCCGCCGCGGCCAGCTTATCGAAGACGGATATGCCTGGGATATGTCACGCAACTGCCCAGAATAGAAGGAATTGGAATTTCCCAGTCTGGTCAACTCAACACTGTTCATCTAACAACGCCGATTGATACGGTCCTGGACTGCACCAACACCGCTGCAGCATGCCCGTTCTGTCAAAGCTCGCCTATGAGTTTCTCCAACGGCATGTCGAGCAGAATCTGTGCGACCGCTTTTCCCTGCGCATCAAATCGAAGATTGCGCATCCCCCCTCCATCAAGCGCACCATGCAGAACGAAATTGAGACTGCGACTTCCCGGAAGCTCAAATCGTTCGACCCGGTTGGCTCCTAGATGATCAAGCCACTCTGCGACGATCGACGCCGAAAGTCGCTCTCTTAGAAACGCCCACGCTACTTCATCACGTGCGATGACGCCGACATTGACGAGATCGCCTTTGTCGCCGCTGCGCGCGACAGCGCAATCCAGTAGACGTTCACCCGCAATTTTGAAGGGCTCGCCCGCAGTGGTGATATGTGGCGCAGCCAAAGGCTCAGGTGGAGCAAGGTCCGCGGCTTGAATATCCGCCACTGGCACGGATGTTACCGCAGTCCCCATATGCAGCGTTACCGGAACAGAGCTGCGCGCCACGAGTACACCACTGCCGCGGATCACCGGCGCCGACTTTGGGCGTCCGCCCGTAACACCGGTAATCCCTGGTGCCATTGCCGTTGCCGATGGGAAAATTTCTCGGGACAGAATATCCAGAATCGCTCGGCTCTCAGCCGCTACGGCAATCTTTAGAACCACTTCCCGGCTTCCGCCCGTACGCGCGTGCGGCCCATAGCTATCTTCCGCGCCAAGCACCTCAACCGAAGTTCTAGAGAAAGGTGCAAGCCCCTTCTCCGCGCCCAGTCTCATAGCGCGGTCGAGGATCGCCTGTCCGGTGCGCCGGGCCTTTGCAGCGGCGTCGCATCCTCCGATCATCAAGGTGACCGTCAACCGCCAGCCCTCCTGCCAAGTTACGCTGGCCTTGTATTGCATGGGCGCCGCCCTACCTCGCGCGCCGCTAACGCGAACTCTGTCCGGACCGAGCAGCTCCAGCTGCACATCCCGGAAGTCGCAGATAACATCAGGGAGGCGGTAGTCCGATGGATCGCCAATCTCGTAGAGCATCTGCTCCGCCACCGACAGCGGGGAGATCAGACCGCCCGTACCGGGCAATTTGGTAATTTCAAAACGTCCGTCGGGCTCGCATACTGCAACAGGAAAACCCATGTCGTCCCAGCCAGGCACCTGGTCCCAATCCGTGAACAGCCCCCCGGCTCCTTGACACCCGCACTCGATCAGGTGGCCAGCAAGAGAGCCCTGGGAAAGCTGGTCCCAATCATCCGTCCGCCAACCGAATTCATGAACCAGAGGCGCAAGCGTCAGTGCCGAATCTGCGCATCGGCCGGTAACCACAATATCTGCACCCGTTTCCAACGCGGCCACGATCCCGGCAATGCCGAGATAGGCGTTTGCGCTGAGGAATGGCCCAGCAAGCGCTTCGTTGGTAAACATATCCGTTGCGGGTGTCTCTATGCGACCCAGAACATCATCGCCGGTCACCGCCGCGATTTTGAGCTGGAGACCGGCCTCAGCGACGCGCGCCTCCAGTGCCCGTGCGCAGGCTACAGGGTTCAAGCCCCCTGCATTGGCCAGCAGCTTCACGCCCCGCGACTTTATGGTGGCCAGATGAGGCGTGATTGCGCGTTCAAAGTCCGGAATAAAGCCCTTGTCGGGATCGGCCTCCCGGGCACGCGCAAGCAAAGCCAATGTAATCTCTGACAGATAGTCATAGACGATATAGTCGAGCTCTCGCGCATTCAGGAGTTGGGCGGTCGCTGCGTCGCTGTCGCCCCAAAAGCCGGATCCACCTGCAATAAAAATCTTCTTCATTTCGAACCTTCTATCCACGCAGGCGACCGCTTCTCTCGAAATGCCGCACGACCTTCCTGCGATTCAGGACGGCTCCATGCATTGATGAGTGCGCGCATCAGTTCATCATCAGCCGCACTGCTTGCAAACACATGGCGACCGAAGGCTGCTCGTCCATCCAGCAAAGCCTGCGGTCCCATGGATCGGATTTCCGAGCACAGACGATCTACTTCGTCATCTAAGCCACTCCGGCGCACCACTCGGGTAAGAAATCCCGCTTGAACTGCATCGACCGCAGACAGACGTTGTCCGGCAAACGCCATATCTGCGACTACACGCGGCGATGATACCCTCAGCAGATACGGAAAAATCATAAACGGGAAGAGTCCCACCCGGGCCTCTGGTGTGGCGAACGTGACGACGTCAACCCCAATTGCAATATCGCTGGCGCAGACCAGCCCGACTCCGCCTCCCGCCACCGCGCCGTTGACGCGTGCAACAATCGGAACTGGGCAGCGATCCATGGCGTCGAGTAGCGCCACAAACTGACTCGCAGTCTCCTCCGCCGCATCTCCCGCCAGGTCCGCCCCCGAACAGAATGCCCGCTCTCCGGCGCCCGTCAGAACGACCAACCGCACGTCGCCGGGATTGACAAAAGCCTGGCGCAAGTCGGCAATCGTATTTGGATTCAACGCGTTTGCCCGGCTCTCACGATCGATCGTAAGCCACAGCGCCCCATTTCGCCGACTCACGCCGACGCCACGCTCCGCACTCACCCGACTTCACCACGAATAGACGCAAGAACTTCATCCGTATGCGCCCCCTTTCTAGGGGCCGCTGAGCGGATTCCTGGCAAACCGTTGCTCCATTCGGACGGGCAGTTCATCAGGCGGATATCCTGCCCCCGCACATCTTGCAGAGACGCAAAGAAGTCGATCCCCTTTAGGTGCGGATCTTCCAGAAGGCTGTCAAAATCATGCACGGGGAAAATAGGGATACCATGCGGCGAAAGGATCGTGCGCCATTCCAGGGTAGTCCGTGTCTGCAGAATATCTTCCACCAGGCCGTATAGCGCTTCTATGTGGCGGGTCCGCGTGCCTAGATCGCGAAAGCGCGAATCTTCATCGAACATTTCGCCCCGGCCGGCCGCATTCAGAAATGCACGCCATTGCGCATCCGTGTAGACAGTGCAGCAAACATAGCCATCTTGCGTGCGATAGGGCCTGCGCGTTTTCGCCATCAGACGCGGGTAGCCATAGTCTGCCTGCGGATTTTCGTATGTGTGACCATACATATGATCCCCCATGACAAAGCTGGTCATAGTCTCAAACATGGGCACATCGACCCGCTGACCTTTTCCTGTCCGCTCGCGGGCGAACAGCGCTGCAGCGATCGCGCCGAATGCATAATAGCCGACCGCCCGATCTGCGACTGTCACGGGCGCATAGGCTGGCGGCCCACCGGTCGCCACACTTATAGAGTGCGCAAGGCCAGACGCCGCCTGAATCAGGTCATCAAAAGCCGGCTCAGCTGCATAGCATCCGCGCTGGCTGTACCCAAACGTCCCGGCGAAGATCAACCGCGGATTCAGGGCGTGAAGTCGCTCCCATCCCAGCCCGAGACGGGTCATCGCCGCTGGCCGAATATTGTAGACAAGCACGTCAGCATCCTTCACCAACTCCAGCAACGACGCCAGATCACCGGAATCCTTCAGATCAAGGACGATTGATCGTTTGTTGCGGTTTAAATGCTGAAATATGGCCCCGACGCCATCCTCGCCACCAGGGCCGATCGAACGGATCACATCCCCATCTGGACTTTCGACCTTGATAACATCTGCCCCAAGGTCCGCCAGGCAGGATGTCGCCAGCGGCCCCATGAAGACGGAAGTCAGATCGAGGATACGGACCCCAGCGAGCGGGCCATCGCCTGTTTTCGGTTCAATAGGATCGGGGGAGGTCAAGGACTTTCTCCGAGATAAAATTGAAGATCATTTGGCGGGAGACTGGCGCAATCCGGCCGATCATGGACTCCCGGAACAGACGCTCGACGTCGTATTCTTTTGCGTAGCCCATCCCGCCCAACGTAAGCACCGCAGCCTCGCACGCCTCGAAGCTCGCTTCTGCAGCTAGATATTTTGCTGCATTTGCCTGTGGTCCGCATGGGCGGCCAGAATCGTAGAGCGCAGCGGCACGCGCAACCAGAGCATCCGCAGCTTCCAGCTTGGCCCAAGCCTCGGCGAGAGGATGTGAGACGCCCTGATTGGATCCTATCTGCCGGCCAAACACGACACGTTCCCGCGCATATGCAGATGCTCGCTCGAGCGCAGCAAGGCCGATGCCGACACATCCTGCGGCTGCAAGAATGCGCTCCGGGTTCAGTCCGTGCAGCAGGATCTTGAACCCATCCCCCTCTTCACCGATCCGGTTCTCAACCGGAACCTCAAGGCCCTCGATAAAGAGCATATTGGAGTCCACGGCCGCCCGGCCCATCTTGTCAATTTCTCTGATTTCCACCTTGTTGCGGTCAAGTGGACTGTAGAACAGAGTCAGACCCGACAGACCTGCGCCACCAGTTCGGGCAACGATCAGCATGTGCGTGGCGATCTGGGCCGTGGATATCCATATTTTCCTGCCTGTGATCACATAGCGATCACCCCTGCGCTCGGCCCGCGTCTCAAGCCGCCCGGCGTCCAAACCCGAATTGGGCTCTGTCACGGCAAAGCAGGCGTGATGTTCGCCCGAGATAATCGGCGGCAGAAAGCGAGATTTCTGGTCTTCTGTCCCAGCAACAACAATCGGATGAAGACCGAATATGTTCATGTGAACAGCCGACGTGCCGGAAGCTCCGGCGCCGGAGGCGGCAATGGCTTTCAGGATCAGAGCCGCTTCCCGAATACCGAGTCCCGAGCCGCCATATTGCTCAGGCATGGCGACACCAAGGAAGCCCCCCGCAGCCACCGCTTCCCGGAATTCTACCGGGAAACGGTGGCTCGCATCGGCATTGCGCCAGTACTCAGCGGGAAAGGCAGCACACAAACGCTGCACGGACGCCGACAGTTCGCCGGCGAGGTCGGCATCAACCGGGTTCGCTGTCATGATTCACCCGCAAGTTCAGCCGACGGAGAATGGATCAGCCGGCAGATGCGCGACTGCGTTATTGGCTTTGGCGGCGACATAATAGCTCATCGCATCGATCACCATGCCAGGCGTGCCATCCTCGTTGATCATCTGAAGCGGACCTTTGGAGATAATGAGGGACTCGCCCCAATCATCATTCTCGGTCACAGCTACGTGGACAGCGCCAGCATATTCATAAGTATAGTCTCCGGGTCCAGCGGAGCCTTCCCCTTCGTACCACCACTTGCCCGGACCGAGCGACAGGATCTCGACCGAAGAAAGGTGGCGATGCGCTCCGATCCCGGTGCGATAGCGGAAGATCAGAGTATGTCCGAGCGTTTCCGGATCGATACGAAGAATCTTGAACATCGCGCAGTGCTCGTAGCCCGGGAAAGATGTCCACGGAATATCTGCGACTTTGACGAATTTGGCAGGCGGCACCTTTGGCATCAGCGCCATCAGTTCTGCCACTTTCTCTTCATTGGTCCGGGTATCAGTCACGGTTTTCTCTCCCTCTGGATCCGTTTCTCGACCGCACGTTCTTCGCGCTGGTTGCATTCTACGGAATACTCTGTATGTTTTATTGACAGAACTGTCAACTCATTGAGGTCGCGTATGAAATTCAATCAGGATGTTCTCATCATCGGAGGGGGGCCGGTTGGTCTGAGCTTGTCGATTCAGCTTAGCCGGCTCGGCATTCGTCACATGCTGATTGAGCGGAACACTGAGGTGAGCCCTCACCCCAAATCCCGGCTACTCAATCCGCGCTCGATCGAAATACTCCGCCTATGGGGCCTGGAAGACGACGTCCGCAATGTGCGGGTTTCTGCCAAGCCGACCTTCTACTTCGGCAACGATCTGATCTCCGCTTGGCGTCAGGTATTCAGGCCGGCCGAAGTGCTCTCCGACGAAATCTCCAGATCCGTTAGCCCGTGCGAAGTCGAGGGAGTTCTGTGCTCTCAAGACGTCCTAGAGCCCATCCTGCGCGCTGCAGCAACAAGCTATGAAACAGCTGACATCCGCTTTGGCTGGAACGCCGAGATCGTTTCCGGACTGGGCCAGGATGGTGCGACGACCGTTGGAATCTGCGATCTTGCAAACGGCGTAAGCGAAACACTCAACGTGCGGTATCTTATCGCCGCCGATGGGGCGACCAGCCCAATCCGAACCGCGCTTGGGGTGGAGACCACCGGCGCAGACCGCACTCTGGAAGCTATCAGTGTTCTATTCAGGTCAGATCTTTCCAAGTACGGTGATACGGGGGTTTCCTTCTTCGTCCTCAGCAACCCGGAGACCATCGGCACGGCCGTGATTGCGCCCGTTGACGAACATGGGCGCGCCGCTCTGCTAGGTCGCCCGAAAGTGATGGACGAACAGCCACTTGAAACAATTAACTGGGAGGAGGTTCTGCGCCTCGGCGTCGGCGTGCCAGACCTGCCGCTAGAAATCATTGACGTGCGCGCGTGGCGCGCGGCCGTCGTCATCGCCAACGAGTACCGCCGCGGAAACACATTCCTCGTCGGCGATGCAGCTCACCTGATGCCGCCGAACGGCGGCTTCAACATGAACACCGGCATTCAAGATGCGCATAATCTCGCATGGAAACTCGCGGCAGTCCTCCAGGGTTGGGCCAGCGAAGCGCTTCTGGATACCTATGATTCGGAACGTCGCCCTATTGCGCTGTTCAATGCCGCAGAAGCGATTCGCAATCTGAAAGCGCTAGTGGACAAGGACGAGGACGGCCGGGGCGGCGGTTTCCGCCAGGATCACTATGTCCACCCGGGATTGGCGCTCGGCTACCGCTACAATAACGGTGCGGTTGTATATTTGGCTGATCAGGACCGGTCCGATAACTGGTCTGTCGGGGAATATGTCCAATCCCCAGCGCCCGGCGCCCGGGCCCCCCACCTCTGGCTCACGAGCCCAAGCGGACAAACAATCTCAACGCTCGATCTCTTCGAGCAGAACTTCGTGCTACTGACCAAACCTGAAACAGCGGCGGCGTGGGCAACTGCGGTAAACGACGCAGCGCGGGTAACCGGCGCTCCTGTGAAACTGATCACGATCGGGAATGGCGGAGACTGGAACAGCACATCTGGCGACTTCAGCGCCCTATATGACCTGCGCGAAAATGAGGCGGTCCTGGTGCGTCCGGATGGGCATATCGGCTGGCGCGGAAGCGCACCGGATTCCGATGCGTTGACACAGGCTATCGGGATACTCACCAAGCAGCCGGAAATGGCGCATTTCGCATGATTGATATAGGGCGGAGGGCGGTCTTACGCCCCCGCCCCTTTTGCGGTCAGGGCTTCTCGAGGATCAGGCCGTTGCGCAGCATTTCCAAAATCCAGTCCGCATGCGCACTGACGACATCCGTGTCGAGCGGGTCCACATCATACACCCGCTTCACCATTGGCCCAACCATGAACAAGGTCGCGACGGATCCGATCAGTATATAGGCGAGGTGGTGTCTCGGAATCGGCTTCAGCTGCCCTTCGGCTTCAACACGGTCGATCAACTCGTTCAGCTGGCCCAGGAGCACAACCAGATACTCTTCGGTCAGCCACTGTAGCCGTTCTGATTCCTGGCGCATCTCAACCAGAATCAGGATCACCCGCTCGGGATGACGCGCGGAGAACTGAACGAAAGCCCGAATGAACATCTTCAGCTGGTCAAGCGCACTCAGGCCGCGCGATAGCTCCGCAACTGCAGCGTAGTGGCCTTTCAGCTCATCGAATATATGCGCCATCGTCCGGCGCCACAGCTCTTCTTTGCTACCGAAATGATAGAGCAGCAACGGATGGCGCGTGCCGGCCTCAGCAGCGATATCCATAAGAGACGCGCCTTCATAACCGCTGCGCGCAAATATCTGGACAGCCGATTTGAGGATGTCGTTCTTGAGCTCGGCTGTGTCACGCGCATTGCGTCGGCGTCGCACAGGTTTTGATGCTGACGACATGGTCTCGCCCCTTTGCTAAGCCTGCAGTGTGACGGCTGATACAGATTCGTCAATATTTGCTGACGAGATAGCCAATTTCAGAATTCTCGAAAGCACCGTATTGACAACTTCGTTCAATTTTCTGATTGTCTGGAAAAATAGCGTCCTGTGCATGCGCACAGACCTCTGGGAGGAAATTGCAAATGTCTTTCGCCGCTCGCGCAGCTCGCACCCGCTTGGCCGCAATCCTGGCTGCCACCACCTGTCTATCCACCCTCTCCCTGCCTGCGATTGCAGACGAAGCCACTGCCGGCTCAGCGGCTTCCGAGGAAGATGCAACGGCTACGCTTGAAAAAGTGGTAGTAACCGCCCGCTTCAAGGAAGAGACAATCAAAGACATCCCGGCCAGCGTGACAGCGATTGGCAGCGAAACGATCGAACGCGGTGGCGTGCGCAACATTGAGGATGTCGCCCGCCTGACCCCCGGTCTTAACTTTGTGTCGCTTGGCAGCAACTTCGCCTTGCCCGTAATCCGCGGCCTATCCACCAATGTCGGCGAATCGAATGTCGGCATGTTTGTTGACGGCGTGTACCAAGGCTCGCGCTCCGGCATGGACCGGCCGCTTGCCGATGTCGAGCGGGTTGAAGTCATCAAGGGACCACAAATCGCTCTTTACGGTCGCAACGCTTTTGGCGGAGCGATCAACGTTATTACCCGGGCGCCCACGAACACACCCAGCCTGAACGCCTCCGTCACTCTTGGCGAGGGTGGCCGAAAAGAGGGTTCGGTTTTTGCCTCCGGCCCACTTGTAAAAGACAAGTTGTTCGGTCGCGTTGGCATCGCTGCATATGAACGTGATGGTTTCTACACGAATGAACTGACGGGCGGAAATCTCGACACCTACAGCGCGAAGTATTATTCTGGCGCACTGCTCTGGCAGCCCACATCCAGCCTGAGTTTAGACCTCCGTGGAAACTATGAGGACAGCTCGGCGGGAGATCGTCCCGGCTACTTCATCCTCAATAATAAGCCTGAACTCCACGCTGGCCGCTCGCAAATGTATCTCGGCGAAGTCCCGGCGCAGACTGACGGGTTTGCCGTCACTCCCGGCGGCTATGATCGCGAGACCACCCTTTGGTCTCTGACCGGGAAATGGGACATCAACGACGAGCTGCAAGCCTCGTCAGTCACCTCCTACAGCGATCTGGAAGGCCTTCTGCAATCCGACATCGATTATGGCCCGGCCGACCTGAACTATCAGACCCAGCGCATCGACCAGACCTGGTTCTCTCAGGAGTTCCGACTTGCCCGATCCGGCGACACAGTCGACTGGTTGGTCGGCCTCTATTACTCCGATCAAGAGCAAACGGACGACAACCTGCAACTCGTGACCAATCCCGCAATTGAGAATGCGATCCCCGCTTCGCTCCGCTCTGTTCACCTGATCAATGTTGAAACCTCAGAAGTGATGGCCGCCTTCGGCAGCGTCACTTGGCGGTTCGCGCCAGATTGGTCCCTGGATGTCGCCGGCCGTGTCTTCCGCGAGGAAAAACATATGAGCCCGTTCCAGGAAAATCCCTACACGAACGTCGTTCTGAGCCCGAACCCGAATCTCTCGATTGAAGAAGATTTCTTCACGCCGAGCGTCGCTCTGTCCTGGGATGCCACAGATAACATGACCCTCTACGCTTCGGCGGCCAAAGGCGTGAAGTCCGGTGGTTTCAACGCCATGGCAAACGTTACCGACAGTGAGCGCCTGTACGACGCAGAACAGAGCTGGAACTACGAACTTGGCGCCAAGACCAACTGGATGGACGACCGCCTCACGGTCAATGCCGCACTGTTCAATATCGAATGGTCCGACCAGATCGTCCGGGCACTGGGCACACTCGGCGCGACGCTGAATGCCAACGCGGGAACAACAACATCGCGGGGCTTTGAATTGGAAGTTGCCGCTCGGCCAACGTCCAACCTCGACCTCTCCTTCAGCTATACCTATACGGACGCCTCGTTCGACGAATACACATTCCCGGCCCTGGCACTTTCCTTCGGGCTCGATCCGGTGCTCGACGGCAAATCCCTGCAATATGTTCCGGAGAACATGCTGACAGCCGGCGCACAGTATCAGGCACCGCTTACCGGCGACTGGGACTGGTTCGTGCGCGGCGACGCTGCCTATCGCTCCAAACAGTACGGGACGACCACGAACCTCTTCTGGGTCGGAGATCAGACCAATGCGAACCTCACGCTTGGTTTCGAGAACGATACTTGGTCGGCGGAATTCTGGCTGCGCAATGCGTTCGACGAAGACGCCCCCACTGCTTCAATCCAACAGCGCAATCTTGGTTCGGTCGTTTTGCCACCAGCAGGTCAGGGTGTTTTCCGCGTCCTTTCCTTCGCGCCAGAACCCCGTAATGCTGGGGTAACACTGCGCTATCGGTTCTAAGCGAGACACATATGACGGATGGAGGAAAGCTCGGCTGGATGGTCGTCGCCGGTGCGTTTATCGGCACGGCCTGCAGCGCAACCATTCTGGTGCCCTACACCTTCGGCTACCTCATGTCGGCGCCGGCGGCCGCGATGGGGTGGAAGCGCACCGACTTTGCCTCTGCGATCAGCGTCTACATGCTGGTCCTGCTCGTGCTCCTGCCTTTCGCTGGACGGGTTATCGACAAGATCGGTGCCCGTCTGGCGGCCAGCGGCTCACTTTTCGCGATGGCCGTTGTCTTCGCGGTCATGGGCCTGACACTGAACGACCTTCAGGGGCTGCATATCGGATATGGCGTTCTCGCGTTGGCGGCTGTCGGTGCATCACCGTTGAGCTACGCGCGTGCCGTAACATCCTATTTCGACAAACGGCGCGGCTTGGCGCTCGGCATCGCGCTATGCGGCGTTGGCCTCGGCACCGCCCTTCTGCCCGTCTATGTCCGCGCCTGTATAGAATGGGGCGGCTGGCGGGCCGGTTTCTACGGCATCTCAGCACTGCTCGCCTTCGTAATTGCACCTTTCGTCTGGACCCTGGTACGCGAAAGAGCTGATCAGGAAGACGCCAGCCACGCTGCAGGCACTGATCGCGGGGCTTTCCTGGAAGCACTCCGTTCCGGACGGTTCTGGAAAATGCTTGTCAGCGTTTTCGTGCTGGGCCTCGGCATCAGCGGTATTACTCCTCTACTCCCCGGCCTGCTGGAAGAGCGCGGAGCCCCGGAAAGTGTAGCGGTCCGTATACAGATGGTTCTTGGAATCTCCTCAATAATCGGTCGCCTCGCCGGCGGCTGGCTAATGGACCGCATCTTTGCGCCGTGGGTGACAGTTGTTGCGTCCTGCGCGGCCATAATGGGTCTCCTGCTTATGTTGCAGGTAGGCGAATGGGGCCTCATCGCGGCGCTCGTTGGTGTGGGCCTCGGCCTCGCCACCGGCTTGGAAAGCGACGTCCTCGCCTACCTCTCCAGCCGGTACTTTCCACGCGCCGTCTTCTCGTCGGTCCTCGGCCTTCTCGTTGCCGGCTACATCGCTGGCGCCGCTGTGGGCCCGGTCGCATTTGCCTATGGCGAAAAACTGGCCGGCGGCAATGTCTTCATGCTGTTTTCTGCGCTTCTGATTATAGGCGCACTACTGCAACTGTCGCTTGGCCGGTACACAACAGCTCCATCGACCGTCTCGCGACACAGTTAGTTTCCTGCCGCCTCTCTAAATATTCCAACAGCCTGGTCAGAGCCGAGCGATAGATACGATCAGTCAGAACGCCGTTGCGGGCACAATCACCCCAAACGGCTTCTGGTTGCGTATCAGATTGCCTGAGCATGCATTTCTCCTGAGAGCAAACATACCAGCTTGAAAGGTAATTGATGATGGAGATTGGAAGATTATCCGGCACGAAGACGCGTAAGACGAAATTGGAAAGTCCGCCACTCCGCTTACAGCAGCCCAAAAGCTTCCCTGCGCCCTCTACCCGCCTCCAATCCACTTGTGCCAGCATGATGAGTGGCAAATTATTAGGCAGGCTTCCGGCGACACTTCCGCCCAACACTCGCCGGCCGGCAGGAATTACCCGGCCTGCCGCGCGGCGTTGCGACGCAGATGCCGCCTCAGATACAGATTTTCAGAATTTCTGAAGCGTCCGAAATTTTATTCCCGATATGGTCCAGCCCGCTGAACTTCGGCCTCTTGCTTGCACCGAAAGCAGCCAAAACCTTCCCCCTCTGACAAATGTGAGAATAGCTTTCACATTGAAAATTAAGGGGAATATAACGCCGGCTGCCCCGGCGTCGCGATTGCGCACTGCACAATATGACGCCAGAAGGCGCCTAGAATTTAGTCGCGCCCGACCGCCCCTTTTTTCCGGAGATAGATTTGACCACAATCGACGAGAAGCTGCAGCCCATTTACGCGGATGTCCTTCGCCGTAACGCAGGTGAAACCGAATTCCTGCAAGCGGTCCATGAGGTTCTCGAAAGTTTGGGACGAGTCGTCACCAAACGCCCGGAATATGCAGATAATGCTCTGATCGAACGCATCTGCGAACCCGAGCGCCAGATCATTTTCCGCGTGCCCTGGGTAGATGACAGGGGCGACGTACAGATCAACCGGGGCTTTCGCGTGCAGTTCAACTCTGCGCTCGGCCCCTACAAGGGCGGCATCCGCTTTCACCCGTCCGTAAATGTCGGCATCATCAAGTTTCTTGGCTTCGAGCAGACCTTCAAGAATGCGCTGACCGGAATGCCCATCGGCGGCGGAAAAGGTGGTTCTGACTTCAACCCGCGCGGCAGATCAGACAACGAAATCATGCGCTTTTGTCAGTCGTTCATGACAGAGCTTTACCGCCACCTTGGTGAGTATACTGATGTTCCGGCCGGAGACATTGGAGTCGGCGCGCGCGAGATCGGTTATATGTTCGGCCAGTACAAGCGCATCACGAACCGCTATGAAGCAGGCGTTCTGACTGGCAAGGGACTCGTCTATGGCGGCTCGCGCGCCCGCAAGGAAGCGACCGGCTACGGTGCGGTTTATTTCGTCGAGCGTATGCTGGGTGCAAACAAACAGGCCTTCGCAGGCAAACGCGCGGTCGTCTCAGGCTCCGGCAATGTCGCCGTTTACACCATTGAGAAAATCACCGAGTTCGGCGGCAAAGTCATCGCCTGCTCCGATTCCAACGGCTACATTGTAGATGAAGATGGGATCGACCTGGAACTGCTCAAGGACATCAAGGAAGTCCGCCGCGAACGCATTTCAGAGTATGCGCGCCGCAAGACGGGCACCCACTACATTGAGCAAGGTTCGGTATGGGATGTGCCATGCGACGTTGCGATGCCCTCCGCGACGCAGAACGAGTTGACCGGCAAGGATGCCGCCACGCTCATCCGGAACGGTGTAATTGCCGTTGGCGAAGGCGCGAACATGCCGTCAACGCCTGATGCAATCAGAAACTTCCAGGAAGCCGGCGTCCTCTTTGCTCCAGGCAAAGCAGCCAATGCCGGCGGTGTGGCAACATCTGCCCTGGAGATGCAACAGAACGCCTCAAGAGACAGCTGGACATTTGACCAGACCGAAGCCCGCCTGGCAGATATCATGCGCAACATTCACGATAACTGTGCCGCAACCGCCGAAGAATATGGCGTCCCCAACGATTACGTCGTTGGCGCCAACATTGCAGGCTTTGTCCGCGTCGCCGAAGCAATGAATGCATTCGGCGTCATCTGAACCTCTCCTGGCACATGCAGCCTGAGTGTGAGAAAAAGGCCCTCGGATGAAAGTCCGAGGGCCTTTTCATTTGGATCAGAGGTTGGCTTTGAAGGGGAGCGTCATCCGATAGCGAACCAGCCTTCGATCATCCCGCGCGAGCCGATGTCAGTCTACAAGTTGAAGTAGCGGAATGGATTTCCTCCCATCCCCTGATATCAGCCCCCTCCCCCCACAACCCGGAGACATCAACACTCGGTTCCGCTGACATCATCACGCTTATTTGCGTTCCAGCACACGCAACATGATCTGGGTCAGCGCTGTTATAGCAGCCTTGCGACTGATGTGTCCGGCAACCGCTTCTTGCGCCAAAGCGTCCGCCGCACCGATCAAGCCCAGCATAATTCCCTTTCCATCCTTCGCCGAAAAGGCTCTGTACGGCGCCAGAGCACTGCAAAAAAGTTCGGTATACGACTCTCGTAATTCATGGCCGAATACATCCTGCGGCCCTGTCGCTGCGAGCGCTGCCGAAATAGACGCAAACTCCGGTCCACTCTCAAATGCGCAATCAACATATGCCACCGCAAGGATAGAGACAGCGGCCTGAAGGCTGTCGGCACGCTGCTCCAAGTCTGCCAAGGTGGCTTCAATCCGGTGCGCATCAAAATGGTGGTAGAGCGCCCTAAGCAAGCCGGTACGGGTTTCGAAGTGTTCATAGGCAATGGGCTTGGTCACCCCGGCGCGCTCGGCAACGCGGGCAAGCGTCAACGCATCGGTTCCCTCGTCCCGCACGATGCCGGCGGCCGCTACGAGTAACTGTGTCCGGCGCTGGTCGCGCGACAAACGTCTCCCTGACATAATTTTCCGTTGACTCCCAACTTACTCAAAGTAACTTACCAATTGTAAGTTACCTTTGGTAACAATTTGTGGAGATGTATATGGCAATTGCCGCAGTGCAAGCAGTAACCTTAAGCGAAAGCGAGGCGAAGCGGTTTACGCCGCTGATTGCGCAACTGGTGCGAGCCACCGGACCGATTAGTTACGACTACCAGTTTGGGACTAATGGGCTTCTTGAACGCCTTGTGGCAGCGTCATGGTCCTGCCCTGAGACGCTGTTTTGCGCCGCCTGCACCACTGCCGTTATAGAAGCCGGAGACTTGATGGGAATCGAACTCGGCTTCGCAGGTCCGAACTTCTATGTGTTCAAGGAAAATCTTGCGGCGCTGGCGCAGGATCTGATGGCGCGGGGCGAGGCAAGCTACGACGAGCTGGCGGGATTGATGGTCCGGGCTGGAAAGGCCAGCTATCTCAATGCCCATGTTCCCGACGACGTGTACTATCTTCACGCCCTTGCCGCCTTCCCGCAGCACCGGGGTAAAGGCCTCGGCAAAACGTTACTTCAAGCCGCCATTACACGGGCGCGGGAACAGGGGTTCCGGGAGCTGCAACTGGACGTCCTGGCCGACAATCCTGCCGTGAGCTTCTATCAGGCGATGGGCCTTTCCATTCTTGCTGAAATCAGGTCGCCTGAATTGTCGAGGGATCACGGCTTTCCGTCTGAATACCGTATGGCGGTGTCGCTGTGAGGGCGCGCATTCTAATCGCGGGCGGTTGGGGCCTTATTGGGTCTCGCATTGCCAAAGTCCTGCGTGAAGCCGGGCATGATCTGGATATTGTGCTTGCGGGTCGCACCCCCGATACTGGGAAAACACTGGCCACCGAGCTAGGCGCCAGCCTTGTTCGGCTGGACATCACCGCCCCAGAAGAAGGGCTCGCGGCAGCAGGCCCCTTGGATCTGGTCATCGCGGCCCTTCAGGATCCGGACGATATTCTTCTGTCTGCTGCGCTGCATGCTGGCGCAGGTCATATCGGCATCACCCGCACTGTGGACAACATGGCTTCAAGCGCAATCACGGCCGCCGCTTGTGCCCGGCGCCCCGCTATGATGTTGGGCCATTGGCAGGCTGGCGTGCTGACACTCGCTGCGTTGTCTGCTGCGCGCCGTTTCGAGAAGATCGACCGGGTCGAGATGGCCGCTCTCTATGACTATGCTGATCCTATCGGTCCGATGACAGAATCTGATGCCACAGGCTTCGTGGGCGAGGCCCTCATCCGGCAAAACGGGCGTTGGCAAAGGGTCAACGCGCCGGACGCGGCAAGATCGGTACCCCGCGCTGGCCTGCCGTCATTCGATGCCATGCCTATGGGCGTTCTGGATACGCCAGCAGTGACCGCAATCACCGGCGCGAAGGATGTCCGTTTCGATCTCGGGTCGGGAGACTCGCTTGGAACAATATCGGGACGCGCAGCCTCGCACGATCTCTACATCGACATTGCAGGCATTAGAGCGGGCGCCTCCGTGCATCATCGTACGCTCGTCACCGATCCCCTTGGACAAGCCCATCTGACAGCGCTCGGTGTACTGATCGCTGCGGAGCGGGTCCTGGGATTGGACGGGGATCGACCGCCAAAAGGTTTGGTCTTCCCTGAATCCACCATCGACCCGGACAAGGCGGTCGCTCGCCTTCGGGCTTTCGGCGTCAGCATCCAATCTCTCCCATGATGCGCGTCCTTCCCCTCGCCCGCCACGCAATCCGCTCGCATTATCGATGTGCCGCCTCCCGAAGCGAAGCCGGGCCTAATCCTGGTTGAGGCGATAGCCGCCAGGATCAACGAGATAGATGTCGAGGCCTGGGCGAGGCGGCGTCAGACGCGACATCCGCAATCAGCTTCTGATTGGGCTAGCGTCGTGGTTTGATCTCCTCGACATCTTGCGACCGAACTCCATGGCCAACGCTTCAAAAAGCGCATGTTTTATTCCAGAACCTGCTTAAGCGCAGCCACGATCTTCCCGGTTGCATAGCGTTATTTGCCACGGGCTCCTCTTTCAGGATTCCCACCAGAAAGATAACATCCGCTTCGGACCACATTCACCCGATCAAGTCATTCGAGCAGCAAATCGTCAATATTCCACAGATGAGAGCCGAAATCAGACACCCATCATGCCCGCAACCTGGGTGTTTTCTCGCGACGTGTTGAAGTAGCGGATTGGATTTTGAGGAATCTAGCAACGCTATCCGGCTCGGCCTACCAGCTCAATCTACCCGGTCGGCTGACAATGCCGACTGGTGGTTTTATAATTGCGTTCAGGCAAGAACGGTGGAGTATAGCTATGAATCGCACAATCAGCGATTTTCTTCTGGAGCTTTACAGCAACGCGTCAGAGTGCTTGCCGAACGAACTCCGTCTACGGACTCTCAAATCCCTTCAATCTGCCCTTCCCTTTGATTTCGCAGTCTGGGGCGGTGGGTCGGCCGATGGACGTCTAGTTACGGATCTTACGGTTCTGGATCAGACAACTGCGGTGCTGGAAGAATGGGAGGCGATCGCCAGTGCAGACGCGTTCTGTGATTTGACACTTCAGCGCCTTGGAGCGACGGCCCGGTTCGATGATGTTCCCAAATATCGCAAAAGCATGGCCTATAACGAACACTGGCGAAAATTTGATGCGACGCACATGATGGCCACAATCTCCGCAGAAGGGTCGGACGGATACGTCAGCTTCGTCGGCTTATGTGCGAAATCGAGGCAAACCGCATTCAGTGATAAGGAAAAGGCCTTCAAACAGACGCTGATGCCACACCTGTCTCAAGCGCTACGAATGAACCGGGAGATTTGGACCGGGCGTGCTGCGCTCAAGCATGAAGCCGTGGCACTGATCGACCATGATGGCTGGATCCTTTCAAGCCAGGGGCCATTCGAGTTGTTTGCACGCGATGAGTGGAGCAGCGTTGGCCGCATTCCTGCAGAAGCGATGAGGAAGATCAGAAGTGGCCAATCCTGGCATGGGCAGACAGTTACGGTTCGTCCATCACCATTCGAAGACAAGCATTTCATACATATCCGTCATCAGCCAACGCGATCGGTCTTGTCGCCGCGCGAACGACAGGTCGCAGAGCTGTTTGCGTCGGGACTAACGAATAAGGAAGTTGCCCGTACGCTGGGCACGGCGCCATCCACGGTGCGAAACCAGCTTGAGAGAATTTACGACAAACTGGAAATTGGCAGCAAGTCGGAACTCGTCGCCCTTTTCAACCAATATTGATTCCAGAAGCTGACATTCGACAATAGGGCAACTGCCCTATTTGAGGGGCCGTCAATAGCGCGATATCCCTGCCCCCGAATGACGGGATGGGCCAACCTTCAAGGTTCGGCCCCAAAAGGGAATGCATGAAATCGACTTTAACAGCAGGAAAAGTGGGGGGACGCGCGGCAATGCCACTGCTCGAGGACAAGTCTGTTGTCTAAACTTCTTCTGGCCAGCTTGAGCCTGGCGTTTCTCGTGAATGTGGCGGATGCCGAAATCGACGGATACGGCCCGGACGCCTGGCGCGTCACGGATGTGGAGCCCGGGGACAGGCTCAACGCACGCATGGGGCCGGGCACGGAGTATCGCGTAATCGATTCATTCGCCTACGATGAACGCGGGCTTGAGCAGATCACCTGCGTACCTTTCACGGCAATGGGGTACTATTTTTCCCTTAGCGAAACGGAACAGGAAGACCTACCGCCGCGCTGGTGCCTCATGCGCTCGACAGACCTCAGTCGGGCGGGCTGGGTTGCTCAGCGCTATATCACTGCGGATTACGCGGATGACGTGAGGAATGGAGCTCCCGCTAGTTCGCAGAACTTGTCTAGCGAAGAGATGATCATGCGCGCTCAAACTCTCGTCAGTTCGCTCTACAAAGCCGCTCAACTTGCTGAGTTGGGCGGGCCACACCCGCTCACCCCTGACAATGCAGGCAACTATTTCTCCGCTGATATCGTGGAGATACTAAAAACCAAGCCGCTTCGGGCCGATCCGCTATTCGATGCGCAGAATTTCGAAGGCAGCGTCTCCGGTCCTACCCCTGCCCCTGATCAGCCGATGCTGAGAGGCATGATCACGGTGAACGTCGATATCGTGAACTTCGACCAAAGAAAAACTGTGGTTTTCAGGCTGCGCGCTGACACCTCCCAGCCCGACGCTCCCATTCGTATCTTCCGTATCGAACACGAAGAATGGTCATTTCCGGAATTACCATCAGAATAAGGACTAATCCCAATGCCTGTAAATTTTCAGTCATGTGCCGTCACCAGCTTCGCAGCGCTACTAACCCTGGCTGCTGTTGCCGTACTTCCATCCTGCGCGCAGGTGCAGACCACGACCGTCGGCACGATGAAAGCGCAGATTGGCGATCAGGCCTATGCCGGCGAGTTCCTCGAAGTCCCCTCCGAGGGCACGACAACGGCAAGTTTCCAGGCATTTGGACCGGTAACAAATCTGGCGCTACAGGCCCATGACCCACGCGCGGAAAGCCGTATGAAAAACGTCCTTACGCTTGACCTTTCCCTCATGGGAAACGACGCCTCGGCTTCCATAACGGCTGCAACTGTGAGCTACTGGCCAGAAGGCATGGGCAAAGCCTTTTACACAAGCGATGAAGGCGGCGAAGCGCAGGTCAGCCTTGAAACGCTCTCGCTGGATACGGCAGGCGGTCAGATAACCGGCCGCTTCAACAGTACGGTCTGTCGCAAGGAAAACCACTTCGCAGAGATCGACATGAGCGATTGCCTTACTATCGATGGCAGTTTCGAAACAGCACTTCTGCAGAACTAGTGGCCGTCTCCATGAGCGCCTTGTGCCGCCTCGCCGCGATTGTCTGCCTTGCTGGTCTGACAGCGATGTCCGCCCAAGCACAAACGCGCGACAAAAACGCACCGTATAAGGATGGATATGATGCTCTCCATGGTGATGACCTGGTCGGCGAATGGGTAGGCACGGTCACGGGCAGTTCCGTCTCGCAAGGTAGCGGGAAGATCGGCGGCCGGGCCGTATTTGTGAGGCGCGGCTATGAAGGCCGGGACATTTTCGCTCTTGTCCTGCATGACGAGGTGAACCGGGTTGGCATGGAGTTTTCCGAGATCGGCATCGGAAACATTGCCTGTGGTCCAGAAAATGGCCGGGCATCACTTGTTCACGCATTGGAGTATCGTGATGCGCCATCGGGCGCGGCATCCATGACTTTCAACAACATGGTTGCCGATACAAGACGCTCCGACCTGCTGGTTTGGCCGGGCTACGGGCCGACACTCCAACAGCCAGCAAGCCTTGAAACAAGTTGGACTGAAGACAGCTTCAGTCTCTCGGTTTCCGGGAGGATGGTCTCCTTTATCTATCCGGCGCGTAACGGTTTAATTGACATGGAAAGTGATCTTGAGCCCTTGCCCGAGCATCTGAATCTCAACTTGCAATTCCAGTTGCCGCGCACGCCCGAAACAGAGGAACTCTACCAGTCGACGCTGTGCCGTGAAACCGAAAGGTTTGAGATCGTCGATACAACTCCCAATCTTGGCAAAGAAAATGTTTTGCTCAGCGGGGCTGAATTCGATTTCGTCTTCAGCGAAGACCTGTATGAGGGCAGTCTCCGTTCCGTCGCAATCGATTTTAAAACGATCGGGGCAAACGGCTTTCCGATCAAAGTCGAGGCCGAGTATTCGCTCGCAGATCCAAAGACACTTCGCGTGAAACCGGTTGAGCCACTGCTTTCCGGAACGATCTACGAAATCGTAATCAAGCCAGGACGGTACGGCGTCGTTGGCGTGGACGGCGAGACTTTGGAGGAGCATTTTGTTTTGCCATTCTCGACCATGGTCGACCCGGAAAATTTGCGCCTCGACATCTATCAGGTCTCCCGCAATGCCACGCTCGTCAATGGCAAGCCGGCCGCGGCCAGGCTTTATGTTGACTGGGAAGAACGCAATGACGTCGCCCCTGATTACCAGGTAAAGAGCTATCCAGTCGAAATCGAAATTAGGGACAAACACGACAGTCTGATTTTCCCGAAGCGTACAACGGAAGCAATCAGGCCCGACCAGTTCACCGATGAGGATCGCAGGCTCGGACTCGATAGTCTCAACATCTTCGGCTGGAGCCCCACCTCTTCAAGACAACCCGATGAATTTATCGCGCATGTGCTGCCACATGACTACTATCCCGATGATATTGAACTGGAGCCGGAAACGATCGAGCGTGAGATGGAATATGCCGACCAGCATGTTGATCGACTGACTATCGATTACTTTATTTCCGTGCATTCTCAATGGCTTCCCGACGGACCGGATGAGGCCGCTGTTCGGCAGATCATGCAGTCCATGAGAATGGAAAGCACATTTGCCAATCAGATCCTTCCCGTCGCCCGCGTATCAGCAAACTATCGCGGAACGTACAATATTGCCGACACGATTTGTTCTGTACCCGGCATGGGTGCAACCGCCTGCAAGGACGGGTTCGTTAGAAGGCCTTGGGGCACTCCCGTTGGTTTGGCTGAAGATGGGAAATGGTCGAGTTTTCTAAGCCTGTTCTACGAACATGTGGGCGCCATGTCGTCAGCCGACATCCTCGTTTCACTCCATCCGCCAATGTCCGGCGGAGGGCAAGCCAGCTCACGCTTTGAGCAGCCGGACGGGCTTAAGGTTGATGAAGGGGGCAACTATGGAAATGTTCCAGATGCGCCCCAGCTTGTCGACCTGTTCAACCCGGAAGGATCGACCGGTAATGTCATTGCCATGTCGACAGCAGGCTTCCACGAAGGCAACCGGCCTGCAGTCTTTACGGCGCCATTGATCGTCCATGAAATTGGTCACAATTTCGCACTTCCACATATCCCCTATGCCCGCGACCAGGCCCATCGTGCAGAACTCTGCAGGGCCGGGCTGAAGCGGACGGCCGCCAGTATCGACGGCATGCGGATCGCCCTCGATGGCGGGAGCGGAGCCATGAAGTCGAGCCAAAAGGGCAATGCGGAAAGCACATATCCGCTGCTCAACCTGATGTTCCCTTGCATCTATGAGCCGCGCCAACGTTACTGGATTGATAATGAACAGTATGAATGGCTCGTCGAGCGCATGCCAGGCATGCTGCGTATGGTGCGCGCGAGACTAGCGTCTGTCGCGCCATCGCTGACCACCCCGCGCCAGGCAAACCGCAATCCATTGCTTTGGCAGGCATCCTTCTGGCCGCTGGCGCTGGCCGACGCGAAGGACTGGATTATGGTTTCCGGCATTGTCGATGGTGAGGCCTCGGCCTTGTTGCCGACCGTCTCTGTCTCCGGTCCGCGCAACAGACTATCTGCCGAATACGGACCATATGAAATCCGGGTCGAAGATGCCCAAGGCCGCGTGCTCGCCCGCACCTCTGCCGGCCCTGATGGGAACATTGCGTCCAACGCGACGACCTGGCCTTTTGCCGTGCGGCTTCCGATCTCGGGCAAGCCCGAGCGGATCGTGCTCTCGCGCGAGGGCCGCGTACTCACCGAGCGTCGGGCGCTGGCTGAACTTGCACCGCCGAAGATCACCTCGCATCAAGCGGGTTCGGTCTATCGTGCCAAAGACAGGCTTGAATGGCAAAGCCAGGCCGATGCCGGCAGATTGACCTATACGGTGCGCTTCTCGCCCGATGGGGATAACTGGTCGACACTGGCGGTTTTGCTGACCAATCCCCATTTTACGCCCGATCCTGCAACGCTCACCCCCGGTTCGAATGCTGCTTTTGAAATCATCGTTCAAGACGGGGTCGGGCAACAGTCGACTCATCTGCCCGTATCCATTGAGCTCCCACTGAAGCCGCTCGCGACACTTCCTGCCGGCAGCGACGCAGCGGATGAAGGGACGGCGGCAGAACTCCTGTTCAATGTGGAAATTGATGCGGAAACGCTCGACGGCGTTCGCCTGCTTGGGCCTTCGGGGCAAGAGGTGCCTGGCTATGTTCGGCTTGATCCGTCGGGTATGATCGTGATGATTTCCCCCGCAGACCATGAGGCAGCCGGCCACTACACAGCAATTGTGCCCGCCTCACTCAGAGCACTGGATGGGCGTACGCTTGGCCGGGCGTTGCAGTTGCCTTTCAGCATGTCCGCAAAAACTCCAGCTTTGCCTGAAGCGACCAGCGCCATTGCGAAGATCCGCCGCGACAGACTGGAACGTCCCCCTGCGCCGCGAAGACAGGACACACCTCCCACTGCAGCTCAACAGCCTGCCGGGCCCACAGGCGAGGGCGAGATCACGCTTGAGCTTGGACAGCCAATCACATTACCTGCCCGCGTTCTCAGCTGCAGCGCAGACACAAACCATCGATCCGCCGAAATTGACTTCGAGATTGATCCAGGCGCACGTCAGCGGCTGCGGCTGGAGCACTCGCAGAGCGATGAAATTTCACTGTTTCTCGACCAGGGAAAGGCCAAAAAAATTACCAACACAGGAACCGCAGGTGCTGGCTGGGCGCTGATTATCGACAATGGAACAGTCTCAGGTCGCGGCGTCGTCGCTGACCAGACGATGAAGGTGAGTGTTCGCTTCAGCGGGGCATGCCCCACCGGTTGACCCTTGTTCCAATGGCCGGCTCTGCAAGTGTCGTTAGTGTCGGAAGCATAATTTCAGTCGGGCCCGCGACCGCACTTCAGCCTGCATGGCTGTTGCACCAGACCGCCGGCCCCCTCCACGTCAACACAACCTCTCGGCGACCTTGCCTAGCCACACTTCGCGATCAGTTTCATGGCCTTTTCGTCCTCGCTCTGACCGGAAGTCAGCATAGCTTCGACGTGAATTGTTTCTCCCCAGTCGAGAATGAAGGGATCGCTGGGCTTGCCCTGATCCATCCAGTTGTCGCCGATCTTCAGTCGGGTCGCAGTCCAGTTCCTATTGTCGCGGATCACACTGATTGTCTGCATATGATCAGCTTGAGCCAGGTTGAGCGTGAGGTCCAAATCCTCAATCAGTAGACGCGCTGGCATGGCGCCTTCGGCTTCGATGGCGCAGTCTGTAATTGTGTGGGTGGTCGTTTCGCCATCAATCGTCAACTGTGCCGACCCGATGGACAGGGCTACGGCGAGAGGCGTCGCAAATGCAAGGGATAACATCGGTGGCTCCGTCTGAAACTGAATATCGGCAAACTGCAAAACTATAGCCACGACACAAATGGGGCAGTTGCCCCATAGAAGATGGGGAAGAGCCGCCCCGAGAGCCGAGCTCATCATGAATATTGCTGGGGTGCTACCCGACGAGCTGGAGCCAGCCCCCGATATTCGCAGACCAGCAGGCATCAGGCGGCCAGAATCTTGCACCGTTGGCGAAGCACGGCGTTGCGTATCGATTTGAACCTCCCCCGCAATTGAAATGGTTGTGCACAAACGAATCGACTGAGACGAACCTCTGAAGACTTCCCCATATGCCGCCGCCATCGCAGTGATTGCGCGAAGAAAGTTCCAAAATGCCCTGCCCATTGCCGGACCGTCTCGTGGCAGATGTCGATGCAGTGTTCATGCAACAGGTCTTCGACAGTCCGCAAAGATTGCGGAATTCAAATGCATATCATCACACCAGGCTGGGTGTTCTCAGCCCATGCGTTGCAGTAGCGGAACGGATTTTGGGCCATTGGCCGAGGCTACGCTGCTGCCCCCTCAAGGCCGTTTCTGCTGACACTGCCTTCTGCCATTTATTTTGAATATTAGAGCTCTATTCCGAGTGCCAAAGCTGCCGCGAAGCAAGCAGACTGATGACGCTCCGGCGGGCTATCCAATGCCGCGAGGCCGGAAATCGCCTCGCGTATCAAATGCGCCGCCGCTTCCTCCTCACCCTGACCGGCTCGCGCAAGCCCCATCCGGCAACGAGCAATTTCGATCGCAAAATGCCCTTGCGGCAAGATCTCTGTGAGTTTCATAAATGCTGCATCAGCCGCCACTTTTGCCTCTGCATAGCGGTGCAGATTGAGTAATGCTTCAGATCTCGTCAGCAAGGGATAGGCTCGCATGGGCGCTGTCTCAGGCAAGGAAAGCGCCAGAATCGGTTCGGCCTTGTCAAGCGAGTGAAGTGCCGCGTCATACCCACCCGCCCGAACCTGAAGGGTTGCCAGGTTCTGATAAGTTTCTCCAGCCCGGCGGGAGCCCGGCCCGTCAAGACGGAGATATGCCTCTGCAAGGCTGTTGATCAGCTCTGCGGCCTCTTCGATCCTTCCGGCATCAGCAAGAGACAGGGCCAGGTTGTTCTGATGCGACAAGGTCGACTTGTAGTCGCGCCCGAAAGCAGTTTCGGAAAGCTGATAGGCTCGGCGATGAATCTCGATAGCATTGTCAAGATCGCCGCGCCGACGCATCGTGGATCCTAGAACTGAAAGTGGCAGCGCCAGGCGCGGATGGTCCGGACCGTAAACACGCTCAGCCTGTTCAAGCCCCAGTCGTAAATGGGCTTCTGCGCCTGAAACATCACCGAGCTCCAACAACGCCCGCGCAAGTCCGGTCCGCACCTCTATTTCAGAATTTGTTGAAGCTCCGGGCAGGCGCTTCAAGGCCTCCTCAAACAGGGCCCGCTGCTCCTGCCAGAGAGGATGCTTTGCGCCGGCACTCCGGATAAAAACTGATAAGGCAAACCTGTCATTCTGTGGTGCCTGGCGTGCTATCAATAGAGCTTCTGATAGGTCAGCCTCTCCGCCTTCGCGATCCCCTCTGGCAATGCGCAGGGAGCCCCGGTAGGCAATCCTGTCTGCATGCAAGCTCGTGCCGCCAAGACCTGCCGCTTCAAGCAGCTGAATTGCTTCCTGCGTGTATTCAAGAGCTTTGGCTTCCTCCCCTGCCCGCTCATTCAGGAATGCCGCCCAGGCCAGAAGCTCAGCCTGAAGCGCCGGGTCATCAGAAAGGCGATCACGGACATCGGCCAGTGCCGGGTGAATAACATCCTGCAGGCCACCGAAAACCGCGGCAGCGCCATACTCCTGAACTGGATCCATGCGCCGGAAGATATCCAACAACACTGCGCGCCCGCGCTCGGCCCGGTCCGCCGCACTCAGGGCAATGGCACGTTGCGTTTCAAGCTGCCGGGCGTGGATATCCAGCGTCACCATCCAAGCAACAAGTCCTGCGAGGACAACAGTCACAAGCACCGAGACAACTCTGTTCTGCAAGATTAACCGCCGGACTGCCTCCCAGCGGGTCTCGGGCCGCGCCAGCGGCGGGTCTCCCCGCATAACGCGGCGCAGATCTTCTGCAAATCCGGACGCTGACTCATATCGGGCGCCCGGGTCCTCAGCCGTCGCCTTGTCGATAACAGCCTGGATTGGACGGCTGAGTGGTACATATGGCAAGCAAAGCTCTTTAAGCACAAGCCCGAGCTGGTAGATGTCACTGGCTGTCGTCACGTCGGACAACGCTCGCTGCTCAGGAGAGGCATATTGGGGGGTCATGGCGGTCGCAGCCATGTTACCCTCATTGCCGGATGCCAGACTGGCCACACCGAAATCCAGAAGGCGCGCACGGCCTTCAGACGACACAATGATGTTGTCCGGTTTGATATCCCGGTGGATCACCAGACGCGAGTGCGCCGCTTGCAGAGCATCTGCAATACCTGCAGCAAGCCCAATCCGATCCATTAGCCCCAGCGCAGCTTCGCGGCAATGATCAGTAATGTTGCGCCCCTCCGCCAGATCCATCACCAGCCAGGGTGCGCCCGTGGCTGTCTCTCCCGCATCAATGATCCGGACCAGCCCGGGATGATCAAGCGTCGAGAGGATGCGACGCTCTCTCAGGAAATGGCGAACCGCATCACCGCGCAAACCGCCTTGGATGACTTTCAGCGCGCAGATCTGTTCATAACGACCATCAGCACGCTCAGCCTCGTAGACGACCGCAAACCCGCCTCGCCCTATTTGCCGAAGAATGCGCCATGATCCGTATACCGCACCAATTCGGGGATCTCCGGCTTCTTCTGCCCCCCAATCGATTGCCTCCGAAAGCAAGCGGTCTCTGGCATCTTCCAGGCTGTCAAAGAAATCATCACCGCCCCGCGCGACTGCCAAAAGGCGGACAAGTTCACCGGCCAGATCGGGATCACTTGAAAAATTTTCTTCAATCCATGCAACCCGGTCCTCCGCCGGAACATCAAGTACTGTGTCAAACGCCTCATCGAGACGCCTCCATGCTACTATATCGCCGTTTGTCATGTTCCGTATCGCCCCGATATTACATTTCCTTGTTCAGAACCGGCTCCCCGCTCTCAGTATCGTAACGAAAATTCTATCGCCATTTACGCCAAAAAACTGGCGGAGTTCGCACTTGCACTGCGTTTCAGAATACGGGACGCACGCAAACTCTGGAAGGATAAGCACAATGACCGGGCTAATAAAAACTATGATTGCCGCCATCAGCCTGTTTCTTTTGCCTGGCAATTCCTTAGCGCAAGAATTCGCCCTGACCGGCTCGCCGACTGTTTCCTATCAGGGGCAACGCACGCTCAGCGCTGGCGGTGAGGTCATTAACCAGACGGTGTACTCCACCCGCGGCAAGAGCCGTTATGAGATGGTGCTGGAGGATACTGAAGTGGTGCAAATCTGGCGCGACGACCTTGATGTGATCTGGTCGATCTCACCGCGGCAAAACTTTGCAACTTCCATTCCCTATGGAAGCGAACAAGCCGGTTCAGCTTTCTCCACGATCGAGAACTACGCTGAGAAGGCTGAGTTGAAACTGGTTGGCACCGAGACAATAAACGAAACTTTCGCCCGCCGCTATAAAATGAACCATGTGGACGGAGACGGCGGCGCCACTGCTGGCGACGTATGGGTTAGCCCGGAGAATATTACTATCCGTATGCGCATTACCCACACGCTCCCCGGGAAACACCCTGACCCCATTCACTACGATCTCACAAACCTCATCCTGACCGACCAACCCGACTATCTGTTCGAGTTGCCGCCGGGTATCCAGGTCTTCCCAATGGGAACGGTTGCGCCCGGATTGGCCGGCATGGCAGGCGGCTATGCTGGCGATGTTGCGACTGATGCGAAGGACGCGGCGCTTGGAGAAGCCGACCGGACCGTGCGCGCAAAGGCAAGGTCCGAGGCGCGCAAGGCCGTCGGCAAGATCTTCGATTGGTAATCCTGGGCCGCTGGGTTCAGCGTTGGGAGCCCGGTTTGAGATAGTCCGTTAGGTAAGCGCGTGCGCGCGCCCAGTCTCGCTCAATCGAACGAACAGGCCTACCAAGGACGCGTGCGGTTTCGCTCACCGTCAGGCCAGCAAAGAAGCGGCACTCGACGATGCGTTCAAGCTCGGGCGAGCGTTCGGCGAGCCGAACAAGCGCTGCGTCTATGTCAACAAGTTGATTTTCCGGTCCCGGAGCAGATATCTGCTGATCCTCGATGCTGACATGGATCGCGCCAGCGCCCCGCTTTCCCGACAGTTTTCGCCGCGCATGGTCAACAACGATCTGGCGCATGGCGCGAGATGCCGTCGCGAGAAAATGGTCCTGATCCGCAAACCGGCGCGCATCATCATGGGCAAGTTTCATCCACGCTTCATGAACGATAAGCGTCGTATTGAGGGTCGCACTCGGAGGCCTGCCTCGTAACTGCCGAGACGCAATCGCGCGGAGAAGATCATACGTTTCCGCCAGCAATTCATCGCTGAGCCCCAGCGCTTCTCCGGCGTGCTTGTTTGGTGTTCCCGACTGGCCACCCGTCATTATTCCCCCATTGCCAACAGTGTGGTCTGTCGATCCTGCACCCGTTGTCGGAAAGTGGAACCAGAACGTCAAGTAGCGCTGACGCAGCGATGCTTGACGGCGACGGCACAAATGGATGCACTCAGAATGCCCCGACGGACTCCGCAATAGGCCAATCCACCAGCTTCTCCGGCTTACATCGAACACGAGAAGGGCGAATGTGCCCCTGCGGCGCCCGCAACATTCTCGGCCATGGAGAATACTTCAACAGCCCGATTGGCTGACTTTCCGGCACCAAACACGCCAAGCGAGATACTCTTTACGTTTTCACAGGCCATGCTCGCCAGAGCGAGCTTGACTGCCGGTTCGATCCCGCGACTATCCAAAAGTATGATCGCCATCGAGGCCGCCGCGTAGATCCGCGCGAGGTTCTGCCCATAGGTCGCCGCCACACCGAGAGCATGTGCCCCCAGCGGGTTCAGCATACCGTTAGCAGCTGTCCCGCCCCCTTGTGCAAGCCGGTTCATCATGGAGACGACCCGGTCCAGCTCGGTCAGTTGTTGCTCTATGCGGGACGTTTTGTGGCCACCTCCGCTCATGTCTGGCAACAGCGCATAGACTTCAGATGTCTCCAGGTCGACAACCCAGCTGGCCTGCGTGGAAAAATCCTGCGCGCAAAAGGCTAGATGACCTGGCCGTCGAAAGATCCCCTCAAGTTTTTCCCGCTGTCGTTCCCAGGCGGCGACCTGGTCAGGTGATATGCTATCAGATGTGTATAGATCGGGATTAAGCAACGTCAGCAACTTGCCGGCGAGCAGGTCAAACGTGTTCTCGCCCGGAAACAACGCCGCCTCCGCCGACGCCAGCTTCAAACCCGCCTGCATCGATTTCTCCATCACCACTTCAGTATGTGGACTGATCACATAAGTCATTGAGGTTGGAAGAATGTCGACTCGCGTAATGATCCTGTCGTCATTTAGAACCGGATGAGAGGCGAAATAGACACAGCGCATACCCTGTTCTGCAAAACAGAAATCCTCTCCCGCCCCGAGGCCCGTCCGCATCATCAGCGTCGCGAGTTCTCCTGGAAGGAAATGATGCCCCTCTTCGATGGCTTCAATAATTGTCAGCATTCCGTCTTCTTCGGCTACAGCCCGGTCAAATCGCTCGAAGGAAAGGCGTGCCGCCAGGACATCATCCATCAATGTAGAAAAGGATGGCGGGGGGCCCTCAAAAGCCAAGAGGTGCACGCCAAACACCGCTCCCATAACGTGATCAATGTCGGCTTGCACCACGGGGCCAAACCCGGAATGCCCTCCTATCACGCGCTCCACCTCACGATCGCCAATCTTCACGGTCAGGCGAAGCGAGGCGAGCCCCTTTGGCGCAGCTACTGCGGCGCCCACTTGGTAGTTGGTCTGGCCCGTCACCGGGCCAACGGTAACATCCACCGACCGCATACCTAGCTGGCCACCGGGCAGATGATATCCTAGCTCATAGGGCAGTTCACGCCCTTCCTGTTCAAGGAACTCAAGAACCGCCGCCTCGATTGCTGAAGCGTTTCCTTTGTTTACATCCAGCGCCTTGCCGCGGGTCAGCGACGCCATCTCATCAAAAACATTGCTGTCGGAGCGTTTGCGCAGAAGATCGAGATTTCCGCGCACATTCATTGCAATGATCCGAGGTCCAAGCGCCAGAGTCGCGCGCTCCTGCACCGTGGGGATAGATCCCTTGATGTGCCCGTCCGTGGCATAGACGATCAGGTCAACTTTCGTACCCAGCGTCTTGATAATGTTCTCCCAAAGATTTGAATTCGTCGCTCGAACATTCACGGTCGCCCTCGGGTGAACCTTCCGGGCCGCCCTCCGGACGTTCTCTACAAGGGCAAGCATCGACGCACCGCTGTCGCCCCGGAATTCACCCGGCATGGAGAGAGATTCATCTGACAGAAAAAGGATACTTGGGGCACGGTCCTGCACGCGCAGCAAATGCATCATGCGGTCACCCTCGTCAGACACCAAAAATTCTTCCGGAGTCAGATTATCGACCATCCGACCGTCCACGTCGCGCGGCCAGACCAGAAGTCGCATATCGGGATAACGCGCTGCATCAGCTTTCACCTCAACTGTCGCAACCTTCTGCGCCTGCCTAGGCGCCGCGCCCACCACGACCTGTTGGCCATTGAGGATCACGGTACCCTCCCCGTTCACGGACATAACGTCGCCGGATAGGGTGAAAGTCTGCCCCATGTGGACGGCCTTCTCCGTCTCCATTTGCTCCCCATCAATCGCCTGAATCGAGAGAAACGGCGTGAACGTACGCACATCCCCCACTCGCGACGCAAGCAGCTCGGCCGTGTCCTGCACCGGCTTGAATCCGAGCCGCACCTGACGACCACAAACGTCCTGCGCCGTCCATTCGCACCGCGCAACTTCCACAGGTTGACCGGGCGCATCCATGGTAGTGAAGGCCAGCGAGATCACAACCGGCAAGAGGCCCTCAGGCTCCGCCGCTTCGTCTGCCCGCCCCAGGCTCGTCGCTATCTCAGCCCCTGGCCGGATGGGGTCAGCATAAAAAACCTGACCATCTTTTTCTTCAAATCGAACCATTGGCACACGTCCATAAGCCCGGTCGCTATACTTGCCCCAATTGCGCGGAATACCCTGCTTCCGGATCAACTCCGCCAATTGCGTACGCGTCTCCTCAATACGGTTGTCCTGCTGCCGGAGGTCTGCCGTTATCGTCTCCTCGGGCCGTGCGCCAAGGCGCCGGCGCCAGGTCTCGAATGTCTCAGAGCCACTTGGTGGCGCGAATTCGGACTCCCTATTGCGAAAGAAAGTCGTCGCCGCCTCTTCGCGGGAGAGCGGCGCGGCCTCTACGACACGCGCAACCCGGCCCGTCTGGCGCAAAAGGCCAGCGAGGATTTCAGCCTTTTCGCGGGCCGTGCCTGCGCCTGCGCGCAAGGCGGCACGCTCGCCCCAACGCACTGTCGATCCGAGCGAAAATCGGTTCCCAAGCCCAGGCACCAGACGGACTTCATCTCGCACAAAACGGTGGATCTCAACGACATCGCCCTCCTCAACCAGCGCTGCAGCCCTCCCCAGCGTATGATCGGGACTGGTCCGCAGCCAGGTTCGCATTTCCCGCCAGACGGCATAGGGGCCTGTCTCATCGCCAGTATCCGCAAGGAGCTTTTCAGGGTCGCCCCCCGGTCCCCGGCGACAGGTGCTCAGACCCAGCAGGCCGCCACCAAGGAACACGGCCCCAAGGCCGGCAACCCCGGCGGTTTTCAGCAGTCTGCGCCGGGAAACATTGAAGTTGCTCATGAAAACCACCCCCTCTTACGACTTCCACGTAAAAGGCCGCCCCGATCCGCCAAACGAAGGTTGGCGGGAAACACGCAGGAATTGCGTTGAAGTGCATAGTGATCCGCGTATTCAGTAAGAGGCCCGTCTTTGCCCGACACCCCGAACGGTCCCGCCAGCGACGTATGCATCAGTGCACATTCACGTCATCACCCGCACCGGGACACCACCTTGATCCCTCTACGGAGCATTATTCCTCATGGGTCCACCAGGGCCCCATTTGTCAGAACAGGATCTGTTTCATGAAAGTCTTTGCCTCGAGCATCGCCACCCTCACCCTATCACTCCTGCTCGCTGGGTGCGGCGGAGAAGATACGGAGAAAGGCGACGCGCCTATAACTACCCGACAGGCGACGCCTTCGAATGGCGAGGTCACCGTTTTAGAACGGGGAGATTGTGATCTCTTTACCCAGGAGGAACTTTCGGAGGCGTTTGGCGAAAAGCTGACCTTTGGCAAACTGGTCGGCTATCGTGGTCGCGGCAGCAGCTGTACCGTCAGCGTGCAAGGCTATGAAGGCGAGTTCATCCTGCAGGCCGAAAGCAGGGAGGCGTTTGAAAACCGCCGGGAAACTTACTTTGAATATGAGCGTCAGGGATCGGCAACAATGGAACCTGTCGATGTCGGCGCTGAAGCCTATCTGCTCAACAACGCGCAGGTCATTGCGATCGACGCAGAGGGCCGCGCAATAAACACTGCACTGCAGCTGTTTGTGTTCGGCGAAGAGCTTCCTCTGAGCAAAGAAGAATCTGGAGCGGGTGTTCAAGCCATCGCCCGAAAGGCACTTGATCGCCTCTGATGCTGTGGCTGAGCCAGAGGCGAGCGCGGCGTATTTTTTCTATTGTGGGTGCGGTTGGGCATTGGGGCGGTATACAATGCCGATCCATCACCCTCCCTTAGTCCCCAAGGCTCCGCCTAGTGTAAGAACATTCTCTTCATTGACAATTTAGAAGAAATCCCAAATCGGGCAGATCAGCGGGATTCTAGGCGGCGCACGACACGCTCTGCCAGCAGCTTGATACCTGCAGCGCTCTGATCCGGTGCGATCAGGCGTTCCTCCTCCACCAGCTTCTGCGACAACCCGATCGATATGGACCGACCGTCCTCGAGCAGGGCAATTGCGTAGACACCGTTATAGATCTGCGCTTCTGCGCCTGCATCAAACGCCTCCTGCATTCCACCCGCCTGGCGCGACTGCGATTCCTTGCGGGTCCGGAAGGCCTCCGCGTCCCCGACCGTCAGGTTAAGACGATTGTTGTTGCCTTCCTCGATCATGACGAGACAACCGGCAACTTCGCTTCCCATTGCGGCAGCAGTGGTGCTCTGGACCGTCAGGGCGCCGCTGAAGGCGTCATCGATATCCGAGCGGTTTAACAAGCCGCCGCACTCAGCCGCCGCGGTGTCTGAGATATCGTTTCCTGAACCTTCAGGTGCGGAACTGCCGGAGCAGCCCACAACAAAGGGCAGCGCGAAGCCCGCCAGCAAGAGTAGTCCCGCAATGGGAGAGCGGTCCGATGCTTCTTTCAAACGCAGCATCATATCCTCCGTATCAGTTTCCAATGGTTCCGGCATGGCGCCTTAGGTCAGGGACCGAACTGCCGGGGCAGAGCTTCGGCATCGCCGCTTCGATGATCAGCCCCTGCTCCAGAAACCCCACCGCACCATTTTCAAAAAAGTAGTTGGACGACGCCTCTGTTCCGATCGCGGACAGCGCTTCCTCCAACGCCACTGGCAGCGCTCCGTCCGGCGCAATATCCCGCGCTTCCTTGGCATAAACTGCCGTACCTGTGGTCGGTCGGCGGCCGCCTGTGCCCCGCGCCACTTGGTCGAGGCCGCGTTCGATATCCTCCAGCAAGGTCTCCAGAACTGCGCAGGTCGCGGAGCTCAACGCCTCGCCAGGCTCGTCGCCGCTTTGCCCAGCCTGGCCACACGCGACGAGCACCTGCACGCAAAGCGCCAGCGACACCGCCCCCAGATACCGCGCCGCGGAAGACCCGGTTGAACCGTCCGTCATTCGCAAATTCCCCATCGGGCGCGCAAGCAGGCTCACTGCCCGACTATCCGTTAGAAATAGCCACCTCATCAGTATACCGCCTCGTCAATACCGAGTTCCGCTGCCCGCGCATTGGAGGCAAACCTCGCGACAAGACATTGGCCTTCCACGCATGGTCCGATTGCGAGCGTGCGGGCTGCCAGTTCCGGATCGCACTCAATGATGCTGTCATTGACCATGCCACTGAATGTCACCGTCCCATCATCGTTCGAAGAGTATCTGTCCGGTGCCCCCAGAGGCGGGATCGGTAACGGATAGTCGACGACATCCCCTGACCACCGGGTATTTATCCGAATTTGGCGTGCGTGCGGCTCGACATCCTCGGGATAAGTTATTCCAAAACCGACTAGGCAGTAACCATCCCGCTCAAGCACCAGCGGCACAAAAACTACTTCTCGCTCTGCTTGCGACATGACATCGACGGCGCCGGTTTTCATGTCCGTCATCTGACAGGCCGATAACATGAAGATGCCCATGCTCAAAACAATGGTTGAACTTGACTTCATTCCCTCCACCCTTCTTTCCAGTATCATTCAAACCCGCCCCACCGGCGATGCAGTATCATTGTTGCGGCGCAGGCTTCTGATACATGTCACCGGGAGGCTTTTTGGAATCAGGTTTGGTTCCATCGGATATATTGCCAGGCAGCGGCTCAGGATCGACGGCCCGGGGGTCATACATGTCACCGGGTAGTGTTTTTGCGTCGAGGGGCTTTTTTCCGCGGCGAAGTTCATCAGTGAGCGAGTTTTCATTGACTGTTTCATCCCGGGTTTTCGGGACAGTCTTGCCAGATGAATATTCCCGTTCTGCGATTGTCGTCGGCGCCGTTGCTTTCTGCTCAACTGCCCCTTCCGCAACAATAGCTGTCAGGCAAACGAGGCCAAGATTGGTCATGGTGAACTTAAACACACCGCCTCCTTCCGAAGAGAAAGCACCAGCTGCAAAGCGGCGCCGCTAAGGGAAGCTCGGAAACATCTTTTGGCCCGATCTTCCCTTCTGGTATCTTCAACGCAAAACTTCATCGTTTTCCGCCAGATTGATTCCAGATGTTCGCTGGCTCACCGCCGTCAACGCACCTGTGCCCCAGGAACACCAAACCAACTACTCTTCCCACGAACTACTATCCGAGCCCCCTCAGAACCGGATCGATATTGCGGCCCTTGCATTATGGTCCTGATATTCGTCAGAGACCTCCGCGTCGTAGCCGATCGACACGGAAACACGCTCGGAAACGACAATTCTGCCCCCAATACCAATTGCGAGGACGTCTTCAGCCAGCGGCGCGCCGGATGCGGAGAAGAATTCGCTACCAGAGCTCAGAGCATGAACGGACGCCGGAATCGCATCCCAGGCTCGTCGCCAAGCGAGCCTACCAGTTAGCTCAATCGGGGCCGCCTTCAGGTCCAGCGCGGAGCGGGCGCTTACGCCAGCGGTTGAGAAGGCCAGTTCAAAATCCTGACTTTCGACCTGAAGCGCCCCCGCGCCACCAGCTTCAACAAAACTATCTGAAGAGTATCCGACGACGGCGACTTCTACAAATGGCGAGAGTTCTAGCGGACCCATATTGATCGTATAGGAAGCCCCGCCATAGATTTGGTTCGTGCGCGCCGAATAATCGCTCTCCAACTGATCCGCAAACGCGCCGATCTCGATCATCCTCCTGGAATCAACTTCGTGCCAGCTGGCGTCTGCGCCTGCATATAGATCGGCGCCCCACCAACTTGCGGTACTGTAAACACCCAGATGAACACTGTCGGTCGACGCGTTCGAGCTTCTCGCAGGAACTTTTGTATCCGAGACTGTGTAGCCACCGAAAGCGCCAATGCGCAGATGGTCACCCACACCAGCATCTGCTCCCAAAAGGATTCCCTGCCGCATGTTCTTTACGGACGCTGAGCTTCCCTGCCCGTCCCAACGCTGCGTTCCACCGATCGCCTGGAGCCAGGCTCCTGCGTCCTGACTGGCCAACGCAACGGGCGTCCGTTTGTACACGGCATCGCGGCGCAGCCGGCTCTGTGTGACCAACGAGCTCGTAAGCGATCCATATATTTCGCCGGTTAGATCATCGAGGGCGCGGCGGGCTACATCTTCATTCGTCTGGACGATGAGCGCATTGACGATGGCATTGCCGCCATCTAGCGCTTCGAGTGCCGACGCGACCGCCGCCTGATTTTTCGTCTGCGCGATATCCGAAAACATGACCACCTGCCGGGATGTAATGTACACCGCCGACGGATCATATCCGAGTTCAAAATCAAGGAAGACAAAATTGTCTGTCACACCGCTGAAAGCACCCGTTACGCCGCCACCAGCCGTTAGGATTGTATAGGTGCCGGGACGATAAGTATGCCCGGTATCAGTTCCATTTTCCGGAATGACATGCACAGTACCGCCATTCAGAATCGCACTGCCTGCAACATTGATCACGTCATTGTTGATGCCTGGCACGTAGCCCCCATCATTGAGCTCAACCTCAAAGACTGAACCGGTCTCAAACGTTACGCTTGCCGCGCTGCTCTGGCCAATAGAGTTGCCCGGTGCGAATGTGCTGCCGTTCCCCGCCGTGACATTGCCGAAGGTTCCCGTTCCCTTCAAGGTCCCGCCGGACAAGCTGATATCTCCGCCAAGGCTACCATTGACCACGAGCACACCGGCGACAACATCGGTCTGCCCAATAAAATGTGACGAATCCTGCGTCAGCGTGACGGTGCCCATCCCGTCCTTCAAAAGGCTCCCGCTTCCGCCAATAACTCCGTCGAAACTGCCGTTGTCGTCCTGATCGAACAGGAGTGCTCCGTTTCCGGATATTGAAATGCCGCCCTGCAGGCTATCGGTCGTCCCCGACAATGTCCCCGCGATGACTTGCGTTCCGCCATCATAGGTGTTGGTGCCCACCAGCTGGACCAGACCTTCCCCTTCCTTGCGAAGACGTCCGCCTCCACTGATGTCGCCGAAATAGGTGCCGTTGCTGTCCTGATCGAAGATCACGATGATATCCGAGGAAAATTCCATGTCGATATCACCCCGAATGCTGTTCGTATCACCGCGAAGACTGCCATCATAGATGATGGTGCCGCCGGTATAGCTGTTGCTGCCTGTCAGATGCAGTTCGCCAGTGCCGACCTTGTGCAGCGTTCCGAAGCCCAGAATATCGCCAGCGAAGGTGCCATTCCCGTTCTGGCTGAAGGCCAGCGCGGTACCCTCCAGCATGGTAATCATGCTGCCCGTCAGACTCTGCGTGTTGCCGTGCAGCGCACCTTCGCGGATATCGGTCCGCCCGGCAAAACTGTTCACGCCCGTCAGGCGCAGAATGCCGTTTCCTTCCTTGACGAACAGCCCGCCGCCATTCCCGGACAGACGCCCTCCATAGGTCGCGTCATTATCTTCCGTGATCGTCAGTGTGCCATTGGCAGCGATATCGCCGCCAAGCGTGTTCGCCGTACCTTTCAGATGTCCGGGAGAACTGATAACAAAGCTGCGCGGGCTGATCACCGTTTCTGTCACCAGCGTGCCGTTGAGGACGGTGACATCGACATCGCCTGTAAAGAAGCTGTTGTCCCCTGCCATGGCAACGGTTCCGAGGCCGGTTTTCACCAGGACAGCTCGGTTGCCTGCCAGTATGCCCGCGAATCTTCCGTCGGCCTCCTGGTCAAACACCAGCATCGTGCCATCCATCATCACGATCTCGCCCTGAAGGCTGTCGGTCGTGCCCGACAGCGTGCCCTCGGTCAGCTCGGTGCCGCCAGTGTGGCTGGCAACCCCGTCAAGATGCACGAGGCCGGAACCATGTTTCTCCAGCCTGCCTTGTCCCGTGATGTTGCCGGAAAAGACGCCATCGGCATCCTGATCGAAAATCATCTTGCCATGAGTGCCAATCTCGATTTCACCCTGAAGGCTGACCGTATGGCCTATCAAGGCGCCATCCTGAATGAAGGTGCCGCCGGTATAGCTGTTGGCACCTGCGAAGGTGGTCTCGCCAGCGCCGGTCTTCGTGACGGCGCCGGTGCCGATCATGTTACCCATATATACCGAAGCGGTATCCTCGCTGAATTCGACGATGCTCTGGTTGACGATATCGCCTGGCAGGCTATTGCCGTTGCCCACAAGTATGCCGGACTCGACCCTGGTTCCGCCGCGATAGCTGTTCTCGCCGGTAAGGACGAGCGTGCCCAGATCAGCCTTGATAAGCATGCCCCAGCCAGTCAGATCACTGTCGATCTGCGCCGTATAATCGGTGCCTGCCGCCGTGCCGTCACCGACCCGGATCGTAACCGCGCCATCCAGCGCGATTGCATCGCCTGCGATGGTATAGTCCGGGACGGCGAACTGCATCCCGCTCGTCGTGATCGGGCCTTCGCTGCCATCCACGGTCACGGTGTAGCCGGGCATTCCGGCGAAGATCAGCATTGCGTCAGAGTCATACACGCCTGACTGCGAGCCATCTGCATTGGTCCAGTTGGTTCCGGTGGCGGACCACGTGCCCGCTCCGCCCGCGATGCTGCCGTTCGGGGTCATCTGCGTCCCGTTCCAGAACTGAAATGCGCCCGGATCGCCACCCGGATCGTTGCTTTCCCCGACAAGCAGGTTGATTTCCCCGGCAATAGCCGTCTGGACGGTTAGGTTGGTGTCATCATAGCCTGTGGGCAGACGACTGCCGATGGTCAGCCCGTTATCGGTCAGCGCGCCGCCATAATTGATCAGGCGATACAGCCCTTCGCCAAAGCCGCCGACATCGGTGACTTCCAGCGTGCCGTCGAGGACAAGATCGCCCCCTACCACCAGAAGATCGCTGTCCACGCCCGGCGCGCCGGACGGGGCGCCGAGATCATAGCGAAGCGTCGCCCCGCTTCCCAGCGCAAGGTTGCCGTCGATCGTCAGCGTGCCTTGCTCGATACCGGGCCGCAGCAGCCCGCTCGTGACGATCAGATCGCCGGTCAGCCTGCCGGTTCCGCCCAGCCCCGCAAGATCGGGACCAAGGCTGTCCAGCGAAACGGAGCCGCCCAGCACCCCCGTCAGCCAGACCGTGCCACCCGATATTTCCGTCGCGCCCGAAAATCCCGAACTGTCGCCGGTCAATACGGTGCTGCCAGCGCGGTGGAACAGGCTGCCTTGTCCCTCGGCCACACTGCGAAGCGACGTATCGAACAGATGCCCGGTGCTGTTGTGATTGAAGACCAGCGTGCCGTCGCCCTGCCCGAACAGGATTTCGCCCGCAGTTACTGTACCGGGCGCTGCGGGCGCGGCATCGCCGCCAACATAAACCGTGCCGGTGCTTGGCGTGCCGAATTCGCGTTGTTCGGCAATATGAAGGGTTCCGTCGACAGACACGTGCCCACCGTCGTTTACCGTCAGTGATCCTTCACTCTGTGCACCGACGAACAGATCGCCCGTAATGTTCAACTGCGAATCCGTGCCCTGCACAAGCACCGTGCCGCTTCCGCCGCTGCTGCGCCCGAGAATGACCGTCGTGGCGCTCACCGTGCCGCTATCGCTGATATCCAATGATCCGGAATTGGCCTCGCCGATGAACAGAGTCCCGTTGATGCCCCAGCTTGAACCCACCCCACTGACTGATGCGGTGCCAGTGCCCCGGCGCCCGACAAAGCTGGTGAAACTGTCCACCACCCCGCCATCGCTGATGATGAGGGAGCCCGTGCCCGTCAGCGAGGAATTACCTCCCCCGATGAAGAACTCACCTGACCTGAGATAAGAGTTCGCACCGGTCACTGTGACAGTGCCGTTGCCGCCCGCTGCCCTGCCGACATGAACAGCGGACATATTGAGAACCGAGCCGCCATTCTCCACCGTCAGGGAACCAGTGCCGGCATTTCCGACATAGATTTCGGGAAATGTCGTCGCCTGGGTACGTATCCCGGTCCAGGTCGATCCGGGTCCGCCGACCGTCACATGCCCTTCGCTCCCCGCAGCCCAACCGATCCATGTCGTATCGTTTTCGAAGGACGCGCCGTCATCTATGACAAGGGTCCCTTCGCCAGACCTGCCGACATAGTTGTACCACCCGGTCGCGGTAAGGCTCGAGCCGCTGCCGCTGACAGCGACAAAGCCACTCGATCCGGCCTGGTCGCCAAGCGTCAGGGCGCCACCGCCTACTCGGTATACCCCGCCGTTGCGGATCGTCAGTTCGCCGCCCCCCGTCGAACCGACTGTCGCGGATATGGAAGACGCCACCCGGCCCATTCCCCAGGGATCGTCAAAATACTCGATTATCGGCGCATTCACGCCGGTAACATCAATGACCACCTCATCCGTCTGCCCATCGCCCACCGGCGCGTCATTCTCGGACCAGTTTCCATCGTTGTACCAGTCCTGATCAACCGTTCCGAGCCATGTGTTCTCCTGCGCTCCGGCGACGGAGGATTGCATTGCCGCCACAAACACGACATAAGCCACTCCCCTCATAAGTCGCGCACGAACGGGCTGTCGGCGCCGCACCACATGCCCCGCAGTTCTTTTTTGCCGATCACACATCATTACAAATCCCTATACTGATTATTACACTTAACCGCTTACGCCTGGCGGGACGTGCAGTGCGCTCATGGAGCAAGGCATCTGCTCGCCCAGACGTCAGCTTTCTGAGAGAAGGCGCACCGCTGATGATTTAGCCGGCTCGACGCGGGATCGGTGATGACCCGCCACAGCGTTCAGTGCCCATCACTTCGCGTGGACTGGTTGCTTTTTCCGCCATCGATGTTCCGGGTTGAGTCGGGAGAAAAAATGGAAAGCCCGGTCAGGGCGGAAGCGAGTTTGGTCATGCTGGCGTCCCGATTTTCAGACTGCGCCACACAGCGCACGTTTCTTCCAGGATAGCGGTCGACCGACCTTCGCCAACAAACCGCTCCTGCCTGCTTCCACGTAAATCGCCACCAAGTTCCGCCAGTTTTTTTGGGTTACAGATGAAGGCCGAGCACAGCGGTGGCTTCAACGCACACAGCGCGGCGTTGCGCAGCGAATTGAACCTGGCCCTACTTTCGATATTTCTCTGGCGATGGAAATGGTTGTGCACAGATGAATGGACTGAGGCGAACTTCTGAAGACTTCGCCCAAATACCGCCGCCATAGCGGACATTGCGCGAAGAAAGTTCCAAAGTGATCCACCTATTGCGAGAGCATCTGGTCGCAAATGTCTATCCCTCAATCATGCAGCAGGCCTTCGACAGTCCGTGAGGATCGCGGAAATCAAACGCACATCATCACGCCAAGCTAGATGATCTCAGACAAGGTCTTGAAGTTGTGAAATGGGTTCTGGCATCATTTCCGGATGCGAAGCTCCAGGATGCATCGTCACAAAGTCGGGTAGTCTGACGATCCCCGCACATGGGAACTGTCGCAAAAGCCACGGCCAGCGAGACCGGCAGCAACACCATCTGTCCGAGGCTGCCGAACAGACCCAGCCCGTAACCACCAAGGATCAGACCCGCCAGCACTCCCTGCAACACATAGCAGCTCAGCGAATCGCGCCCTGCCAGCACCGCCCAATCGGGCAGCCGGATGGCCTCGGAGGCATGCAGGATAATTCCCAGATATGCCGCCGAGAGGATGGGACCACCCAGGGCCAGACAGCAAAAGCCCAGCAGTTCGAAGACAGGATCAACCTCGCCCACCAGACCGCCCAGCACGTAGGCGCCGTTCACCAGCAGGCCCAGTCCCAACAACATCGGCACCTTGCGTTTAAGTTTTGCCGCACCCGGATTACCTGCCTCAAAGAACTCTGACCGTGCCTCCGCCATACCCACCAGAAAGGCCGCCAGAGCCAGGTGCCCCTGAAACAGCAGCAGAAAGACGAAGGTTCCGGGCCAGTCGCGCCAGCGGACCTGAACGGCCTCGGCAAAGTTGCCGCCAAGGGTCGGCCCGGCAGAGGGCAAAGTAAGCTCCGAAAGCATGATGGCCAGCAGCGCCAGACACAGTATCGCAACCAGCACCAACCCCGCCGCGATGAACTGGCCAGTATCCTGATCGACGGTGCCTCACAATCACATTGGACGTTACACGCGCCGCGGGCTACGGCGCTGCGGCTGGAAGCCATACGCGATGGATTAGCTGGGCTTCTGCTCGTCGAGGATGCCGACCTCGACACAAGCGCGACCGAGGCGCATCTACGCGACTTTTTCAAACGCGAAACAAAGCAAGATCGACAATTCCGTTCCGCGCCATCCCCAGCCGCGCAGTCGTCGGCGACACACAGGCCATTGGATGCGACTATCGGAGGTGAATGGCGGATAGGAAGCGGCCGAAACCGAGAACTGCGTCTACGCTATAGCCCTCCAAATCTGAGGCATGAGCTGATTGCTGGAATGGGATGTTTTTCTGCCTGCCCGCTATTGGATGGATTGAAACAGATCGCCCACCGTTTCCTAAGCTATGGGTAGTTGCTCCTTCGAACCATTTGGTTGTGAGGGGCCCATAATTCCCATTCAACGCTGCTCCGCAGCGACGAAACGGGCCATCGCAGCTTTGTTGTGCGGGTCGATCAACCGCTCTCCATCTGCAACGAGATCCAAGAGTGTCTGGCTTTGCAAGGCGCTGCGCCAAGCCTGTTCGGCGGCGAGCATACGGGTTTTGATGAAGCAGTCCGCCTTGTAGACGCAAGGATCTTGAGCCTTACCGGGCCCTCGCCGGCGGATCTCACGGCACACGAAGGCTGGCTCGCTCCCGTCGATCGCTTCAACGATGTCGAGCAGCGTGATCTGGCTGGGCTCACGCGAGAGTCTATAGCCTCCTCGAGGTCCCGGCACGGCGTCGATGACGGAAGCGGCCGCCAGACCTCGCAAGTGCTTTAGAAGGTAAGACTCCGAGACCCCATGCAGCGCAGCAAGGCTCTTGCCGGCAAGAACTCTTCCCCGAGGCAGACCGGCCAATACCAGCGCACAATGTAGCGCCGCTTCCACCCCGTCGCTCATCCTGCGCATCAACACCTCCTGTTTGCCGTTCGGGCTTGCATCGCTCAATCATGGATATATTTTATCTATAATTTGATACCACCCAGCCTCCACGGAGAAGATGATGTCAGCCAGGATGAACATCGCCAACCTAGCCCCTGACCTCTACAAGGCGGTCCGCGCTTTGGATGCAGCAGTGACGAAAGCGGGGCTCGACGACCGTTTGTTGCACCTCGTGAAGCTTCGTGCTTCGCAAATCAACGGCTGTGCCTACTGTGTCGACCTTCATGTGAAGGAAGCGCTCGCTGACGGGATCGACGCCCAGACACTGCACCTTGTCGCAGTCTGGCGGGAGTCACCACTCTTCGATGCGCGTGACAGAGCAGCGCTCGAATGGACGGAAAGCGTGACGCTGGCGGCGGAGACGGGCATTCCCCACGCGACATACGATGTCGTTCGATCGGTGTTTGCGGACAGCGACATCGCCAAGCTGACGATCGCTATCGGGACGATCAACATCTGGAACCGCATTGCCGTGAGTTCGAGGATGCAGCATCCTGTCTAGGCGATCATGTGCGATCCTTTCGAATGCTTGCTTCAAGGAAGCATTCGAAGGGTACGGAGCAATTATAGTGGAGCGGTTGCAGCCATTGCCAACCTTCAAGATATATCGTGCTATTGCCTAGAAACGCAGCTCTCAGTTTGGATTGGTGCCGATACTGTGATGGGCGGGAACATCGCGCCGGATAAGGCAATCGGTAGTAGCTGGCGGCGCTGTCAGGCGAATACGAAAACGCGACCTGCCCCCAGCCCCGCTCTCGATTCCCAGATGACGATAAGAGCAAACGCGCACAGAGCTTTTACACGCATTCCCTCTATGTCAGATAATTGGAAAACCAATATAGACTGAGGCGCCTAAGCGAGATAGTTCAGCGCCATGCCAACCACTTTGCTCCTAGGAGGCGCCAGATCCGGTAAGAGTCGCAGAGCTCAGGACTTGGCTGAGCAGGCCTCCCCCCACCGTGTCTTTATCGCGACCGCCGAGCCCTTGGACGAAGAGATGGAAAGCAGGATTGCCCGGCATCAGGCAGATCGTGTTTCAGGATGGCGTACTCTAGAAACCCCGCTTGACCTGGTTTCGGCGCTCGGCGAAGCGGAGGAAAATGAAGCCGTCGTTGTCGATTGTCTGACGCTGTGGCTCTCAAACCTGATGCACCATGGCCGGAATGTGGACGCCGAAATTGAGAAGCTCTGCGTCACACTCTTTGACACGAGCAAGACGGTGCTTCTCGTTTCGAACGAAATTGGCTTGGGGCTTGTGCCAGAAACAAAACTCGGTCGGTCCTTCAGGGACGCACAAGGCCGTCTCAATCAACGCGTTGCCTCGGCTTGCGGCGTGGTCGAATTCGTTGCAGCCGGCCTGCCGCTGCGCCTCAAGTCTTGAGGGCCGCCAGCAAGCGGTCTTCAGCCACTTCGTTCCCAGGCAGGCCGATCCGTACGAGCTTGTCGCTCCATGAAAACCGGCGCACATAGATCCCTCTTTGAGCAAGAGTTTTCCAAAGGGTGTGGGCATCGTCTGTCGCAACGATCCGAAAAAGATCCGTACCCCCACAGACATTCAGGCCGGATAGTTGGAGCAGGCGGTCAAGGCGCTCTCGCGCGTCTCTAAGCCGTTGGCGAGTTTCCGCCTGCCAGGCAAAGTCACGGCAGGCACGCGCGCCTATGGCCAAGGCCGGGCCGGATACCGGCCAGGCCCCAAGCAGGTTTTGCATGTCGACACGAACGGCCTCCGGGGCAATAAACGCCCCGAGCCGGAGGCCGGCAAGGCCGAAGAACTTCCCGAAAGAGCGCAGGACGATCAGTCCGCCCATGCCGCCATATGGCGTCATGCTGCACTCCGCATCGAGATCGGCATAGGCTTCGTCGACGATCAACCAGCCACCACGGCGCGAAAGACTCGTGGCCACCTGCAACAAGATCTCTGGTGCGAAAAGCCGTCCATCTGGATTATTTGGATTGCAAATGACGACAGATTCGAACTGATCGGCCATACGCAAAGGGTCTGTGGTTTCGACGACCTCGCTGCCTGCCCGCCGCCAGGCATCGACATGGTCGCCATATGTCGGAGACAGAATGGCAACTTTCTTTGGCCGGATTAGCATCGGCAACAGACGGATCAGAAACTCGCTTCCTGGGGCCATAACCAGACTTTCTGCAGGTGCCCGTATACTCTCCGCCATAGCCATTCGGCATGCATCATAAGCCTTTTGGGTAGGCAGGTGATGAAATACCTTAACCGGAATATCTTCAACCGGATAAGCCCATGGGTTGATCCCGGTAGAGAGGTCAATCCAGGGCTGGGGCGCGAAGGGAAATGCCAAGCGCATCCGGTCCAGCGCGCCGCCATGAACAAGATCCGCTTTCATCTGACCGCCTCCAACAAGACAAGACCGGTCAGCGCGAGCCACGCTATCGCCAGCGCCAATGTATAAAGGCGCAACGCACTTCGAATATCTGAGGCATCGGCGTCTCGCGCTTCAGGATTGAGCCATGGTTCTTCGCTGCGCCGGTCGCCGTAGATCCGCGGACCGGAGAGGCGGATCCCGAGCGCGCCAGCCATCGCCGCTTCGGGCCAGCCGGCGTTCGGCGAGCGATGTCCTCGCGCGTCTCGCAACATTATGCGGAAAGCTGAAAGCCGCGCAGAAGCGATTGCAATGAACAGGCCCGTCAATCGCGCAGGGACAAGGTTGGCCACATCATCAAGACGCGCCGCAAAGCCGCCAAATGCTTCATAACGTTCATTGCGATGCCCGATGATCGAATCCAGCGTATTTATGGTTTTGTAGGCGACGAGGCCGGGCAAGCCGAAAAATGCCCCCCAAAAAAGCGGCGCGATGACCCCATCTGACGCGTTTTCAGAAAGGCTTTCGATTGACGCTCGGGCGATGCCGGCCTCATCCAACCGGTCGGGATCGCGGCCGACGATCAGCGATACCGCCGTGCGGGCTGCAGACTGGTCGCCAACCGAAAGAGGCGCGGCAACCGCAGCTACATGCTGGTAGAGACTGCGCGATGCAAGAAGACTGGACGCGATAGCCGCCTGGACCACATAGCCTGTCCATCCGTCAGGAAGACTACGAACCAAAAGCAGCGCTAACCCAGTGGCGAGCATCACTGTAAGCGAGCTAGCCAACGTACCGAACATGTAACGGCCCCAGGACGGAAAAGCCCGCCTGTTGAGTCTCTGCTCCAACCAGGCGATCAATACTCCCAGCCAGACCACAGGGTGGCGCACGCGTCGATATAGCCAGTCCGGCCAGCCGAACACTGCCTCAACCGCCCAGGAGGCCAGCATGAGGAGAGCCGGCGTCATCGCGCCGCCGGTTGCCAACCCGGGTGCCTTGCTGTCGACAGGAGCGATTCGATATCGACACTGCCTTCAACGCCGTCAGCAAGTTGGTCGAGCGCGTTTTCAACTGACGCATCATAGGAGAATCCGGCATCGGGCGCTCCCCCCGCGCGCTCTAGCCAGCCACGGCGAAACGCATCACTTGAGAAAGCACCGTGCAGATAGGTGCCCTCAATACGACCACTTGCCGAGCGCGCGCCATCAAAAGTGCCAGCCAGGTCAAACATGGGCCGTTCTGTATCCCGCCCGGTGGTCCGCCCGGTGTGTATCTCGTAGCCGGCCACCGGAGACAGGCTTTGGGAACACTGGCCCGAAACCGGCGCCACCTGTTTGTGGCACGTCATCAGCGTCTCCACTTCCAGCAAACCCAAACCGTGTGCCTCTCCAGGACAGCCATCAACCCCGTCAGGATCGGAAATCCGCCTACCGAGCATCTGATAGCCGCCACACACACCGAGGACCCGTCCCCCGGCGCGGGCATGGGCAATGAGATCGTGATCCCAGCCCTGCTGGCGCAGGAAAGCGAGATCGCCAAGCGTGGACTTGGTGCCAAACAGGATGATCACATCCGCCGCGCGGGGGATCGGCTGCCCAGGCGCCACCCATTTGAAATCTACCCCTGGCTCCTGTTTCAGAGGATCGGCATCGTCGAAATTCGCCATGCGCGACAGCATGGGCGCAACCACCAGCAGGTTCCCACCTTTCCCTGCACTCGACCGCTGTAAAACGACAGCATCTTCCGCAGGAAGATAGGCCGTCGCAGGGAGCCAGGGGACAACGCCGAAACATGGCCAACCGGTCTTCTCTTCTATGGCACGCATTCCATCTGCAAAAAGCGCCGGATCACCACGGAACTTGTTCACGAGAAACCCTGTGATCATTGCGGCATCGTCTTCGTCCAGCACGGCTTTGGCGCCCACCAGACTTGCAATCACCCCGCCCTTGTCGATGTCTCCGATCAGGCAGACAGGAACGCCGGCGCGCCGCGCAAACCCCATATTGGCGATGTCGCGGGCACGCAGGTTGATTTCCGAAGGACTGCCCGCCCCCTCGACGAGGACAAGATCATGCGCAGCCGTCAGGCGATTGAAACTCTCCATGACCCTTTCCAGCAGATCGCCGCGATGTGCCATATAGTGGGCGGCATCCATGGCCCCGACCGTTTTTCCATGCACGATCAGCTGCGCCCGCCGGTCCGTTTCCGGTTTCAGGAGGACTGGATTGAAATCCGTATCTGGCGCCAGTCCGCATGCCAGAGCTTGGAGCGCCTGCGCGCGGCCGATTTCTCCGCCAGAGGCGCAAGCAGCCGCATTGTTGGACATGTTCTGCGGCTTGAAAGGGGCAACGCTCAATCCCCGGCGTTTTGCAATCCGGCAAATCGCTGCAGTAAGAATGGACTTGCCTACATCAGAGCCAGTGCCCTGAAGCATCAACGTCTTTGCAGTCATGTCGCCCCTTCGATCTCCACAGATCGCCCATCCACACGCGCGCGGACCCCGTAGATGTCCGCCAGACGCCCCTCCGTAAGCGTATCTTCTGGCGAACCGTCTGCAATGACGTGGCCGTCCTTCATCCAGACCATTCGCGTTGCATATCTTGCCGCCAGGGCTATATCGTGAAGGACAACCAGCGCGCCGCCTCCCTCGTCGACGAAGTGCCGGATCATATCCATGACGCGGAACTGATGGCGTGGGTCCAATGCGGCCACAGGCTCATCCGCAACCAGAAGCGGGGCGTCTGCCGCGAACGCCCGGGCACAATGAACCCGCGCAAGCTCGCCGCCCGAGAGCGTGTCGGTATGGCGATCCGCAAGCCCGGTCAGGTCGCAGAGCCTGATCGCGCGCTCGACCGCAACAGAATCCATTTGGCTGAGGCGTCCCGGAGCAGCGCCATAAGCAAATCGGCCAAGAGCGACGACATCGCGAACGGTGTTCGGCCACGCAAGCGGGCGCTGTTGTGGAAGAAAAGCAACGCGGCGAGCGCGCTCCATAGGCGACAGCTTTTCGCTATCGTCGCCATTCAACAGCGCTTCGCCGGAGGCGCGACTTTCAAGTCCGAGCGCAGAACGAAGCAGGCTGGTCTTGCCCGCCCCATTTGGACCCAGCAGCGCCACCAGTTCACCCTGCGCCAATCTGAGGCTCGCCTTGCAAACAATCTTTGCCTTACCGGCCCGCACCGAGAGGTTCCGGATCTCCAAATCAGCCATTCAGGGCACGCCTTCTCATCGCAATCCAGACAAAGGCAGGCGCACCGACCAGCGCAGCGACGACGCCGAGCTTGAGTTCGTTGGAAGTGGGCAGCAGGCGCACGCCAATATCCGCCAGAACGAGGAAAAGGCCCGCCAGGAGCGCCGATGGAATGAGCGACCGGGCAGGATCATGTTTTACCAGTGGCCGAATTATGTGCGGGGCGACAATTCCGGCAAATCCGATTGCCCCGGCCAGCGCCACGGACCCGCCTGTGGCCAGCCCCGCCCCCAGAACCGTCAGTATGCGCTGGTTTCGCAGATTGAGCCCGACACCGGTTGCTGCTTCCTCGCCTAGGGTCAGAGCGGACAGTCCGCGCCGCGACATAAGCAGGATACCGCCGCCTGCGAGGATGAACGGGGCCACGAGGCCGACCTCCTGAAAGCTGCGATTGGCAACCGAGCCAAGCATCCAGTTGATCATGTCGGACAATGAGAACGGATTGGGAGCGAGGTTCATCAGCAGCGTCATTGCCGCGCCGGAAAAGCTGGAAAGCCCGACACCAATCAGAATGAGGGTCACGACAGATCGCGTCCGGATGGCGGCAAGCGCTATCAAGACAGTTGCAGCAAGCGCGCCAGCAATCGCAGAGACCGGAAGAACCCACGGCGAAAGCGCCGCAAAGCCATAGTAAAGCGAAAACGTTGCAAACAGGGAGGCCGAGGCCGAGACCCCCAGAACACCTGGTTCAGCAAGCGGATTGCGCAGCAGGCCCTGCAAGGCGGCGCCGCTGATGCCAAGCGCTGCGCCGGTGATGAACGCCGCAATTGCCCGCGGCAGACGGATCTGCCAGACGACCAGCCGGTCACCAACATCCGCGCCACCAAAGAAAGCGGCGATGACCCTGTCGGCGGGCAAAGGTGTCGAGCCAAGCAGGCAGGCCATAAAAACGGCGAACACGGAGGCAGTTATCAGGACGGGCAGCAACAGGCGGTCAATCATTTCCCGCCTCCTCGGGCCAGCGCCTCGATGGCATCGAGAATGAACCAGCCGCCACAGGCGGTCCATGCCCCCTTCAGCGGCACCACTGTGTGATCATTCATCTGGCGCTCTGCGACCGGATGTTTCATCGGGCTCCAGGAATCCGGATGATTGGTTAGCTGGTCGAAGAAAGCAGCTGCGATGACATCCGGCTGTTCATAAGCAAGACGTTCGAGAGGGATCGAGCGCCAGCCCGGTTTCTGTTCGAAGTTCTCGAAACCCGCCTCCCGAAGCATTTCATGCACCATGGAACCGGGGCCGGTCGTGATGCCGGCCGGCGTCATGTAGAGGGCAATTTCACCATCCGTGCGCCTACGAAGTGTTTGCAGGCGCGTCCGGAAATCGGCGACAAGATCCCGCCCCCGCTCGCCCTGGCCAAGGCCATCTGCCATATGCTGGATCAGGCTTGGAATGGAGCCGACCTCTTCACTGTCAACATTTGAAGTCCAGCCAACCGTAAGCACCGGCACGCCCGCACGCTTAAAAAATGCTTCAGCGTTTGGTCCGCCCCCATACGCGCGGACGACAAGGTCCGGCTTGAGAAGGAGCACATCCTCGGCCACTGGCCGAACCGTCGGAACGCCAGCCGCCGCATCGCGCATATAGGAAAATTCTTTCACGCCGTCTGGGGAGATGGCCAGGATCTGTTCTGCGTCGGCAAGCTTCAGAACATACTGATCGGCGCAATAATCGAGACTGACGATCCGCATCGGGCGTTCGCTTTCATCTGCCTGCTGCGCGGGAGGAACGCCGCAGGCAGAAAGGCCAAACGCCAGAAGTGAAAGGATCGCCAGTCTCGACATCTGCTGCTCCTAGTAGCGCAGGCGAATGCCGACCGATCCTGAAAGGCCGGGCGTGCCGTAACCGAGGATCTGCTGATAGTGCTTGTCAAACAGGTTCTCGACGCGGCCATAGAGTTCAACACGCTCATTGATCGCATAGCGGCCCGTCAGGTCCACGCGCGTCCAGCCTTTCAGTGTGGTGCCGTTCGTGTTTGCCTCATCCCCGTTGTATCGAACCAGCACCGCTCCGGAGAACGGACCATCCGGATCAAAAGCAAGCGACACATTCCCGGAATGCTCCGGCAGGCGTGTGAGTTCGTTGCCGTCACCATCTTCAGCGTCAATGTAAGTGTAGTTTCCGGAGACGCTTAGCCAGCTGGCCAGAACATAGCTGGCAAACAGTTCGACACCTTTGCTTTCGACCCGTGCAATATTGTCATAGCCGGCGGTGTATGAGAAATCGATGAGGTTCTCAGTATCCTGATCGAAGTATGTGACGCCCGCCGCTGCACGCCCATCCGCGGAGCGCCATTCCAGTCCGATGTCGAAAGCTTCGGACGTTTCAGGCTTGAGGTCCGCATTCGGTTCGCTCAGGCCACAGAATGTGCAGATGTAGGTCGTCTGGAATAGCGATGGCGCCTTGAAGCCCTGCCCCCAGCTTGAGCGGATCGTCACTCCGTCGGTAACGCTCCATGCGGCCGCCACCCGCGCCGTTGTCTCCGAGCCAAAACGATTATCGTCGTCCTGGCGTACGCCGGCAGTCAGCGTCAGGTTTTCGCCAGGCTTGAGCTCATACAGTGCAAACAAACCATCAATGCTCGCCGCGTCGCCATTGGCGGTAGTCTCTTCGCGCTCTGCGCCAAAGGATACCTTGTTTGCATCGTTGATCGCGAAAGTCCCCTGATAGCGGTAGAGCGTCCTGTCGCCTTCAGCGAAGTAGCTTTGCGCACCATTGGTAAAGTTCTCACGGGTGATGTCGGAATAGCCGATCAGAAACAGGTTTTCGAACCGGCCATCCATGAGCGGAAGTTTGAGCGAGACATTGCCCGACAGGGTTTCATTCTCGGTCACCTCATCCCCATCGGCGACGCTTCCCTGCGCGCCCGAGGAGAAGCGATCATATTCTGACTCAGCCTGATTATAGAGAATAGTCGCCTGCAGCCTGGCCGAGTTGGGAAGGTTCAGCCCCCCTTTCGCCGACACGGTTGCTGATTCGTAGGCATCGTCTTCAGAGTTGCCATTCTTTTTGTCCGCCTTTGAAAGGCCATCGGTTGTGATGCCGCTTGCCGAAAACCTGAAATCTCCCGCCTCGTTCGCGCCTTCGATCGAAGCGCCCCCCCGGAATGTGTTGAACGATCCGTACTCGGCAAATGCGCTGCCGCCGAACCCCGTCTCTGGTTGCCGCGTAACAACGGAGACCACGCCGCCGATGGCGTTGGAGCCCCAGAGGGTCGACTGCGGCCCCTTGAGGACCTCGATGCGCTCAATGTTGGCGGTGTCGAGATAAGCGAAGTTGAAGCTGCCATCGGTCGTCGAGGGGTCGCCTACAGGCACGCCATCAATGAGAACCAGGGTCTGTCCGGAGGAGGCTCCGCGAATGCGGACACTGGCGGAACCGCCAAAGGCGCCATTCTGGTTGATCGTTACGCCCGGCGCAGTCGCCACGGCATCCAGCGCGAAGTCGAAGTCCAGTTTCTCAAGGTCTTGCGCGGAGATAATGCTGACGCTGGAGCCGACTTCAGTTGCGGTCTGGCCAAGGCGTGAGCCTTCAACGATGACCGGTCCGAGCCGGCTTTCCTCAGCCTCAGAAATTTGTGCAAAAGCTGGCACAGCCACAGCAATAGTGGCCGCACTGAGCAGCGCCGTTTTGTACGACATGGGTATTCCCCTCAATGCACCCCCGCCGCCCGGAAAGACAGGTGCAATTCATAACGACGTCATCTGGCCCATGAGGTTACTCATGTGGGCGGCCAGCCAATTTTCTCGATGTCGTTACAAAAGGAGAGGCATCAGCCTTCCCGCCCGCAGAGAACTCTTCCCGGCCTCCGGACGAACGACGCGATGGCAGGTCTCCTGGCTCACCGATCATCACCTTTGGCCGCCTTCCCAGAACTTGCGTTCCAGTGGCATGTTGGCCATCAGCTCCCGGCTGACAGTTGCGGGTACAGCACCGGATTCACACCGGCTTCCCTCTTAGCTCCCGGTTAGAGGAGCACCATCTGATCGTTCTGATGTTGCAAGTGCGAATGTCTGTCAATGCCTCTTGTGGCCCCTGACGCAAAGGCAATTGCTAGAAATCGATCCCTCGCTGGGCCTTGATGCCGGCCTTGAAGGGATGCTTGACTTCGGTCATTTCGCTAACGAGATCAGCATACTGACAAAGTTCAGGTCTGGCATCACGCCCTGTCAGGATAACGCCTGTGCGATCCGATCGCGCCTTCAGGCCATCAATCACGGCCGCCACATCAAGATAGTCATAGCGCAGGGCAATATTGATTTCATCCAGCACGATGAGATCATAGTTTCCGCTCTCCATCATCTCGCGAGCCTTTGCAAATGCCGCTTCAGCGGCTGCAATATCGCGGTTGCGGTCCTGCGTGTCCCAGGTGAAACCATCTCCCATCGTGTGCCAGTCCACCTGGTCTTTCAGCGACATGAAGAACTGCTTTTCGCCCGTGATCCATTTGCCCTTGATGAACTGGACGACACCAACCTTCTGCTTCCAGCCGAGCGCCCGGATGATGACACCGAAGGCCGAGCTCGACTTGCCCTTGCCATTGCCGGTGTGAACGAGGACCAGACCGCGCCCGGGATCGCGCGCTTCAGAGGTCTTCTTCTTCTGCTCCGCCTGCAGCGCCCTCATCTTTTCAGTATGTGTGTCCCGGTCGCTCATGCCGTGTCCTTTCAGTCATTCAGGGTGACAAAGCTTCCAAAATCCAGCGTCGTCGCATGGCTCTCGGCGGTTTCGTCCATTGCAAGAGCGGCCTTGATGACGCCGCCATGGGTAACAATCAAGGTGTCACCTTCCAGCTTCCGGTATGCGTCGAGCGCTTCAAGGGCGCGGGCGCGCAGCATAGCGACGCTTTCGCCGCCATGAGGCCGGGCATGCAGGAAGTCATTTGCCCAGGCATCGACTTCCTCACGAGGAAGCGCGCTCCAGGCCCAGCCTTCCCAGCACCCAAAATCCATTTCCCCCAATCGATCGTCTTCGGTGACACTGCGGCTCGTCTGTCCCGCGATATAATCGGCCAGCCGCCGGCAACGCGAAAGCGGGCTGGTCACGACGCGGTCGAATGCGGGCAGCTGAGACAGCAACGCTTCGGCCTCCTCCGCAAAGGTCGCCGCCAGCCCGACATCGCGCCTTCCATAGCAAGTGCCCGCGTCCACGTCTGGGCGCGTATGACGCAGCAGGATCAGAGCCATAACAGCAGACCCAGATAAAAGCCTGCCTCGCTCACCTGCTGGACCGCGCCGAGGGTGTCGCCGGTATAGCCGCCGAGCTTCCGCTCGAAGAACTGCCGCATGGCTCCATGGCCGGCGACTACGCCCCCAAGTCCGCAGAGCATTGCCGAGAAGGGCTGGGCGAGCGGCCAGAGCATGACAATAAGCGCGCCCGTAACGCAGGCAATCGCCAGCCCGCCGCCGGAAAGCCCCTGCGCAACCGGCTTGCCCGTCCCCTCGTCGCGGACATAGCGGCTCGTCACGATGACCAGCACGGCCGAGAGCCGGGAGAGTGCATGTCCAGCCAAGAACGCCATCACGATCAACGGGCCCGGCATGGAGGACAGCGCGGCTCCCTTGAGCAGCAAGACGCACACCAACGCCGCCGCGCCATAGGTGCCAATCCTGCAGTCCTTCATGATGGTCAGCGCCTGCTCGCGCGTCTGCCCGCCGCCAATGCCATCGAATGTGTCGGCAAGACCGTCTTCATGAAAGGCACCTGTCAGCAGCAAGCCGGTGCCAAGGGCGAGGAGAACGCTAACCGGCACCGGCAAGCCGAGCGCAGCGAGCCAGAAGACCCCCGCGCAAATCCCGCCGATCATCGCCCCGACCAGTGGATAGTAAGCGGGGGTCGCGGCCATCCGGGCCGGCGTGTAGCCTGGCTGCACAGGCAGCTGAATGCGCGTCAAGAACTGGATTGCCAGGCCTAGTTTGGCGAATTCGTCCTTCATGCCGGCCCGCTCACGCCAGCGCTTTCGAAACTTGCCATATCGCGCAGCATCGCCGCGGCGGCCTTCACCAGCGGCCAGGCAAGGAGCGCGCCCGTGCCCTCTCCCAGCCGCATGTCGAGATCGAGCAGAGGTTTCGCCGAAAGCGCCTCCAGAACGCGCACATGACCCGCTTCTGCCGACTTGTGGGCATACACGAAATTCATCGCGCAGCCGGGCGAAAGTTCGCGGGCGCAGAGGGCGGCAACCGTTGCGATGAACCCATCGACCAGTACGACCCTGCCGACGTCTGCCGCCGCCATCATCGCGCCAATCATGGTTACAATCTCAAAGCCCCCATACTCCCTCAGCGCGTCGCCAGCCGGGAGCCGGTCAGCTGTCCGCCCGGCGGCCGTCTCCAGCAGCGCCCGCTTTCGCGTCAGGCCATCATCGGCCAGGCCGGTGCCACGTCCGGTCAGATCTGCCACGGGAACACCAAGCATCTTTGCTGCAACAAGGCTTGCCGAAGACGTGTTCCCGATACCCATTTCACCGAAACAGGCCGCATCATGGCCGTCATCGGCGCCAATCGCGCGGCCATTGGCCAGCGCCATATCTCGCTCAGCCACAGTCATCGCTGGGCGCACAATCGCATTGGCCGTCCCGGCGCCCACCCGCCGTGACAGCAAGGACGGTGCGTCGATCGGCTCGCCCGCCACCCCGCAATCGACCACCTGCACATCAACGCCCAGCGTGCCTGCAAAGACATTGGCGGCGGCGCCCCCTCCCAGGAAGTTCATCACCATCTGCCGGGTCACAGCCTGCGGATAGGCCGACACACCCGCATGCGCCATGCCATGATCGCCGGCAAATAGGGTCAATCGGCAAGTTGCGGCAACGGGCCTTAAGGTATTTTGAATCATGGCCAGCTGAGCGGCCAATTCCTCAATCCGCCCAAGCGCGCCAACCGGCTTTGTCTTGGAATCAATAGCTTTCTGAAGCGACGACTGAAAATCTGTTTGAGGCATGTTCATCGAACCGCTCTATCGGCCCGAGCGCAGCGGAGCCATATCTTTTTTTGGGGGAGTTGTCAGTTTCATACGAACCCATCTCCGCTATTCGCGAACGGCGGGGCACGTAGTAGTTTGAACCTGCCCCTCCCTTCGATATTTCGCTGGTGATTGAAATGATTGTGGACTGACGAATGCACTGAAGCGAATTTCCGCAAACTTCGCATTCCTCGGAAACGCAGCATCGCCCGCTCCCGTCTTCGGAACGGAAGGTGGAAGTTCTTGGCGCGATTGTTGAGGTGACGCCTTGGTTTCTTGACGATCCTTATTCCCTACAACCTTCATCGCGGCTCGATAGGGCGGGCACCTGTCGATTACCACAATTTCTGGATTGCCGAGCCGCTTCATTGCATTCTTTAAGAACTTCAACGCCGCAACCTTGTTCCTCTTCTTCGTCACATGCGCTTCCAGGACTTCGCCTTCGTGGTCTACGGCACGCCAAAGATAGTACTGCTCACGACCTATCTTCGTGAAAACTTCGTCAGGTGCCAGCGCCATTGTCGCGCCTGATGCATCGCCTCCTACCTCTGTTTACAGAGCTTTCGGAGCGAATGCGTCCCAAACTGACCGGCCCACTGCCTGACCGTTTCTTGGCAAACGTCGATTCCGCACTCGTGCAGGAGATCCTCGACGTTGCGAAGCGACGACGGCAATCGGACACACATCATCACGCCGAGTTAGATGATCTCAGGAGATGTCTTGAAATAGCGAAACGGCGATCTGGTCATTTCTAGAGGTTACGTCTCAGATATGAGCGCTTCGATCCCGGTTGCCCTTCCGCCCCCCTACTCGGATTGAAGGTTCAGATGGGGAGCGGCGAACTCCGCCATCCGGCCATTGGAGTGCCCTACGCCTTGCGCATGGCCGACCTGCCAGCCGAAGGAAACAGCCCCAGATTCAGCAGCCAGACGTCCTGCGTTCACGAAGTAATGTCCCCGGGCGAACCGGTGCGGGCCTTGTGCCGCCGCTTCGGCGGTCAGGCGAAGACCTGATGCAGCGGGGTCAGTGTCCGCGGCACCGAGAAGTACCAGAAGGTGGCCTGCCCGATGCGACTAGCCCAACCGTAAAGTTAGAGTTGGCGGTTGGTATTGAAGCGGCGTTCATGCTGCCGCTTCCACATAGTAAGGCGGCATGAACGCTGCGGGCAAGATGGCTTTCGGGGCGGGTGGCAGATAGTTCAGGGATGAGTGCGGCCTTCTTGTGTTGTAGTGATGCCTCCAAGCTTCGATGAGGGCCTTGGATTCCCGCAGATCATAGAAGATTTCCCTGGCCAGCAACTCGTCGCGGAGTTTCGAGTTAAAGCTCTCGCAGTAGCTATTCTCCCAAGGTGATCCCGGCTCGATATAGAGCGTCTTCACTCCAATGCGCTGAAGCCAGTCCCGCAAGACGGTGGCGATAAACTCCGGTCCATTATCGGAGCGTATGTGCTCGGGTGGCCCATGCCCGACGAACAACTCCCCAAGGACATCAAGCACATCGCTTGAACGAAGCTTGCGCTCAACCCGGATGGCAAGGCATTCCCGCGTATACTCATCGATCACGCACAGCATACGGAACACCTTCCCGTCATGCGTTCGGTGCTGCACAAAGTAGTAAGACCAGACATGCCCCTTGTGCGCTGGCCTCAACCGCACGCACGAGCCGTCATTCAGCCAGAGACGCCCGCGTTTGGGCTGTCTCATCGGCACTTTAAGCCCTTCCCGACGCCAGATGCGATACACCCGGCCTGCACTCACCCGCCATCCGCCCGCTCTCAGGAGAGCTGTCACACGCCGGTAGCCGTACCGGCCAAACCGCTCGGCAAGAGCAACTATAGCGTCGGTAAGAGCGGCCTCGTCGGCGCGGGGTGTCGGTACCCTGCGCTGGGTGGCACGGTGCTGGCGGACCACATGGCAGGCCCGGCGCTCTGACACGCCCAGCGTTTCCACCACATGATCGACCGCTTCGCGTTTTCGGGAAGGGCTCAGTACTTTCCCGAAAGCACTTCCTTCAGGATCTGGTTGTCCAGGGTCAGATCAGAGACCGCCTTGCGAAGCCGCCGGTTCTCAATCTCAATGTCCTTCATTCGCTTTGCCTGATCTACCTGAAGGCCGCCATACTCCTTGCGCCAGCGGTAGTAGGGCTGCTCCGTCACACCGATCGCTCCCGCTGCTTGCCCGGCTGTCTCGCCCCGGCTCAACCGGACTTCCACTTCCCGCAACTTCGCTATGATCTCTTCTGGCTTGGCTCGCTTGCTCATTATCAGCTCCGTATCGAAGCCAACTCTAAATCAAATATTGGACCAGTGTGCTTGAGGCAGACCACCGTTGATTATGGTCTAGCACTCTGGAAAAGTCAGACCAACCGCAACCTGGGGTACGGATTATCCCGCTTCCACTCCGGTCTAGCACTCTGGAAGGCATTGTCAGCGCAAGCGGGCTTGCGCTGACAATGCCACCTGGCGGTCAACTGACATCGCGCGCAAAGAAAAAGGCTGGCCGGAGATTTTCCGGCCAGCCCTCCCCCCGGCATTTCGGAATAGATCAGATGTCCCGGGTGCGGATTTCCACGTCCGTATACACACGAGAATCCGCGCGGCCGGCATCTTCGACGACCCGGAAATCGCCGGTGCAATCCTTTTTGCTGACCGTTACGCGCAGATATCCGCGCTGTTTGCCATTCAGATGAGAGACGTGCGGGTTTGCCTCATGCATCACTTCCATATCGCGCGCCCAGGGACAGCCTGAGGAGATGGAGCTGCCGACAAGCTCGTGGCCAAGCCGCTTCGACCGCGTGTCGAAGGGCATCTGGTAGAGTGTCGAGGCCATGGCAGTGTGCCAGTCACCGGTGAGGAAAACCGGGTTCTTCACGCCCGTGGCCAACATGTCCGCCAGGCGCTGACGCGCGAGCGGATAGCCATCCCAGCTGTCAAGATTGGTGACGGGCGCTTCGGGCGGGGCGTTGTAGCGATAGGGCGTGAACCAGACCTGCGTGGCGATCAGGTTGAACGCGGCGCCGGAGCGCTTCAGCTCCGAATGCAGCCATTCTTCCTGCGCTTTGCCCATCATGGTCTGGGCGGGATCATTAGCTTCCTCACAATAGGCCTTGCGGCCATCGCCGCAGGGCTGGTTGGTGCGGAACTGGCGTGTGTCCAGCAGGTGAACCTGCGCCGGGCCGAGACGGAAAGCGCCATGCATCAGGAGGCCGGCCTCAGTGCCCTTGACCCAGGGCGGCGTCTCGATCGGCATGTGCTCATAATAGGCCTGGAACGCGGCCAGCTTGCGCACGCGGAACTCCAGATCCGTTTGTTTTTCGAGATCCTGAGGGATGGAGCCGGCCCAGTTATTGTCGATCTCATGGTCATCCATGGCGACAATCCAGGGCGCGATGGCATGAGCGGCCTGCAGGTGCGGATCGGTTTTGTAGAGAGCGTAGCGGTTGCGGTAATCCCAGAGCGTGACTATTTCCGGCCCGTTATGGAGGCGCACGGTTTCAAACAGGCGGCGTTCGCCGGCGCCAACGTCCCGCATGTAGGAACCGAGCGTGCCGACGCCGCCCTCATAGATATAGTCGCCCGTATGAATGACGAGATCGGGCACCCATTCGGCAAGATCGCGATAGGCTGCGTAATAGCCGGCTTCATAATGCTGACAGTAAGCCAGCGCAATGCGGGCCTTGTCGTCATTGGGGCTTGTCGTCCGTGTCCGGCCTATGACGGTATCTTCATCATTGTAGCTGAACTGATACCAGTATTCCCGACCAGGCTCGAGCCCTTCGCATTTGTAGTGGACCGAGTGGGCCTTTGCATCGGATGTGGAAACCATCTCGTCACGGATGACATCGCGCATGGCCGGATCGCGGGCCACGCGCACGCGGACTTCGGCGCGGCCAGGCGGCATACCGCCACCTCTCAGGGGATCGGGCGCAAGCCGCGTCCAGAGGATAACACTCTCCGGCCGCGGGGTGCCCGAGGCGATACCGAGCGTGAAATATGTAGCCGAACTGTCAGCGAAGCTACGCTGCGATGCCATGGCGGCGGCAGCCGCAGCGCCGGTAAGCGCGATGAACGACCTGCGGGAAAACATGCGTGATTTCTCCTGAATGGGAAGATGAGCGAGCAGAGGACCGGCCAGCAGCTCCGGGGGAAGCCACTGGCCGGGAACAGCGGATGGCGGCGCGACATGAGCCCCGCCATCACGCAGATCAGAAGCGGTACTCGTACTGTATCCAGGCAGAACGCGGTTTCCCGTTCCAGCCATACTGGCGGTAGTAAGCGCTGTCGTTGACACCGACCTCCCCGCGAACCACAGCGCGGTCCAGCGTCAGGCCGGCGCCGCCCGAGTAGCGCTCGTAATAGTTCTCATCGAGGAGGTTCACGCCGCGGATGAGAATGCGGTGCTCGTGGTCCTTGCCGAAGAAGTACTGGATGGACCCGTTGAGGACGAAATAGTTGCCGAAGTTGACGTCATTGACCACACGGTTGCCATTGGCGTCCACGAGACGGGCTGCCGTGGTCGGCGCATACGCCCATTCCGGACCCTGAAGGCGGGGGTTGAGCGCGAACACCCACTGGTCGGTCGGCTTGTAGGTCAACAGGGCAGAGAGCGTCCATTCCGGGCGTTCGCCGGACTGGCGCTTTTCCTGAGACCCCGCCGGGCCGGGTGTTACGAAGCCCAGATCTGCTGTGGTCCCATCCAGACGGGCCGGCAGACCAAATACCGGATTGGTCTCAAGGGAGTCCATCATGGTGTAGGATACGTCACCAGAGAACGGGCCGTAATCGAAAGCGAGATCGACTGTGACGCCTTCGATTTCCTGGATCGACAGAGTGTTGACAGCCACCACTTCCGATCCATCCAGACCACGGCTTGCCGCCGTTGCGCAGAAGGAGTCAGGCGGCACAATGCTTTCCCGGTTGCGATTGATGATTTCAAGATCGAAGGGATTGCCGACATATTGGGGGCAAACCGATTCAACCGACCGCGTACCAAACTGGTTCTTGATGTCGGTCTTGAAGTATCCAAGCTCGATGTTGAAGGTGCCGCCCCTGAACGAGCCATCCATGCCGATACCGGCATTCAAAGCCTCAACTGATTGCGGCTCAAGGCCGGGGTTGAGGTTCCGATTGGCCCCATAGGCGCCGATCTCGTCGATCTTGGGAGCCGAGTAGGATGTGCCACCGCTGGCGCGGGCATAGATACCGGCCGGCAGATCCTGACGAAGACCGATCTTGTAGATCATCTCATCGTCAAATCCCTCATTGAAATCCTGACGGACGGCGAAGGAGCCATTGAGGCCTTCGAGAACCGGCAGGCTGAGGCGCAGATCGCCATAGAGTCCCGTTGACGTGACCTTCACATCCTTGACCCCGAAGGAGTCGTCGGACGCATCTTCATAGGCGGTGTACTGAACACCGCCAACAACTTCAACCAGGTCATTGAGGCGGTAGGTGCCACGGGCATTGATCCCGTAGTCAATGTATCCGGAGCGGCGATTGTCCGTCGAACCGAAGCCCTTGACCGGGGTACCGTCCCCGAAGGACGTGGTCGTCTCGATGATATAGCCGATGGGCGCGCCGATCGGGAATGGGTTCTGGACGGTGCCGTAAGGCTGGCCGAAATAGGGGCTGCTGGGATCCTGGTTCACCATCCAGCCATTCTGTGCGCCGGTGGCCGCACCACTCGTCGTTCCGTAGGGATTGGTGACACAGCCGGCCGGGAGGTTCGGAACAGTGGCCGCGAAGGCTTCGTATTGTGCGGCCGTCGTGAAGCCGGTGATCCCTTGCGCCGAAGCGATGGCGCGCACATCCGCCGGCAGATCCTGCAGGCGAGGCGTGCGGCAGACGCGGGCCAGCAACTCATGGTTCTTCAGCTGCGGCTTCTGCCAGTGAGAGTCCACTTCGATCCGGAAATCGTCCGAGAACGACTTCTTGTAGTTCGCCGTATAGATCGGGAACTCGGTGAAGTTGGGGGTGTAGATGGTCGAGTTCGGGAACGAGTCGTGGAAGTCGATGGTAGAGAAACTTGCGCCCAGACGCAGTTCCGAGGTCTCATCGATCTGCCAGAGATACTTCGCGCCAATGCTGTTGAAGTCATAGGGGTAAGGCTGGAAACCGCCGAGGGCGAGAACGTTATCCCCATATGCAGAGGCATCGAAAAGCTCGTGTGCGTCGGAGTGATAGGACCGGCCATACACCAGGAAACTGTGCTTGCCTTCGGAATCGACCGGCATTGACACATTGCCATAGATTTCGCGGGTCTTGAACGAACCGGCATAGACGCCGATCTGGCCTTTTTTTGTGCCGTCAGGCTCTTTCGTCTTTACGCTGACCACCCCGAGTCCGCCGTTTGATCCGAAATAAAGCGACTGGCCGCCGCGATAAACTTCAACGCTGTCGATCATACGCGGGTCAATGGCGGTAGCTGGCCACAGATCTTCTGACGGGCTGGAACGGTCGAAATACGGAACGCCATCTACCAGAAGCAGCGTGTCACGGTCCGTGCCGCCGTCGATGCGGATGGTGAACTCGCCTTCATCGGGCGAATAGCCAATGTTTGCGCCGCGGATCAGACCCGCAGCCGCTTCTCCAAAGTTCGTGAAGCCGCCCGTCTCGATCTTCTGAGCATCGATCAGCTGCACCTGGTTGCCGAACTGTACAAGGTCAATCGCCATCGGCGTGGCCTCGTCCACACGGCGGCCTTCGACCAGCACCGTGCTGAGGCGGGCCTCGTCCTCTTCTGCAGCCTCGGACTGCGCCATCGCAGGCGCCGCGAGGCTGGCCGAGACCAACACGGCCCCGACACTCAACAACAGTCTCTTTCTCAGATAGTATTTCACTGTCACCCCTCCGAGGTTCAGATTGCGCCGGCCTGACCGGGCAACCGCAATAGCTGTGCGCGCAATCAGTTCTGCGCAGGGGCCGGGTAGCCGGTGAATGTGACGCGTCGGTGAAGTTTCTGTAATTCAAATATAAAATTTACTCATTTCATGTTTTCCATCTTTTGAATTATCTTCATTTCGTCTAAGCCGCCGCTCATGAAGAATGTTATGCCCCTTGAAGAGCTGCGCAGCCGGGATCCCAAGTCACTCATAAAGTCTGCTGACGGATTTCTTCTGGATTGGGACGGGTGCTGCGCGATCGACAATCTTCTGGTGCCTGAAGCCGCAGCATTCCTGCGCGCGCATCAGAAACGGCTGGCAATTGTGTCGAACAATTCCACCCACACTCCGGACGAAATGCGCGCCATTCTGGACAAGTCCGGCATTGAACTTCCCCCTGAACGCATCCTGCTGGCCGGCATGTTCGCGATAAGGCGGGCGCGGGATCTGGGGCTCAAGCGGGCCATGATCATTGGAAGCCCTGCCATGAAGGCGTTGGCCCAACGCTCCGGGATCGAGGTTGTGCGGGAAGAGGCTCAGGTCGTCATCCTGATGCGCGACACGCGGGTGACCTATGCTGCGCTGGAACGGGCTGCCAACTGCCTGGCTGGCGGCGCAAAACTGATCGTTGCCAACCCTGACGGGTCACACCGGGGCGCCAACGCGCGCATCCGGCTGGAGACCGGCGCCTTTCATGCCGCCCTTGAAGCGGCGGTAGATTTGTCTCGGGCGGAAACAGAGATCATCGGCAAGCCGAGCGAGGGATTCTTCCGTGAAGCATGCCGGATTATCGGTACTTCTCCCCACCGAACCGTGATGCTGGGGGATAATCCGGATACCGATATTGAGGGTGCAATCCGGGTGGGTATGCCCTGTCTTCTCGTGGCGCCAAGCCCACAGGAATTCTTTGCCAGGCTGATCTGAGCCCCTCAGAAACGCTTGATCGAAAGCACGTCGAAGGTTTCGCGGAGTGTCTCGGTCGCGTGGTCATAATCTGCCATGGCGAGGGCGGCGATCAGCGTGTCAATCACGCAAAGCTGGGCAATCCGGCTCGTCATGGCTTCGGTCCGGAAACGGGTTTCCTTCGACATCGTGTAGAGTTTGATATCGGCAAAAGCCTGAATGGGAGAGTTGGCGAAGTTCGTGATAACAATGGTTTTGGCGCCCGCCTCATGCGCCAGCCGGGTGGCGGAAAGCGTTTCGTGCGTTGCGCCGGAATGTGATATGGTCAGTACCGCGACATTCCGGCCAGTACGTGAGGCGCTGATCGCCTGAATGTGGCTATCCACCACAACCCGCGCATCAATGCCGATCCGCAACATACGGTATTGTGCATCCTCGGCGATTGGCGCGGATGAACCGATTCCATATATCTCTATCCGGTCAGCCGCGCGGATGGCCTGCACGGCCTGATCAATCGCATCGGCGTCCACCACCGAGAGCGTATCGCGCAACGCCTGAATGCCGGCATGGAAGATTTTACGGCAGATGGTTCCGGTATCATCTCCCCGCTGGAGATCCTCCTGAATGAACTGGACAGGCTGAACAGTATCCTGCGCTAGGCTGAGTTTCAGCTGCTGAAAGCCGGTCAGACCCAACTGGCGACAGAAATTCACCACGCTGCCATCACTGGCCCCTGTCTCAGCGGCGAGTTCGGTGACCGACATACCCACAACGCGGCGAGGGTTGTTGAGCACAAACTCGGCAATGGAACTCGTACTGGGCCCCAGAGACGCCTGCCGGATACGGATGCGGCTCAGAACATTGCTGACAACCGCCGTATCCTTCTTCCCCGTGGTCGCGCTTTTTGACTGCGCCTCTTTTTTCTTCATTGCCCGATCCCCGACCATACGCTGATTGCCGGCCGCTTCCCTGCCCGGCGGACTCCCTCTGCCTTACTTTGAGGGAAAATAAAATCTAGCACAGGAAGAATTGAATAAAATTCACAAACAACCCTGAAATTTCCGCTTCGCGTCACATTAGTGTTGCGGCGGCCCGCTAGCTTGCAAGCGGAAGTTAGAAGGGGTCAGGCATGCGTATCATTGCAGCTTTGCTATGCATCTGGATGCTGGGAGCGCTGCCCACACTGGCGCAGACGAGAGATGGCAGCGCGAGCCAACCGCTCGAGGTGATCCTGATACCGGCCGATGGCGGCACAGAAGACGGCACCAAGGCAGATTTCCTCCCCTTGTTCAATGCGCTGACCAAGACAAGCGGCCTGCATTTCCGTGTACGGGTCGGGCAGAGCTATGCGGCGGCCATCGAGGCGGTCTGCACGGGGCTTGCAGATGTCGCATGGCTTGGCCCAACCTCCTATCGGGAGGCGCGTGATCGCGGCTGCGCCGAGTTGCTGGCCGTGGAATCCACCAATGGCAGCGCAACCTATTACGCAGGAATTTTTGCGCTGAAAGACAGCAGCATTTCCAGCGCGCAGGATCTGCGCGGGCGATCCGTGGCGTTCGGCCCGCCGCAATCGGCGAGCAGCTTTGTGTTTCCGATCGGGATTCTTCTGGACGCCGGTATTGATCCGAGAAAGGATCTTTTTCAGGTTCGCATTGGGGATAGCCATACCAGCGGGCTTGTTGCTCTGGACAACGGCCTGGTGGATGGCGCTGCTGCGTCGTTCATATCGTTCGAACGCGCCGCAAATTCGGGCGCGATTGATGCCTCCCGCTTCCGGATCGTGGGGCGCTCGGCCCCTATTCCCAATCCGCCCCTGGTGTATGCCAAAGCGCTGCCGCCTGCCGTAAAATCCAGACTGCGCGCCGCGCTGGGCGCACTGCACCAACAGCCGGGCGTATCCGCCGATGACATTCGCGGCTATGGCGGAAAGCGGGTTGACCGCTACGATATTACGATCACTGACGATGATTTTGAAACAGCCTTTCGCCCGGTCTCGGGGGTGGATGGCGCCTTTACGGCGGCGCTGGTACGGCGCGCGGGCACTTACCGGTGACGGAAGCGCATAACCTCAGCCCCAGTCGGCAACCGGTCATCCTTTCTCTTTCAGGCGTAGGCGCTGCCTATAACGGCACGATGGCGCTTGAAGGGGTAGATCTGGACCTCTACGCGGGTGAGTTCTGCGTCATTCTTGGACCGTCAGGCTCGGGAAAGTCGACGCTGTTGCGGCTGATTTCCGGACTTGTGCCGGCCTCTTCCGGCAAGATCGAGCTTCAGGGCATCCAACTCTCCCGGGCCACACGCCGGCAGATCCAGCGCAAACTGGGAATGGTGCATCAGGACCATGGGCTGATCGACCGGCTGAGCGTCGTGCAGAATGTCATGACTGGCCTCGCCGGCGAACTGCCGATCTGGCGGCTGATCCTGCGGCTCTATCCGCCTGAAGTGAAAGCCGAAGCCTGCCGGCTTCTGGCTGAAGTGGGCCTTGACGAAAGTCATGTGAACCGCCGGGCGCGGGAGCTATCCGGCGGTCAGCGGCAGCGTGTAGGCATCGCCCGGGCGTTGATGGGCAATCCGGCCGTCATCCTTGCGGATGAACCCGTCGCCAGCCTTGATCCGGCAACCTCGCGCGACATCGTCGGCCTTCTGCGGCGCACGGCGAAAGAACGCGGCGTGCCGGTGCTCTGTTCGCTGCATCAGACCGACCTGGCGCGGGAGTTTGCAGACCGTATTGTGGTCATCAGGTCCGGCCGCAAAGAGTTCGACGGGACGCCGCACGCGCTTTCCGCCAGCAGCCACGCTCCAGAACCGATCCTCAAACGGAGCGTTACCGTATGAGCGAGAGTACTGCAGAGAGTGTTCATTCGCCAGAGGCCTGGCGATTGAAGCCAGTCTATGGCAGCCGGACCTTGCTGGCCGTTCTGGCCTGCTTTGTGTTTCTCATCTGGTCGGCGCCGCGCGTGGAACTGGACGTCCTTGTACGAAATGTGCAGGAATATGTGGGAAGTCTCGGCGCGGGGCCTGACAGCTCCCAGATCGGGCGAGGGCTTGCCTCGATTGAGGACAAGATGTTCCCGCTGGTGATGGACGAGCGAACGCCCCTCGAAGCGGGCGGTGAACCGCGCGCCTGGCCCTCGCGCATTGAAGAGGTGACGCGGCAGGAAACGGCGCTGAACCCCGAAACTCTGCAAATAGAGACGCGTGAGATCATCGAGCGGTATCGGGTACAGCCCTTTGGCTACCTGCTCTATGTCTGCGGAAAGATGCTTCAATCCATAGAGATGGCTATCTGGGCAAGCCTTTTTGCAATGCTCGCCAGTCTCGCCTTGATGCCGCTTGCCGCGCGCAACTTTACGCCCCACCCTGTAGTCCGCACGGCGGCGCGCTCCATAGTATCGCTTTTGCGCACCATCCCGGAACTCGTGAGCGCGCTGTTTCTGGTGCTTCTGTTCGGCTTCGGGCCGGTGGCCGGCATTCTTGCGCTGACCCTTCACAGCATCGGGTTCCTGGGAAAATTCTATGCCGACGACGTTGAGACCGCCGACATACGCCCTCAGGAAGCCCTCACCGCGCTGGGTGCAAGCCGCCTGACGGTTCTTCGCCTTGCGGTACTGCCAAATGTAGTGCCTTCATTCGTGGCGCTCACTCTTTATGTGGTGGACCGGAATATCCGTATGGCCACAGTCATCGGCATCGTCGGCGCCGGCGGCATCGGGCAGGAACTGAAAGGCCGGTTTGACATGCTGCAATATGGGCACGTGGGAACCATACTGCTGGTGATTTTTGCCACCGTCCTCGCCCTGGATGCATTTGCCAGCCAGGTTCGCCGTCATCTGATCTGAAGCTGACGTGACAGGGGGCTGTCAGTCTATGCGAACCCGCCTCCGAAATTCGCAAGCGAGCGGGTATCAGACAACAAGAAGCTCGCGCCATTCACGAAGGGCGGCGTCTCTTGGCGATTTGAACCTGGCGCCCCCTTCGATATGTCTCTGATGATTGAAATGGTTGTGCACAGACGAATGCGCTGAAGCGAACTTCTGCAAACTTCGCATACGCCGGAAACGCGACATCGCCCTCTCCCGACTGCGAAATGGCTGATGAGAATTCTCAGCGCGATTATTGAGATGGCGGCCCGTCTCGCGGCGATGGGCGTTACCCATCCACCCAGAGACGGACGCTTTCGTGATACACGTCGATGCCTCGTTCATGGAGAAGGTCTTCGACATTCCGCAATGACAGCGGAAATCGAACATACATCATCACGCCGAGTTGGATGATCTCGGGCGACGTCTTAAAGTAGCGGAATGGATTTTTGGCCATTTGCGACGGCTACGCCGCTAGAACTGCCTCCTCAAGGCCGTTTCCGCTGACACTGCCCCCGGAGCGCGTCACAGTTCGGAGACGTTTAGAGCAATTCCGCTCATCTCGCCGGCAGGGCCGCCTTGAGCCCAATGCTGTATTTTACCCGCGGAACTCTGGCGGCCTCCGAGCTAACGCCGCGATTTTAAGACCGCACACGGATAATCGGGCCCATCCGCTCCAAAACAGAGAGCCAGGCGGCGTTGGGCGATGAAAAGATCGCGTTGTCAAAAAAAATGGGAGATCTGGTTTGACATCGATGGGTGTATCCAAACGAAACAGGTGACGACGTGGCCGGATCTGCGTCTGGATTCCACCTGTATCGACACCAGCATCAGTTCAACCACCGGCGACCCGGCGCGCCTCAAGTATCGCGACCAGCTCCCTGTGGCGGGCCTGATCCAGCGTATATCCGCGCAGGAGAAGCAGGATACCGACCGCACCAGCCGCCGGGATAAGCGCCATGATGGCCTTCATGCTAGTCAGCGTCTCCGGCGAGAGCGCCGTATTTGCCTGGTATCCGGCGGCACCAAGAAGCACTCCCAGCAGCACGGCATTGATGCCGGTCGCAGCTTTTTGCGCAAATGTCGCGAAACCGAAAGTCTTCGCTTCGGCGCGCACCCCCGTCTTGACCTCACCATATTCTACCGTGTCGGGCAGCATGGCCCAGAACATGACGGCGAGAGCAGATGAACCGGCGCCAATGATGAGGATCGAACCGAATGTGAGCCAGAGCCAATTTTGAAAGTTGACGAAGAACAGCAGGTATCCCGCAAGCGCCATGACTGTGCCGATAGAGAGCGAGACACGTTTGGACGTGAGCTTTGATATCCAGACCCAGAACGGTACTGTCAGCACAAGAAGGATCGCAGGCAGAACGAGCGCAATGACTGTCAGCTCAGGTTTCTGCAGATCGTATTTGAAATGGTAGAGCATGTTCTTGCCGAACATGCCGAGACAAACCGAACCAAGAATAATCACGCCGAAAACACGGATGAGCGGCGGATTGGCCAGGAACATCGGGAAGATCGACTTTAGGTCGCCGAGCAGGCTTTCCGAGCGGGCGGGAACGGCTGCCGGTTCGCGCATCGAAAAAAAACAGTAAAGCAGGGCCAGCGTCGCCAATGCCCCGCTGATACATGCGGAAACAAAATACGCGTGCGCTTCCCGCCCCTCTCCGAACACCTGCACGATAACCGGCGTAAGGAACACCACTGCCAGGCCGCCGGATGCTGCCCCCACCATTCGAAAGCCGGCCAGAATTGACCGTTCCTCACCATCGCTGGTGAGGCGCGCCTGCAATGAGTTGAACGGCATGGAAACAACCGTATACGCCGTCCGCAACAGAATATGCGTTGCAAGCGCCCAGATCACAGGATCGATTGCCAGATTCCCAGGGCCTGAGAAGGCCAGCGGATAGGCCACACCAAACGGCACAGCGCCAAAAAGCAACCACGGCCGGTACATTCCCCACCGTGACCGGGTGCGGTCGGCAAGGGCCGCAAAGACCGGATCGGTCACCGCATCCCAGATCATGGCGATCATGTAGATCATGCCTGCGACGGCCGGTGAAATGCCCAGCACATCTGTGTAGAAATACATCAGGAACAAGGCCGTTCCCTGCCAGACGAGCAGGAAACCAAAATCCCCCACACCAAAGCCAATGCGTGCTTTCAGGGGGACTTGCCCGGCTTTCTTCTCGGCGCCCGGTTTGCTCATGCCACGATCTCGAAGCCAGCATGGGCGCGCAGGTCACGTGAAGAGAATCCCGCATGCGCGACATAAGCACCCGGCGTGACCGCCCAGCCGCCACCATGCATGTCAAACCAGGCAAAGTCCTCCCGGGTAAGGGTGAAGGTAACGCGCGCCGTTTCGCCAGGTTGCAGCGAAACCTTACGGAACCCGCGCAGCTGGCGCAACGGCATCGCCTCCCGGGTGGCCCGGTCTTCCAGATATATCTGGACAGTCTCTGCCGCCTCGACCTGACCGGTATTCGTCAAATCCAGCGCAAGCTCGACAGCGGGGCCGGCCGCGTGGGCCTTCGCCTCGAGACTGGTGATTTCGAACCGGGAGTAGGTCAGTCCGTGTCCGAATGGAAACTGTACGTCCATGCCAGCTTTGTCATAGTAGCGATAGCCGACGAAGATTCCCTCGCCATACTCTGCGGACTTGTGTCCCGGATAGAATGGATAAGTGGGATTATCTTCATAGCGATGCGGGAAGCTGACAGGGAGCTTTCCCGAAGGCGACACCTTGCCTGAGAGCAGGCCCTCGAGCGCCGATCCGCCTTCCCCGCCCGGCAGCCACATCTGCAGGATCGCCGGAACATCTCCCGCCCAGGGCATTTCCACGGGCGCGCCTGTGTTGACGATAACGGCAGTCTTCCGATTGGCGGCGAGCACATCCCGAACGAGGTCATCCTGCCCGGCTGAGAGCTTCATGCTGCGCCGGTCCTTCCCTTCGGTTTCGTCCGTCGTTCCGGACCCGACGAAGAGGAGCACCATGTCAGCGTCTTCTGCTGCGCGAAGGGCGGCTTCCCGGCTCGGGCGGGGCGTACGCATGGAAACGTTGAAAATATTGAAGGCGCGGATGGCGCGTTCAGTGCTTTGGGAATACCGCAGACGGATGGGATAGGTTCGTCCCGCCTGCAACCGCATACGCGCTTCCCGGCGGTTGAGCGGAAGGATCATGAACAGGAGTTCGCGTTCGGAAGGCGTACCCTCACCAACCAGGACTTCGTTTCCGATACTGAGTTCCACATCATCGTTTGAATGGGAGATGACGAAGTCGTAGTCGCCGTCCTGCTCCGGCCGGAAGTAGCCTGACCACTCCACGGAAAAGGAAAGGTCATCCTCTGACTGAACTTTGCCGCCAAAGCCCAGCTTGGAAAAATGCCAGTCGATCTCTTCATGCGCGACCGGCCCGGCATAACCTGGTTTTGCAAAATATCGTGCTGTGAGCCCCTGACGGGTGAAAGTTTCGTCGGGAGACAGAAGGCGCCAGTCAATCTGAGGCGGCGCTGGCTCATGATCGAGCCCCCGCTCGAAGACAATCTCCACCTGCCCGCCAAGCGCGGCCTTCAGGCCATCCAGTGGGCTGACGATCCTGTCCGGACTGACCTGCGAACTGCCGCCCCCCTGGATGGCGGGCATATAAGCTGGCTGGCCGATAACGGCGAGGCGTTTCACATCCGGAGATACGGGCAACAAATCACCGTCATTCTTCAGCAGCACCATCGACTGGCGCGCCGCATCACGGGCGCATGCGCGGTGGCGATCGCTGGCGAGTTCGCCCCTGCCGGATTTGGGATTCCCATCCAGGAGGCCGCAGCGGATGATGAGACGGAGCAGACGGCCCGCATGATCGTCGATGACCGCCTCGCTGACGTCCCCGTTGCGGACCGCATCCACAAGCCTCGATCCGAAATGACGCGCAGGGCCAGGCATTTCGAGATCGAGCCCGCTATTGGCAGCCTCAACGGTTGTTTTCGTGGCGCCCCAGTCCGAAACGACGACGCCGTCATACCCCCACTCTCCCTTCAATACGTCTTCGAGCAGGAATGAATTTTCGCAGGCGAAAACACCGTTGACCTTGTTGTAAGCCCCCATGACCGTCCACGGATTGGCACGGCGGACAACTGGCTCGTAAACGGCCAGATAAATCTCACGCAGCGTGCGCTCCGACATATCGGAGCTACCGCTCATGCGTTCGTGCTCCTGATTATTCGCGGCATAGTGCTTCAGCGAGGTGCCGACCCCCTGCGACTGGACACCGGCAACATAGGCGGTCGCAATTTCCGCGGCGAGACGCGGATCCTCTGAATAAGTTTCAAAATTGCGCCCCCCCAGCGGCGTGCGCTGGATATTTACGGCCGGCGCCAGAAGGACGTCCACATCATGCGCGATCGCCTCGCGCCCGATCGCCGCGCCCACCTCTTCGATCAGCCTTTCGTTCCAAGTCGCTGCGAGCGCGACCCCGACGGGAAAGACCGTTGCCGCATCAGAGTTGACTGACCGCAGACCGGTCGGGCCATCGGAAACACGCAGGCTGGGGATACCGAGGCGCTCAATTGCCGGCAGGGTCCAGAAATCGCGGCCCGCCATGAGGGAGACCTTCTCTTCCAGCGTCATCTCACTCAGCAGCGCTGAAATCCGCGCGTCAGGGACGGTGTCCTTTGATGCCATTGTCGCCTCCCATGCGAACTTTTTTTGTATGACAACGTTGCTTTCCACATGGAAAGTTTTTTCGCAATAGCCGGACGTAAAGAAATCACTGATAAGAAGGCTGGCGTATTGTTGTTCAAGGAATTCCTGATGCCTGCCGGAGCGAAAACACCTGCCAAGAAATCGTCGCGCGCGCCCCAGCAGTCCCGCTCGGAGGAAAGCCGGGCAAATATCCTCAACGCGGCGCGAAGAGCCTTTGCGGAAAAGGGATTCGAGACGGCCAACATGCGCGATATCGCCGCCGATGCCGGCGTAACGCACACACTGATCCGCTACCATTTCGGCAGCAAGGAAGAGCTCTGGAAGGTGGTGGTGACAAACATGTTCGACCGCCTTTCGCAGGAAATGCGTGAGGGGATGAAAGCCGCCAGGGGCGCGTCTCCCCAGGAAAACCTGCGTCACTTCCTGCGCACCTACATCCGCTACTGCGCACGCAATCCGGAACATGTTCGCATCATGATCATGGAATCGGTTCAGGGAGGCGACCGTATCGAGTGGATGATCGGATATATTCGCAAGAGCCATAAGTCCCAGACCCCGTTCCTGCGCCACCTCATGAAAGAAGGCGACCTTCCTGAAGTCTGGCTGGCCTCTCTCTTCTATTCGATCTCTGCAATATGCCAGATGCCGTTCGTCCTCGCCCAATCGATCAAGGGGGTCTATGGGGTCGATATTCTGTCAGAGGAATCTATTGAGGCGCACACGGATACGGTGCTGGCCCTGCTTCTGCGCGACAAGCCGAAAAACCGGAAACACTGGCCTGCTTTGCCTGACTGGACCAAAGCCAAGGCGTGAACCCGTTTTTCTAAACGGTGAGATTAAACGCCCCCATTGACAAACTTTCCAATTGTCGAAATTTTCCACCGGGAAAGCTTTAAGGCTTCCGGGAGGAAAAAGATAATGCACTCTAAGCACCGAATACTATTCACAGCATCCGCGCTCACCATTGCCCTTGCGAGCTTCGCGCCAATTGTTCTGGCCCAGGAAGAAACCCCTGAGGATGACAATCGCCGCCTCGGCACGGTTACGGTTACGGCTCAGCGTGTTGAGCAAAACATTCAACAGGTCCCGATCTCCGTCACCGCCATCGGCGGGGCAGACCTTGCGGCGCGCCAGATCGACGGCTTCGATCAACTCCAGTATGTGGCGCCCGGCGTTACCTTCAATTCCGGGGTCAATGCGCGCCAATCCGCCACGACGATCCGCGGTGTCGGCACTGGCCTGTTTAATATCGGCATCGAAGGCAGCGTCGCAATTGCCGTGGATGGCGTTATCATGGGCCGCGAAGGCGCCGGCATCTTCGACTTCGCGGATGTCGAGCGCGTGGAAGTTCTGCGTGGGCCGCAAGGCACCCTGTTTGGCAAGAACGCATCCGCCGGTGTTATTTCCATCGTGACCAAGAAGCCGACAGAAGAACTGACCGCCGAGATGAATCTTGGCTACGGTTCTTATGACGAGGTCAATGCATATGGCGCGATTTCCGGCCCGCTCGCCGACGGCATAACGGCGCGCCTCTCCGCTTACTCAAACACGCGGGACGGCTACATCAAGAACGTGAACCCGAACGCCCCGCAAAAGCGCGTGAACGAGCGCAATGAGCAGGGTGTGCGCGCGAAGGTCAACTTTGCGCTGTCTGACAGTTCCGACCTGCTGTTGAGCGGCGACTATGTAACGCGCGATCAGGCGGCCGGCGCGCTGACTTACCGGCAGGCATCGGCTGGTGGTGCCGGGACCGGCCTTCTGGGTTATGGTGTTCCCGCGATCCGGAACCAGTCGGCTGCCCTGGGTATTGTTCCGGGCCCTGACAACCTCAGTATCGGATCGGAATCTCCGTTCACTTCCAAAATGGACGCATGGGGCCTTGCCGCAGAATATAGCCGAAGCTTTGGCGAATTCGAGTTCGTCTCGCTGACATCATACCGCGAATGGGACAGTGTTGATAACAACGATTCTGACCTGACGCCGCTGCCCATACTGGAAATCAATTCCGGCGACCTGAGCCAGGCCCAGTTCAGCCAGGAATTCCGTATTGTTTCCCCACGCGACCGCGCCTTCACCTACACGCTGGGCGCTTATTATTTCACGCAGGAAATCGACCAGAACAACATCCAGGCAGGTACCGCCGGCCTGAACCTTCTGGGCGCCCTGCCGCCGGGCGCGCGTGTCGGCACACGGCTGGAATCAGAGTTCAGCGAAACCAACTATGCCGTGTTCGGTCAGGGCGAATATGCCGTGACCGAAAAGCTGTCCCTGATTGGCGGCTTGCGGATACTCAATTCCGAAGTGGAGGGCAGCCAGGAGAAGTTCATCTCGGATGGAGCCGTCGCGCCCTTTGCGGGCCAAGCTGTTTCCAATGGCGTGCAAAGCGCTGGAGACGATGACACCGCGCTCGTCTGGCGGCTCGGCGCGCAGTACTTTGTGGACGACAACACCAACCTCTTCACGACAGTCACCCGCGGGTACAAGTCTGCCGGTGTGGTGCAGGGACTGACCATCAACCCGGTCAGCGGCAACACGCTGCCGACTGTGGAAGCAGAAATCCCGACCCAGTTTGAAGCAGGCATCCGGCGCACCTCTCAAGATGGCCGCCTGGTCACGAACTTCACAGGCTTCTTCGGTCAGATTGAGGACTTCCAGGCCCAAACCCTCGTCCCGGGCCCCTCCGGCACCTCCATATTCAACGTATCGAATGCGGGCAAAGCTGAAACCTATGGCTTCGAGAGCGAAATTACCGCCCTGCCAACGGAAAATCTCACCCTCTCAGCCGCTATTGCCTACACCAGGGCCACGTTCGATGAGTTCACCGGCGCGCCCTGCTATCAGCTGCAAACTGCGGCGCAGGGATGCACCGGCACCCCCCGGTCGCAGGATCTGTCGGGCAAGCGCCTGCCAAACTCCCCGGAGTGGGTGATCAACGCGCTGGCCCGGTATGACTTCGACCTGACCGCGCAAAACAAGGCCTTCGTACAACTGGGCGCCCAATATCGCAGTGACACAATGTCCGGTCTTGCCAATGATCCGAACACGGTCATTGACGCTTATACCCTGCTGGATATGCAGGTCGGTGTGACCTTCTGGGACGACCGGGCAACCTTCACAGTGTTCGGGCGCAACCTGACTGACGAAAACTTTGCAGAAGCCATCGTCGCCATGCCGTTTGATACCGGTGGCTATGCTCAGTTCGTGACACTGGAAGCCCAGCGCACCTGGGGCGCTAAACTCGCCTTGCGGTACTGATCGCCTCCCTGACCAGGGGCGGGGCAGCCCATAAGCTGGCCCGCCCCGTCCCTTCAGCAACGGGAAGGACCCCGTCATGCCACCAAGATATTTCCGCTGGGCCGCCATACTTCTGTTCGCGGCCGCCTGCGCCGGTTCGCCCAATTCCAGCATCGCGAATTCGGAAACAACGAGCACGCCCCCGCCGGCGCCAAACATCATCATTATCCTGACAGATGATCTCGGATGGGGTGATATCGCCCTCAACGGTTCCCGGCTGATCAAGACACCCAACATAGACAGGATCGGCCAGGAGGGCATCCAGCTTACGGACTTCTATGCCGGTTCGAACGTTTGTTCGCCTTCACGGGCAGCATTGCTGACAGGCCGCTATCCCATCCGCTCCGGGATGCAGCATGTCATCTTTCCTCACTCCCAGGACGGACTTCCCGCCGACGAGACAACGATCGCAGAAATGCTGCGCGACACAGGCTACCGGACCGGCATGATCGGCAAATGGCACCTCGGCCATACGGATGAATTCTGGCCGACCAATCAGGGGTTCGACTGGTTTTATGGCGTCGCATATTCAAACGACATGGCTCCCTTCGACCTTTATGAAGGCAAGACAATCATCCAGAGCCCGGCAGACCAGAGCCAGCTCAGCCTGAACTATGCGAAGGCCGCTAAAGCCTTCATTGAAGAGGGGAATGGCAAACCTTTCTTCCTCTATTACGCTGAAACCTTCCCGCACATTCCACTCTTTGTTTCCGATGACCGCACAGGGAAATCAGAAGCGGGCCTTTATGGCGATGTGGTCGAAACGCTGGACGCCGGGATCGGGATCATTCTTGACGCGCTCGACGAAGCCGGCGTCGCAGACAACACGCTGATCGTATTCACCAGCGATAACGGCCCGTGGTTTGAGGGCAGCGCCGGGGATTTGAGGGGCCGCAAGGGAGAAACGCATGAAGGTGGCTTCCGCGTGCCCTTCCTGGCACGCTGGCCCGGGCGCATACCGGCCGGCAGTGTCAGCCATGAAATGGCGATGAATATCGATCTCCTTCCGACAGCTGCCGCCATTTCCGGCGCTCACCTGCCCGACGACCGCGTCATCGATGGCAGGGACCTGACAGAAATGCTGACCTCCGGCGCGTCCACACCGCACGATCTTCTCTTCTTCTTCGACGGCAATGACATTGTTGCTGCGCGCGACAAGCGGTTCCGGCTGGTTCTGAACACTTTCTACCGCACAATGAACGTTCCGTTTGAGTATTTCGGCGCAGCGCTCCTGTTTGACCTGGAAAAGGACCCGGAAGAGTCCTTCAGCTTCCTGCGGGAGTATCCGGCAGAGGCTGAACGGCTCAAGTCAGCGGTCCAGGCACTGCGCAAGGAAGTCGCCGGAAACGTGAAGGAGGCAACAAGCCACCTGCCCCCGACAGACGGCACCCCCACGGGCCCGCAGTTGAACGACTAAATGCCCCCCCTGGCCTTACAACGCTTTTTTCTCACCATGCCGAATCACCCTGTTCCTAGCTTCTTGATCTACGATCAGCCCAGCCACGTTTATTTTCCGTCAGGTTTCGACACCCACGATGAAGAAGCCACCGGCAGAACCCGTGATCAGGATTGACCCAGCCCCCTGAATTCCGGCCATGATTTTGCAGACTCTCTCGATTAGAGAGGATGACACATGCGCAAGAGCAGATTCACAGACGAGCAGATCATCGCGATGATCCGGGAGCACGAGAGCGGCGTGAAGACGGCAGACATTTGCCGAAAGTACGGGTGGTGTCAAACGAATGCGAACCAGTCTCCGATATTCGCGCGCGAGCGGACCTCAGGCAACAAGAAGTTCCCGCCATTCGCGAAGCGCGGCGTCGCGTCTGACTTTAAAGTTTGTCCGAGAGTAAAGATGCCTTTCGAGATTGAAATGGTTGTATACAGATGAGTGGATAGATGCGAATTTCTGAAGACTTCGCAGTCGCCGGAAACGCGACATGGTGCTGTCAGACAAATGCGAACCCGTCTCCGAAATTCGCAAGCGAGCGGGCATCAGACAACAAGAAGCTCGCGCCATTCACGAAGGGCGGCGTCACGTAGTGATTTGAATCTGGCCCTCCCTTCGATGTTTCTCTGATGATTGAAATGATTGTGAACTGACGAATGGGCCGCAGCGAACTTCTGCAGACTTCGCATCCGCCGGAAGCGCGACATCGCTCGCTCTCGTCGGTGGAACGGTTGGTGCGAATTTTCAGCACGATTGTTTAGGTGGCGGCCAATCTCGCGACGATTCGCGTTGCCTATCTCTTTCATCGCTGCGCCATATGACCGAAGCTTGTCCGTCACCACGACTTGCGGATTGCCATACCTTTTCATCGCTTTTCTGAGGAATTTCAGCGCTGCGTCCTTATCGCGCTTCTTCGTGACGTACGCTTCAAGTACCTCCCCTTCGTGGTCGACCGCCCGCCAGAGATAGTGCGTCTCGCCCCGGATCTTCACAAAGACCTCGTCCAAGTGCCAGCGCCACTGCGGAACCTGGCGCATCGCCTCAGATCTCCGCTTTCGGATCTTGTTCGCGAAGTAATTTCCAAACCGATCCACCCAGAGCCGGACGCTTTCGTGACAAACATCAATGCCTCGCTCATGGAGAAGATCCTCGACATTCCTCAATGACAGCGGAAATCGAACGTACATCATCACGCCAAGCTGGATAATCTCGGGCGACGTTTTGAAGTAGCGGAATGGGTTCTTGGCCATTTCCAAAGGCTAAGCCCCGGATTTCGCCGCTTCAACCCCGGTTGCGCTGACAATGCCTACCGAACCAAACCCCGGACCTTCAGCAATGGCCGAAAAGTCGGGGGCGAGTCGCTCAGGCGCGGTCACATTCATTTCCTGCTGCGTAATCCAATTTATGTTGGTCGCATTCGCCACAAGCGCGAAGTCCACGACGGTTTGCATGAGCCGCTCATCGATGAGGCGCTGTGGGACCGGGTTCAGGCAAAGCTTGGCGCGCAAGATAAACTTGGCCGGCGAAGCGCATCTGGCAATCGCCCCTTACTGACTGGCAAGCTGGTCGATGAAACCGGCGATCGGCTCACGCCGTCTCATGCGAGCAAAGGCCCTCGGCGTTATCGCTACTATGTGTCGTCTCGCCTTCTCGAAGGCAGAGGCAACCGCGCCGATGGCTGGCGCCTGCCCGCCAAGCAGCTCGAAACCCAGCTTGCCCAGGCTGTCAGCGAGTATCTCATCACCGCCGGACCTCAGATATTCCACAGCCCTACTGCAACACTCATTGAACAAAGTATGCCCAAGTTGGCGTCAATCTCGAACCTCGAGTCCCTGGAGCTCATCGCGCAATGCAAAATTTCAGAGGGGCAACTCCAACTGGAAATCGCCGCAAAACCTCTGGCCGAAAGGTTGAAGGTAAAGGAAACTGAATTGGCTGCATCATTTCTGAACTTCACCTCGCCCTTTCAGATCAAGCGCCGAGGCGTCGAAGCCCGTCTCATCATCGGCGGCGTTACATCCCGGACGGATGAAACATTGATCCGCGCCATTGCGCTGGCGCATGCCTGGGCAACAGAGCTTCGCGCCGGCACATCTATGACCACCCTCGCCGAGCGCCGCAGCTGCACGCTCGCCTTCATCCGTCAGCGTTTGCCGCTGGCGTTTCTCTCGCCCAGTATTATCGAGGCGATCCTCGCAGGTCGCCAGCCTCACGACCTGACGCTCACAAAGCTGATCACCCATCCTATTCCGCTCGATTGGGATGATCAGTGGGCAGACCTCGGCTTTTCAACCAGCGCCTGATACCGCCACCTCATTCCCTGCTTTTGCAAAGGCCTTCCCTGTTTGGGCCAGGAAAATTCCCTGTTCCGCGTTTAGGGAATTTGCGCGCATCTCCCTGAAATGAACGGCGATTTATCGGGCCTGTCAGAGGCATTCCCTGATCTTTTGCGGAAATTCCCTGTAAATTGGCCTGGAACAGGGAAAATGGCGATAAGGGAACTGTTGCAAAAGCCGAACAGAGACGAGGCGCCAATAAGCGCCAAAAAATTCGCTGATACGGAAAACGGAGACCGCAGCCTCGCGCCAAACCCCGCCTGTTTGCGGGGTTTTGGGGGTCCCTAACGGAACTATCTCAAAATCTGAAAATGACTGGCGGTGGTGTCAGGCTAATGCGAACCCGTCTCCGAAATTCGCGCACACGCAGGTGCTAGGCTACAAGAAGGTCGCGCCATTCGCGAAGAGCGGCGTTCCTGTTAGCTTTGAAGGTTGATCGCGAGTAGAGATGCCTCTCCAGGTTAAAATGATTGTGTACAGACGAATGGGCTGAGGCGAACTTCTGCAAACTTCGCATTCGCCTGAAGCGCGACATCGCGCGCTCTCGTCGCCGGAATGGCTGGTGTGAATTTTCAGCTCGATTGTTGAGATGGCGGCCCGTCTCGCGACGGCGTACATTGCCAATCTCTTTCATCGCGGCACCGTAGGAGCGGAGCTTGTCCGTGACGACTACCACTGGATTACCATACCGTTTCATCGCTTTTCTGAGGAATTTCAGGGCTGCAGCTTTGTCGCGTTTCTTCGTGACGTACGCTTCAAGCACCTCCCCTTCGTGATCGACCGCACGCCACAGATAATGCGTCTCGCCGCGGATCTTCACAAAGACCTCGTCCAGATGCCAGCGCCACTGCGGCACCTGGCGCATCGCCTCCGACCTCCGCTTACGGATCTTGTTCGCGAAATAGGTGCCGAAACGGTCGGCCCATTGCCTGATCGTTTCGTGACAGATATCGATACCTCGCTCATGAAGGAGGTCTTCGACATTGCGAAGCGACAACGGAAAGCGGATGTACATCATCACGCCAAGCTGGATGATTTCAGGCGAGGTCTTGAAGTAGCGAAACGGATTTTGGGCCATTTACCGAGGTTACGCCTCTGGAATTGCCTTCTCAAGGCCGTTTGCCCTGACACTACCACCACAACCTCTGGGTTTCCATAGCGTTTCATGGCTTTTCTCAGGAATTTCAACGCCGCAGCCTTCTCGCGCTTCTTCGTGACATAGGCTTCCAGTACGTCTCCTTCATGGTCCACAGCGCGCCAAAAGGTAGTGCGTCTGGCCTCGAATTTTCACGAAGACCTCATCCAGGTGCCAGCGCCATTGGTTGACCCGGCGCATCGCCTCAGATCTCCGCTTACGGATTTTATCTGCGAAATATGTCCCTAATCGATCGACCCAGAGACGCACGCTTTCGTGGCAAATGTCGATGCCGCGTTCATGGAGCAGGTCTTCAACGTTCCTCAATGACAACGGAAATCGAACATACATCATGAGCGCAAGCTGGATGATCTCGGGCGAGGTTTTGAAGTAGCGGAACGGGTTCTTGGTCATCTTCCGAGGCTAAACGCCCCTGCCCTACGCCTCAAGGCCGTTTGCCCTGACAATGCCACAACGCCCACCCTCGCCCAAGACCTGTTTATGGAGTCTCGTCCAGGCCATTTATGTCTCTGACATCTGTCCTTGATACCTGAAGCCAAGAGTAGATGCCGATCGGGTCAACCCTCCTACAGATTTGATTAGTAAAAAACCATTGTCAGCGGCATGTCAGTAAGATGCAGGATACGTGATAAAAAAACGAGTAACCCATGCGGATATTGATCATTGAGGACAATCAGGCCCTGCGTGCGCTCCTTGTCGAGCGGCTTGGCGTGCGCGGTATCGATGCCGATCAGGCCGCCGGTCTGGGCGATGCGGCGCACCTCATCGCATCCAGTCACTATGATGCGCTTCTCCTCGATCTTGGCCTGCCCGATGGCGACGGGTTGAACTGGCTGGCGACTTTGCCGAAATCGCGCCCGCCAGTGCTGGTCCTGACAGCGCGCGGCACGCTTCACGAGCGGGTCAAGGGGCTCGATACCGGTGCCGATGACTATCTGGTCAAGCCTGCCGAGGCCGAGGAAATCGCCGCGCGCCTTCGCGCAATCATGCGCCGTCCCGGAGAAAGGGAGCGCGTGCGCCTGTCATGCAACGAATTGATACTGGAACTCGCCACACGCGAAGTCTGGTACGGGGCGGTTCCCATCGCGCTGGGAAGGAAGGAACTACAAATGCTGGAAATCCTGTTGCGCAATTGCGGCCGGGTTGTGCCTCGTGAGCGGATCGAAGCGGCGGTCTATGGCGCCGATGAAGCGGTGACGCCAAATGCTCTGGAGGCGCTGGGGTCGCGTCTGCGAAAACGTTTGTCGGAGGCGGGCGCGGAAAACATCCTGCACGCTGTCAGGGGCGTCGGTTACTATCTCGGTCAGCGGACAGTCGCATGAGGTCTATTCGCTTTCGATTGCTGACAGGCTTTGCCGTGTCCGGGCTCATCGGCGCGTGTGTTCTGGCGATCACTGTCGTGCTGCAATACGATCTCCTTTCATCGTCGGCGCCTTCGAATGAGACGGCCCGGGCTGAAATCCTCGAACATGTGATCCTGCCGCTGGTCGTCTTTCTGGTCCTCTTCGCCACCGGAGCCGTTCTGGTTGTCCGACAGGTGGAGACCGAACTCACCGAAACTGCAAAGGAGATCAGCCAGGCCGCCGCCGAGCTCAAGAGTTACGATCCGGATCTGGCAGAATTCCCGAATGAACTTCGCCCCTTTGTCCGGGCTGTGAGCGGGTTGACCAAGCGATTGTCGGGACATGCCAGGCGTCAGGAAGCCTTTGCCGCGGACGCGGCGCACGAGCTCAAGACTCCACTGGCCCTGCTCGCGCTTGAACTCGACAAGCTCTCGGAAACGGATGCCCAACGGTTTCGTGACCACATCCGTTCCCTGTCGGACATGATCGACCAGTTCCTCCTGCTCTCGCGCAGCAATGCAGCGGAGATCGCCGGGCCGAGTTTCCTTATCGATCCCTCATCACTGGTCCGCTCAATTGTTGAGGAACTGGCGCCGTCTGCGATCGAGGCCGGACGCGAACTCTCCTGCCAGACGGTGAACGCCGCGTTCATCACGGGGCTTGAGGAGGCGATCGCCGCAGCCGTTCGCACGCTGGTGAGCAACGCGATCCGGGCAACGCCGCCTGGCGGGCAGATTGTGGTTGTCGCGGGTCCCGGGCCAATGATCAGTGTTCTCGATGATGGGCCGGGTCTGGATCCGACCGCGCTCGAACATCTGAAGGCCCGCGGCGTGCGCGCTGACAGTGCACCTGGCGGGGCCGCAGGCCTCGGGCTGGCCATCGCCGACCGCATTGCCGAAGCCCATGGGGGCGAGTTGCAGACCTGTCGTCCAGGCGCGAACGGACTTCGCCTCATTTTTCCGTCTCATTTGAGTGTTTGATTGTCGCAGCTCAGCAGAAATTGAACGCGGTTCGGCGCCCTGTCAGTCTCACGTCAGCGAGAATTGATAGCAGGCGGAAGATATCCAACATTGCCTGGGGCTTCTGCGGACAATGCGCATTTTTGCAGTGATTATTTCGGTTATGCTCGTCCTGATCGGCAACGGGGCCGCTCTTGCTCAGGGCATCGAACTCACGGCTGCGCAACGCAAGGCACTTGGTATTGAAACAGTCTCTGTGAGCTCCGCCCTGAACCGCCCGGGAGCACGCACATTCGCAGGGAATGTCATCATTCCCCCCGGCGACAGCACACCCGTCACGTCACCCTTTAACTCGGTGCTTGTCGAACTGCTCGTCGTTCCGGGATCCACCGTGACTGCGGGCACCCCCGTCGCACGCCTCTACAGCCCAGATTATGAGGCCAGTCGCGCGGACCTTCAAACACGGTCTCTCAATGCAACGCATCTACGCGAACTTGCCGAGCGAACGGAGACACTTGGCACCTTGGGCCTGAGGTCGCAGCAGGAAATTGATGAAGCGCGTCACGACGCGGCGTCGGCGCAACTCGCCTATGAAACGCTCAGAAGAAGTCTTTCGATCGTGCAGCCGGCTTCAGGTTCGGGCGAGTTTATTCTAACGGCTTTGAGAGACGGAGACGTCGTGCAGCTGCCTGTCGCGCCGGGGCAATCTGTGGACCGCGCGGAGCCTGTGGTGATCATCCGGGCCGGTGACAGCCAATGGATGATGGTGGCAGTGCCTGAAGACATCGCCGCAGGACTGGCGACGGGCGTTTCGGTTCGCCTTGAAGCCACAGGCGAGACCGGTGAAATCGTCGCGCTCGATCCTCAGATCAATCCGGTCACTCGCTCGGTGGATGTCTATGTGATCCTGCCGCAAGAGCGCAACTGGCGGGTTGGGCAACTCGTCGATGTGGCGTTCTCTGACGGGGCCCCTGGTAAGGCGGCCTACAGAGTCCCAGCGCGCGCCATCGTCCGCTTTGGTGCCGAAGCGGCTGTTTTTGTTGACCGGCCCGGCGGCGTGGAACGCATCCTGGTTGAGATCGTCTCGCAGGACCGCTCGGTTGCCCTTGTTTCGGGTGACCTCAAGGCGGGTGACCGCGTCGTCGTTTCGGGCCTTGCCGCGCTCAAGAATATTCTGGAGGCGGAGTGATGGGGCTTCTAGACCGCCTGATTGCCTTTTCGCTGACCCAGCGCGTCTTCATTCTCGGCGCGGCCCTGGTCCTTTTCGCCGCCGGGGGGTATGCGGCCCTGAAGCTCCCGATCGATGCGTTTCCAGAGATCGCGCCGACGCAGGTGAAGATCATAATGAAGGCGCCAGGCATGACGCCGGAGGAGGTCGAGTCCCGGGTTGTGCGCCCCCTGGAAGCCGAGCTGCTTGGTATCCCGAACCAGGTCATCATGCGGGCCCAGGCCAAATATGCCATTGCCGACATAACCATCGACTTCACCGATGGTACGGACATTTACTGGGCGCGCCAACAAGTCTCCGAACGGTTGGCGATTGTGCGCGAGGACCTTCCTGGGACGGTTGATGGTGGCCTTGCGCCGATTTCAACCGCCTTATCCGAGATCTTCATGTTTACCCTCGAAGGCGACGCGTTCTCGCTTGAGGAAAAACGCAGCCTGCTGGACTGGACGATCCGGCCCGCCTTACGCGGCATTGATGGTGTCGCCGACGTCAATGCGCTTGGCGGCCGGGTCGTAACCTATTCGGTCGTGCCCGATCAGGCGGCCATGGCGGCGTCGGGCATCAGCCTGTCCATGCTTCGCGAAGCTCTGGAGCTGAATAACAGTAATGATGGGGCAGGCCGTATAAGTGAAGGTGAAGAAGCCCTCGTCGTGCGATCAGTGGGAGCGGCGAGCGGAGTACAGGACCTCGCCGAACGAGTGATCACCGAGCGCAACGGAACTGTCGTGCGGATAAGCGATGTCGCCCGCGTCGAAACCGGGTCGCTGACACGGTATGGCTCGGTGACGCGTGACGGCCTCGGAGAGACCGTACAGGGCATTATCGTATCGCGGCGCGGTGCGGACGCACGACTTGTTGTGCAGGAGGTTCAAGCGAAGCTGGCCGAACTGGAGAACAGTTTTCCTGAGGGCTTGACGGTGTCGGTATTCTACAATCGCGCCGAACTCATCGAGACGGCTGTTGGCTCTGTTACAGAGGCACTCCTGATCGCCATTGGCCTCGTGATTCTGTTGCTGATCCTGTTTCTCGGGGACTGGCGCGCGGCACTTGTTGTCAGTCTGATCCTTCCTGCAGCGATGCTCGCGACCTTTATCCTGATGCGCATCTTCGGTCTGACCGCGAACCTGATGAGCCTTGGCGGACTCGCCATCGCGATTGGCATGATCGTGGACGGCGCCATTGTCGTGGCTGACAATGCGGTGGAGCGGTTGCGGATGAACCGGCAGGCGAACCCGCTCCATGTCATTTACCGTGCGGCCAGCGAAGTGGCACTTCCGACTTCGTCGGGAGTCTTCATAATCTGTCTCGTCTTCCTGCCATTGCTCACCCTTCAGGGCTTGGAGGGAAAGCTGTTCGCACCGGTGGCGCTTGCGATTGTCTTCGCTCTGGGATCGGCTCTGCTCCTGGCTTTCACACTGATACCGGTTCTGGCGTCCTATCTCCTGAAACGAAAAGCCGGCGGCGAAACAGTCGTAATGCGACTGCTTACACCCGCCTATGAAGCGACACTTGGTATCGTCCTGAAACGCCCTTCGCTGATCTACGCGCTGGCGGCGATCAGTGCCGTGATTGCGGTGGTCGCTTACCAGAATACCGGGAAGACCTTCATGCCGACCATGAATGAAGGCGATGTCGTGATGCAGGCCGCCTCGCTCCCCTCGATCACGCTCAACCAGAGCGAGGCAGACGATCTGCGGATGGAGGCCGCCATTCTTGCGGCTGTACCTGAGGTCGAGCATGTCATCGCGCGCGTGGGTTCCGATGAACTCGGCCTGGACCCGATGGGCCTGAATGAAAGTGACATGTTCCTGCAGCTTGCCCCACGCGAGACCTGGCGCGGACCGAACACCGACTGGCTTGTCGGCGAGATCCGGTCCGTCGTCGATGATTTCGTCGGCATCGAAACGGCCTTTACCCAGCCGATCGAGATGCGGGTGTCCGAGCTGCTGACTGGCTCGCGCGGTGATCTGGCCATCAAAATCTTCGGCACCGACTATGACACTCTGGCCGATCTGGCCGGGCAGATCGAATCAGTTGTCGCCGGTATTCCGGGAGCCTCCGATGTGTTCACAACGTCCAACGACGTCTCTGAATACCTCCAGATCGACATCAATCCCCAGCGCGCCGGGCGCTATGGATTTACCGTTGTCGATATTCAGGAAGAGCTTCGCGCACGGTTCGAAGGCGTGACGGTCGGCGAAATCATCGAGCCTGGCCGGCGAACGCCCATACTGGTGCGATATGATCGTGAGGTGACCAGCAGCGTCCCGGATGTCTCGCAGATCAACCTGGTCAACCCGCAGGGCATTCGTGTGCCCTTGAATGAAGTTGCCACGATCGAAAGAGTGTCAGGCCTGGCTGCGGCAGCCAGGGAAAATGCCTCGCGCTACGCTGTGGTCCAAGCCTTTGTCGAGGGCCGGGATCTGGTCAGCTTCGTGAATGACGCTCAGCGTGGAGTAAGCGAGCAGATCGACTTGCCGACTGGTTACACGCTGGAGTTCGGAGGTGAGTTTGAAAATCAACGCCGCGCCTCGGCGCGCCTCATACTGATGGTCCCGCTTTCGATCGGACTTATTTTCATCGTTCTGTTTGTCACCCTGCGATCCCTGCGCCAGTCGCTCCTCATCCTGTTCAACATCCCGTTTGCCCTTGTCGGCGGGATCATCGCGCTGAGCCTTTCGGGGGAATACCTGTCAGTGCCGGCATCGGTTGGCCTGATCGCACTACTTGGCGTGGCGGTGCTGAACGGGCTGGTTCTTGTCACCTGTTTCAACGATCTGCACCTCGTTGGTCATCCCCTTGAGAAGGCGGTCCAGATCGGTTCGGTCCGCCGCCTTCGGCCCGTGCTGATGACGGCGACGACTGCCGCCTTTGGTCTTGCACCATTGCTTTTTGCCAGTGGTCCGGGATCGGAACTGCAACGCCCGCTCGCCATCGTGGTCATGGGAGGATTGGGCTCGTCGACACTTCTGACCTTGTACCTCTTGCCGGTGCTCTATCGCCAGTTCGGCGCCGACAAATCCGCCCCATCGCTACACGCCGGAGATGTCCAATGGACACGACCCTTCGCAAGCTGACGCTTGTCGCACCCGCTTTGATCCAGGTTACGTTGATGGACTGCCTTGACGCCATTGAGCCGGCCCTGGCCGGCTACACCGTGCTGACCGGGGAAGGGCGCGGCGATGGCGCCGACCTTCCAACGGCCGCTGAACGCGTGCGTGGCGCGATGCGGGTGGTCACCGTGCTCATGGTCGTGCCAGAGCGCGAAATCGCCCCGATCCTCGAAGCGGTCCGGCAGGCTTGCCCGCGGCCCAACATCGCCTATTGGGTGGAGCCCATCCTCGAGTTTGGACGGTTGAAATGACAATGCGTTTCTTCGTCGTTGCAACGCTTTGCCTCTTTTGCGCAGGCGGGCCGTCCGTCGCGCAGGACGCTCTCGTTTTCCAACTCATGGAAGATGCCATACCCGCGACGCCCGCTGCCGAAATTGCCCGGGCCGACATCGAAAGGTCGAAATCCGTCGGGGAGCAATTGGTTGCGGGGCCCTATGAATTTGAACTGACCGCATCTGGCGGGTATCGGCGCGTCGAAGCGGCCATGGTTCCGGATATGGGCTACAGTGAATGGTCCCTCGACCTGACCCGCGCGGTTCGCCTGCCTGAAAAGCGGCAGGTTGATCGCGCACTGGCGAGCGTGGAACAGGACATTGCGGCGGCCCGCCGGGAGTTGAGTTTCTACGAGGAAAGACTGGCATTTGTCGGCTTGTGGAATGAATGGGCGCGCTGGGCGGCCCTGACCGAAACCTCAAGCCAATTGGCTGATAGTGCTCACGAACTGACCCGGCTGGCTCAGGCAAGGGTCGATGCAGGCTCTGGCCGGCAGGTTGAGGCGGACCTTCTGGCTGCCGAAGCCAGAGCCCTGCAGCTGATCGCCGGGGATGACCGTCTTCGCGTTGAGGCTGCACGTGCCGGGCTTCTGCAGCGCTATCCTGGCCTGAGCTTGCCTGAAGCCCCCCCCAGGCTTGACCTCGGCCCCGACCGCGTCGCCGCCATGCTGGCTCAGAGCGATGCCCCGGCAGCCGCCACCCGACAGGCCGCCTTGGAGGCCGAACGCGCAAGGTTGCTACTGCGCCGTTCCAATGCCGAGCGTCGCCCGGATCCGACCTTCGGTGTCGGCCTGCGAAATGAATTTGGCGGGGATGAGACCGCGATTGTGGCCTCGGTCTCTATTCCCCTTGGTGGCCGATCGCGCAGCAGTCGGGTCAGCGAAGCATCGGCGGTCGCAAGGCTTGCTGAAGCCGAGCAGCGCCGCAGGGCTTTGGACCTTGACGCCAGAATTCTGGAAGCGCGCCACCGGTATGACCGCTCAGACCGCCTTCTGGCCGGCGCCAAGGCGACGCTCGACCTGACAGCCAGCGCGCTTGACCGAATGCAGGCCGGCTATGACCTCGGTGAGGTTCGACTGGATGAGATCATTCCCGTGCGCCGCCGTCTGGCGGAAGCCGCACGCGTTCTGGCTGGGCATGAGACCGAGCGTCAGGCCGCCTATCTCGACCTGGCGGTTCTTCTGGACGTTGAATGCGGATCCACGGAGTTGCCAGACTAGCTCGAACCACTCTCTGTTTTTCGCGGACACGCAGGTCTCACGCAGCGGCAGCGATCAGCTCGCGCCATTCGCGAAGCGCGACGTCACGGTTCTTCTTGAAATTTGAGCGGGAGTAGAAATGCCTTTCGAGATTGAAGTGATTGTATACTGAGGAATGGAGCGAGGCGAACTTCTGTAAACTTCGCACGCGCCGCAAAGGGGACATCGCCCGCGCTCTTCGTCGAAACGGCAAGTGTGAGTTTTCGGCCCCCGTTATTGAAGTGTCGGCCAGTCTCCTGGCGCAATTCGTTCCCGGTCATCTTCATTGCAGCACTGTATGAGTGGCAACGATCTGTCACAAAAAACTGCGGATTGCCGTTTACGGATCTTGCGGGCAAAGAAAGTACCGAACCGATCGACCCAGTGGCGGACCGTTTCATGACAAATATCGATCCCGCGCTCGTGAAGCAGGTCTTCAACATTGCGCAGCGACCGCGAGAAACGGAAATACATCATCACCGCAAGCTGGATGATTTCGGGCGATGTCTTGAAGTAGCGGAACGGTGATTTTTTCATCATCCGAAGCTAAACGCCAGGATTGATCACCTCAAGGCTGGTTCCTTTGACAACGCCCAAACGAAGCCGAACTTCTCCGAAGGCGGTCATAGGCTGGCCTATAGCGAAAGACAGAAACAGAACGCCGCTTAGTGCTGGCTTATGCGCGAATGCGGCCGGCGGCCGTGAACTAAGGATTACAATATTGGCAGTGCGCTGGATCTGCCTCCGTCAACCCGTCTGACCGCGGCATAGGCCGTTCATTGTCGCAGGCGTAACAGCCCAGAACTTCATATAGTACCCATTGCGTCGGTGCTCCGCACCAGCTGCAGGGTAGTCCTTGTTCAGTTCGTTTCACACCCCAGCCGGGCGCCGCACACATGGAACATGTCCGCGAAAGGCGACCTGCAAATTTTCTCGCCAGCGACCCGATGGACATCATCCGTTTGGGATTGAAGTGGGCGCGCATGTCGGTCTGAACGAACGCCAGGCCATCGCTCGAAACACGGGCCGCTTGCACGATCGCCGCTTCCAGGTTCTCTAAGGTCTGTAGGCCCCTCTGAGCTCTACTCGCAGGGAAAATGTGTGGCCGCACAATCATCGCTTGATCGGGAAACCCGGCCGCACGAACCTGATCTGCAATATCGGTCAAGCATCTGGTTTCCCAGCTCACATAAGTGGGTGAAAGATCGACACTTTGATCGATCGCGACGAGACCGCTTTTCGCGTCGATCAGCACGATTTTTTCGAGGCCGACCGGGATAAAGGGCATTTGAGGATGCGGCCCGAAGCTGCCTTCGCTCGCAATAGCAAGATCCAGCCCGGGCACTTTCAATCCAAGCCGGGCTTTGGCGACAAGCACCTCATCCATGCTGCCTGGCCGCTCGATCTCGCCTGAAAACGTTCCCAATTGGTCTGTGTCGAGATCACCGGGCACTTCGATGTCGATGCCCAGGATGTCCCGGAACGCGGGGCCAATGGCGCGCTCCTTGCCGTGCATGGTGGCAAGGACCGCGCGGCGTCCGGCAAAGGCGGATGCAAGCCCTTGCATCAGAAATATCCATCACGCTTCTGATGTTCGAGCGTGCCTTCGTCGCCGATCCGGCCATTTCGTTCGGATCTCTTGCTTTGAAGCGTCTCCCTGACCACCGCCGACAGCGTCTCGGCCCCCGATTCCGTTGCGGCAGTGACGGGCCAGCAGCCAAGTGAGCGGAACCGGACCTTTCGCGGTTCAGGCGCGCCCAATCCCAGTTTTTCCGCCCGTTTCGGATCGTCGATCACGATCCACTGCCCCTTGTGGAATACCACGGGACGCTCCGCCGCAAAATAAAGCGGGCAAAGGCCGATGTTCCGGGTCAGAATCCACGCCCAAAGGTCAAACTCGGTCCAGTTTGAAAGCGGGAATACGCGCAGGGTCTGATCGGGCCGGCGTCGCCAGTTGTCGTTATTCCAGAGTTCAGGGCGCTGCTGTTTGGGATCCCAGCTATGACGTCGACCGCGAACGGAAACGATCCTCTCTTTCGCGCGGGAGGCTTCTTCGTCGCGGCGCGCACCGCCAAAAATGACATCGTACCGGCCGGCCTCGAGCGCCTGTTTCAGGGGGTCGGTTCGCATCACGCTGGTATAGTGCGATCCATGCTCGATGGGATTGAGGCCGGCCTCGCGTCCCTCCTCGTTGTGATGGATCACGAGTTCAAAGCGGTTCTCTGCAGCAAAGCGACTTCGGAAATCGAGCACGTCCCGGAATTCCCAGGTCGAGTCGATATGCAGCAAAGGCATGGGCGGAGGCGACGGGTAAAAGGCCCGAAGCGCCAGATGTGCCAGAACTGTCGAATCCTTGCCGCCCGAATAAAGCAGGACGGGCCGTTCGGATTCTGCCACGCCCTCTCGCAGGATCTGTATGGCTTCGCTTTCCAACTGGTCGAGATACAAGGGCGCCGTCATGCGGCCGCGGCGCGGTCGGCGCGCTCCCGCAAGGGCGCCGGCTCCCAGTTGAGTTCGCCGCAATAGCGCTCGGCGAGGCTGCCTGCATCATCGACCGTGTAAAGATGAAGCCAGCCATTCTCGAAGAGATCGCGGACATTCGGGTGGCGCGCGAGTATGCTGCTGATCGCCGCTTTCGGCGCGGCGACGCAAACCGTCAACCGGATTGGATCATGGGCCAGTTTCTCGCCGTCATGAACGGACTGGATCGGCAGGCCGGTACGAAGAACGCCGCCATTGCCCTCAAGCACGCCAAAACCGCCGACGACATTGTGCAACACCTTGTTTCCGCCGCCAAAGATATCCGGCGCAACCGCAGATCCGTAGTATTGAAGGCTGATCCAGCTGGCGACGACCACGGGCGCCGTCAGGATCAGTTCAAGGACCCGGAAGGGCGCTGTCAGACGAATACGAACCCGTCTCTGATAGTCGCGCGCGAGCGGGCCTCAGGCAGCGAGAAGCTCGCGCCATTCGAGAAGAGCGGCGTCACGTAGCGATTTGAACCTGGCCCTGCTCTCGATATTCCTTTGATGGTTGAAGTGATTGTACACAGACGAATGTATTGACGCGAACTTCTGGAGACTTCGCATTCGCCGGAAACGGGACATGGCTCGCTCTCGTCGGCGGAAAGGCTGGTGCGAGTTTTCGGAGCGGTTGTTCAGGTGGCGGCCGGTTTCGCGGCGGTGCGCGTTTCCAATTTCGCGCATTGCGGCACCATACGAGCGAAGCCTGTCGGTCACCACAACCTGAGGATTGCCATATCGCTTCATGGCTTTTCTGAGGAATTTCAAGGCTGCAGCTTTGTCGCGTTTCTTCGTCACATACGCTTCAAGCACCTCCCCTTCGTGATCCACCGCACGCCACAGGTAGTGGGTCTCGCCTCGAATTTTCACGAAGACCTCATCCAGGTGCCAACGCCATTGGTTGACCCGGCGCATCGCCTCAGACCTACGCTTACGGATTTTATCTGCGAAGTATGTCCCGAATCGATCGACCCAGAGACGCACGCTTTCGTGACAAACATCTATACCGCGCTCGTGCAGTAGGTCTTCGACGTTGCGAAGCGACAGGGGAAATCGGACATACATCAGCACGCCAAGCTGGATGATCTCGGGCGAGGTCTTGAAGTACCGGAAGGGGTTCTTGCTCATATTCCAAGGCTAAACGCCCTGCCCGGCTGGCTCAAGACCCGGTTCCGCTGACATCACCCCAGGGCATGGTGGACGCCCGGGAGGTTCGTGCCGCCAGCAAGGTCACCGGACGCATCGAAACTTTTCATGTGGCCGAAGGGGACAGGGTTGCTGCCGGACAGCTCCTCTTCACAGTCGACAGTCCTGAAGTCGCTGCCCGCTCGAAACAGGCTGGCGGCGCCGTCACGGCAGCGCAGGCTGCCGAGGCAAAGGCACAGGATGGCACCCGTCCTGAAGATATAAGGGCCGCAGAGGCCCAATGGCGCCGGGCAGAATCGGCTGCCGAACTCGCCGATGCGACCTATGCCCGGATCCAGCGCCTTTTCGACGAAGGCGTCACCACCGGCCAGCAGCGCGACGAGGCTGAAGCCAATGCCATCGCCTCACGTCAAACTGCACGCGCAGCAAGGGCCCAATATGACCAGGCCCTGGCCGGTGCGCGCGCCGAGGACAAGATCGCTGCAAGCGGCCAACTCGAACAGGCCCTCGGCGCGTACGCTGAAGTGGAGGCCGCCGCTGCCGAAACAAGGGTTGTCTCCCCCGTCGATGGCGAGGTCGGAAAGCGCCTCGCCCAGACCGGAGAACTCGTGCCACAGGGATTTCCTGTCTTCATGGTCACCGAGGTCCAGGATCCCTGGGTTACCGTGTTCATCCGGGAAGACCAGTTCAATGACCTGAAACAGGGCGCGGTCTACACAGGTCATGTTCCGGCGCTCGGCAATCTGGCTGCCGCTTTCCGCGTGACATTCATTGCACCCGCCGGAGATTTTGCGACCTGGCGCGCCACACGCCAGTCGACAGGCTATGACATCAAGAGTTTTGAAGTCAGGCTTGCCCCGACAGAGCCCATCGACCGGCTCCGCCCCGGCATGACCGTGCTTTTCGACTGGCCGCAATGAGTCATGGCGATGCGGGCATTCCTTTCCGCCTTCTGCCGGGAAATCCTTTTCCTGAGGCATAGTTTCTGGGACCGCGTGGTCATCCTCTGGATGCCACTCCTGTTGCTCGGACTGCCAGCCATGCAATTCTCTTCCGGCGTTATCCGGAACCTTCCCATCATTATCGTCGACCAGGACCAGACGCAGGCGTCGAGAGAGCTCGCGCACCGGATCGATGCGGCGCCCGAAGTCCGCGTCCTGGCAAGAATCCCGGACTTCGGCGAAGCAGAAGAACACGTCCGTACACGCAAGGCCTATGCGCTGGTCATGATCCCCGACGGGGCAGAGTCCGACATCCTGCAAGGCGGGTCAGCAGCGATCAGCATCTTCTACAATGCAAGCTACTCCACAGCCTCCGGATCGGCATTGCGCGCGGTCCGGGCGGCCGTACAGGATTATTCGGCCAAGCTTGCCATCGAGCGCGTTGCGGCGTTCGGGACCAGCCAGGCTCGACCTGCCCCCGTCACCGTCCAGACGACGATCCTTTTCAATCCGCAACGCAGCTACGAATTCCAGCTTGTTTCCCTGCTGCACCCGGCGCTCCTGCACCTTGCTTTCATGATTGCCGTGACAGGCGCCCTCGGCCGCGAACTCCGGGACGGGACGATCGGCGACTGGCTGGCAGGACGCCCAGGTGCTGCCAGCGCCATTGCAGGCAAGCTCGCCCCTTATGGCCTGGTCTTCATGGTCTGGAGCGGACTTGCCACGTCCTATCTCGCTGTCCTTCGCGGCTGGCCAATCCATGGCAGCCTGCCGCTGATCATGTCAGGCTACCTGGCGATGTATGCCGCCTATGCCGGGATTGCGCTCTTCATCGTCGGTCTGACCCGCTCCATGCTGCAATCCCTCTCCATGAGCGGGCTTTATGCCGGCGCCTCCTTTGCCTTTGCAGGCGCAATCTTCCCGATCCAGTCCGCATCCTCCTTTGCCCAGTTCTGGAGCGCCATCCTGCCCTATACCTGGTTTGCAAAACTCCTGTCCGAACAATGGAGCATGGCAAGCCCGCCCTCGGTCTCGCTGGGGCATATCGGTATCATGATGTTCATGGCGCTCGCCGGAGGAGTGATAGGTTTGCCGTCTTACATCCGTTCGGCCAGCCAGCCAGCCAGCTGGGGGCGCCGATGATCTGGCGCGCTTTCCTGACGACTTTCAAAACGATTTTCTCTGACCGGCCTGCCATGATGCTGCTGGTCGGATCGACTGTCCTCTATTCGTTTTTTTATCCGTCGGCCTATTCCGGCCAGGTCGCGACGCAGATCCCGATCGCGGTCGCAGATCTCGACAACAGCGCACCCAGCCGGGCGCTCGCCGTCAAGATCGAGGCCGTCCAGCAATCGCTTGTGGTCGCCCGGGTCCATTCCGTACGCGAGGCAGAGCGCCTGATAGAAGACGGGACGGTCACGGCCTTTGTTCTGATCCCGGAAGGATTTGGCGACGACATCCGGCGCGGGCGCCAGGGCAAGGTCTCCCTTTATGGCAACGGCGCATATCTCTTACGCAGCAGTGCCGGACTCTCCGGTATAGCAAACTCCCTTGGCTCGATCGCATTTGAATCGGCCGTCGACCAGTCACGCCTTCTTGGCCGGCCCGCAGCAAGTCCCCTGACGGTCATAGAGCGCCCCTTGTTCAACACGCGCGAAGGCTATGGCAGCACAGTTGTTCCAGGGGTCGTCTTCCTGATCCTGCACCAAACCCTGTTCATGGGT